>NZ_JBEZIX010000005.1:0-237093 GCF_040651315.1 Streptomyces sp. NPDC048506
ATGATCGTGGTGATGAAGTTGACCGAACCGAGGATCGTGCCGAAACCGGAGAAGGCCAGACCCATGATCCACATGTCCGCGCCGACACCCGGCGAGCGGACCGCGTCCGACAGCGGGGAGTAGGCGAACCAGCCGAAGTCGGCCGCACCCTGCGGGGTGAGGAAGCCGGCCACCGCGATCAGCGAGCCGAAGAGGTACAGCCAGTAGGCGAACATGTTCAGCCGCGGGAACGCCACGTCGGGCGCGCCGATCTGGAGCGGCATGATCCAGTTCGCGAAACCGGCGAACAGCGGCGTCGCGAACATCAGCAGCATGATCGTGCCGTGCATCGTGAACGCCTGGTTGAACTGCTCGTTCGTCATGATCTGCGTGCCGGGGCGGGCCAGCTCGGCCCGCATCAGCAGCGCCATGATGCCGCCGACGCAGAAGAACGCGAACGACGTGACCAGGTACATCGTGCCGATGGTCTTGTGATCAGTGGTCGTCAACCACTTCACGGCAGCGATGCCTGGCTGCTTCTTGCGTACGGGCGGTGCTGCCGGAGCCGTGTCGGCGGCGGCACCCTGAGGTTCGTTGAGGATGCTCACTGGTTCTTGGTCTCCGCATTCCTGGCGTGATCCGTCTGCGCGATGCCCGACGGCAGGTATCCGGTCTGGCCCTTCTTCGCCAGGTCCTTCAGGTGCTCCCGGTAACGCTCAGGGGAGACGACCTTGACGTTGAAGAGCATCCGGGAGTGGTCGACACCGCAGAGCTCGGCGCACTTGCCCATGAAGGTGCCCTCCTTGTTGGGAGTCACCTCGAAGACGTTGGTGTGGCCCGGGATGACGTCCTGCTTCATCAGGAACGGCACCACCCAGAAGGAGTGGATGACGTCGCGCGAGGTCAGCACGAACTGGACCGTCTCGCCCTTCGGCAGCCACAGCGTCGGGCCGGGGTTACCGGTCTGCGGGTTCCGCTCGCCCGGGACACCCGTGTCGTAGACACCGTCGGCACCGGCCGGCGCGGTCTTCTTCCACTTGTCCGGGATCGCGGAGAGCGCACTGGAGTTGATGTTCGTGGTCGACTTGTTGCCGTCCACGTTCTCCAGATAGTTGAACGCCCAGCTCCACTGGAAGCCCACCACGTTGATCACGTGGTCCGGCTTCTTGGAGGTCTTCAGGAGCGCGCTCTCATCACGCGCGGTGAAGTAGAACAGCACCGCGATGATGATGAAGGGGACGATCGTGTACAACGCCTCGATCGGCATGTTGTACCGGGTCTGCGCGGGGACCTCCACCTTGGTCCGGCTACGGCGGTGGAAGATCACGCTCCAGATGATCAGGCCCCACACCAGCACGCCCGTTGCGAGGGCGGCGGCCCAGGAGCCCTGCCAAAGAGAGAGGATCCGCGGCGCCTCGTCGGTGACGGGCGTTGGCATGCCGAGGCGGGGGAAGTCCTTGTATGTGCAACCAGTAGCGGTCGCCAGGACCAGGCCCGCAGCAAGCACCTGCGGCAGCTTCCGCCGCATCGGGCGCCGCGACGAGCGGTCGGAGCCGTTGGGACTCACGTAGCGCCTTCCCGAGAGTCTCGCCCGCGCGGTCGGCTGCGGCCTTACTCGCTGGTCGGTCGCCGCCCTGCGTCGGGCAGGGGTTTGGATGTTTATGCGGACCAAACCCTACTGGACGCTATTTGGGGTCGCGCGGGGAGGGTGCCCAACGCGCCGCGACGCACCCCTAAGGGGTGGCCAGGCCCCCCGCGGGGCACCGCCCGAACCCCCGAATACCCGCCCTCACCAGGCATCTGACGACCTGCCCGGCGACCGCCCCGACGCGGGCGGCACTGGGCTAACGTCTCATACGTGCCCTACTTCGACGCCGCCTCCGCCGCTCCCCTGCACCCGGTCGCCCGCGAGGCACTGCTCGCCTCGCTCGACGAGGGTTGGGCCGACCCGGCCCGCCTCTACCGCGAGGGGCGCCGCGGCCGGCTGCTGCTGGACGCCGCGCGGGAGGCCGCGGCCGAGGCGGTCGGCTGCCGTCCCGACGAGCTGGTTTTCACCCCATCGGGGACGCAGGCCGTGCATTCGGGAGTTTTCGGCGCACTGGCGGGCCGGCGGCGGGTCGGCCGGCGGCTGCTGTACTCCGCCGTCGAGCACTCCGCCGTGCTGCACGCCGCCGAGGTGCACACGGCGGCCGGCGGCACCTGCACGGAGCTGTCCGTGGACCGGACCGGCCGGGTGGCGGCGCAGGACGTCGCCGGCGCGCTCACCGAGGACACCGCGCTGGTCGCGCTCCAGTCCGCCAACCACGAGGTGGGTACCGAACAGCCGGTCGACGAGGTGGCCGCGCTCTGCCAGGAGGCCGGGGTGCCCCTCCTGGTGGACGCCGCGCAGTCGCTGACCTGGGGGCGGGTGCCCGGCGCCTGGTCGCTGCTGACGGCGAGCGCCCACAAGTGGGGCGGCCCGCCCGGGGTGGGGCTGCTCGTGGTCCGCAAGGGCACCCGCTTCGCGCCCCAGGGGCCCGTGGACGAGCGGGAGTCGGGGCGCAGCGCCGGGTTCGAGAACATCCCGGCCATCGTGGCCGCGGCGGCGTCACTGCGGGCGCTGCGGGCCGACGCCGGGACCGACGCCGAGGCGGCACGGCTGCGGCAGTTGGTGGACCGGATCCGGGTGCGGGTGCCGGAACTGGTGCCGGAGGTCGAGGTGGTCGGCGACCCGGTGCACCGCCTCCCCCATCTCGTCACCTTCTCCTGTCTCTATGTCGACGGGGAGACTCTGCTGCACGAGCTCGACCGCGCCGGATTCTCCGTCTCGTCCGGATCGTCCTGTACGTCCAGCACCCTGACGCCGAGCCATGTGCTGCGGGCGATGGGCGTGCTGTCCGAGGGGAACGTCCGGGTCTCGCTGCCGTACGGGACGGCCGAGGCGGATGTGGAGCGGTTCTTGGAGGTGCTGCCCGGCGTGGTGCGGTCGGTGCGGGAGCGGCTGGGGGTGCCGGCCGCACCGGAGCGGCCGGCGGAAGCGGCCGCCGCACCAAAGGGGCCCGCAGCGCCGCACGGGCCCGCGGCGCCGGAGGGGCCCGTCGTGCCGGAGGGGCCCGAGCCCGAGGGGCTGGTCGTCGATGCGCTCGGCAGGCGGTGCCCGATCCCCGTCATCGAGCTGGCGAAGGTGATCGGCGAGGTGCCGGTCGGCGGGACGGTGACGGTGCTCTCCGACGACGAGGCGGCCCGGCAGGACATCCCCGCCTGGTGCGCGATGCGCGACCAGGAGTACGTCGGCGAGCGGGCAGCAGAACGCGGCGCCGCGTATGTGGTGCGGCGCCGCGTCTGACGGGACGGTGCGGCCGGATCAGGCCAGGTACTGCTGGACCTCGGCGGCGGCCTCGTGGCCGTAGGCCTTGGTGAAGCGGTCCATGAAGTGGCTGCGGTGCAGCTCGTACTCCTGGGTGCCGACGGTCTCGATGACCAGCGTCGCCAGCATGCAGCCGACCTGCGCGGCCCGCTCCAGGCCGACGCCCCAGGCCAGACCGGACAGGAAGCCGGCGCGGAAGGCGTCGCCGACGCCGGTGGGGTCGGCCTTCCGCTTCTCCTCCGGGACGCCGACCTCGATGGTGGGCTCGCCGACCCGCTCGATGCGGACGCCGTTGGAGCCCAGGGTGGTGACCCGGGTGCCGACCTTGGCGAGGATCTCCTCGGCGGTCCAGCCGGTCTTGGACTCGATCAGGCCCTTCTCGTACTCGTTGGAGAAGAGGTAGGTGGCGCCCTCCATGAGGGCGCGGATGTTGTCGCCGTCCATCCGGGCGATCTGCTGGGAGAAGTCGGCGGCGAAGGGGATGCCGCGGGTGCGGCACTCCTCGGTGTGCCGGATCATCGCCTCGGGGTCGTCCGCGCCGATCAGGACGAGGTCCAGCCCGCCGACCCGCTCGGCCACGTGCTGCAACTCGATCAGCCGGGCCTCGCTCATCGCGCCGGTGTAGAAGGAGCCGATCTGGTTGTGGTCGGCGTCGGTGGTGCAGACGAAGCGCGCGGTGTGCAGGACCTCGGAGATGCGGACGGAGCGGGTGTCGACGCCGTGGCGGTCGAGCCAGGCGCGGTACTCCTCGAAGTCGTTGCCCGCGGCACCGACCAGGACCGGCTCGATGCCGAGCTGGCCCATGCCGAAGCAGATGTTGGGGGCGACCCCACCACGGCGGACATCGAGCTGGTCGACCAGGAAGGAGAGGGAGACCGTATGCAGCTGGTCGGCCACCAGCTGGTCGGCGAAGCGGCCGGGGAAGGTCATCAGGTGGTCGGTGGCGATGGAGCCGGTGACTGCGATACGCACGGCGGGTCTGCTCCTGCGGGTGGCGGAGGGACGGGCGGACGTGGAGCAACGCTACCGCGCGGGGGGCGTGGCCACCCGGTCATCCCGGCCACACGGAACGACGGAAACTACCCAATAGTAGGCCTTTTTCCCAAGTATGTGACTGCGTACCGTGCACCTATGACCAAGCCTGTGAAAGCCGTCACACCGCGTGGCACCGCGTCGCCCGCCGCAACCGAGCCCGCCGCCGAACCGGAGTCGCTCGACGAGCTGCGCGGTGACTGCGCCCGGATGGCGGGGCGCTGGAAGGCCGGGCGCGGGCCCGCGCCGACGCCGGGCCGCGCCTCCGATCTGCACGGGGTCAAGGTGCCCGCCACCTCCGCCGAGCTACTGGACGGCATGTCCGAGTACGGCGACTGAAACGACGACTGAAACCGCATGAAACCGCTGATCGGAGGCTGAACCGTTCGGGTGCCGGGTGGGCGCTCGCCCGTGAGCGGGCGGTCGCCCGGCGGCGCCCCGAAGGCTCACAGGGAACCGCGCGCGCCCCCGCTCCGTCCCATCGACGTCCACCCACCATGGACGGCACGTCAGATGTTCAGCGGAGCTGAAGGAGCGATGCGGTGAACACCGAGGACACCCCCCAGACCCCGGACCGACCCCAGGGGCGCAGCCGGCGCAGCCCGGCCCTGATCGCCTCGGTGGCGGCCGCGGTGCTGCTGGCCGGGGGCGGCGCGGCGTACTGGGCCTCGTCCGCGTCGAGCCACGAGGGCTCCGCCGCGGGCTCCGCGGGCCGGAACGATCCTCCGCCACTCGCCCTCGACGGCTATACGGGCGGGTCGATAGCGGCCGGTGAGCCCAATCCACAGGGCGCGAAGTACAAGGCCGTGGTGAAGCTGCCGGACGGGCCGGACTCCGCGCCGGTCTACCGCCCCAAGGGCGAGATCAGCCGGGAGGCGGTGGAACGGCTGGCGAAGGCGCTGGATGTGGCCGGAAAGGTCCACTCCGAGGGCACCACCTGGAAGGTCGGCGAGGTCACCCCGGACTCCCGCGGGCCGATCCTCCAGGTGAACAAGACCGGCTCCGGCTCCTGGACGTTCTCGCAGTACGGCACCCCCGGCGGCATCAACTGTGCGCTGCCCGCCTCCCCCAAGGGCGGCACCGGCCAGGAGCGGGCGGGCGACGGCAGTGCGGCGAGCCGGCCCGGCTGCCCCTCGTACCGCGGTGGCGGGGACATCGCGACGCAGGACGACGGCAGCGGCAAGGGGGCGGTGTCGCCGGCGAAGGCCAAGCAGGCGGTGCAGCCGGTGCTCAAGGCGCTCGGCCAGCAGAACGCCAGGCTCGATGCCAGCGGGCTGTCCGGCGCGGTGCGGATCGTGACCGCGAATCCGGTGCTCGGCGGACTGCCGACGTACGGCTGGCAGAGCGACCTCCAGGTCGGCTCGGACGGTCAAGTGGTCGGCGGCAGTGGCCAGTTGGCGCAGCCGGTGAAGGGCGCGGTGTACCCGGTGCTGAGCGCCGACCAGACGCTGGACCGGCTGAACTCGGGCGGTGGCCGCACACCGGCCGGCTGCCCCTCGACGCCCGGCCAGGACGGCAAGAAGGACAGCGGAAAGGGCGGGATCGCCCGCTGTGAGCCCGACCCGACGAGGGCGCAGAAGCCGGCCGAGGTGACCGGCGCCGTCTTCGGGCTCGCGGTGCAGTACGTGGACGGCGGCCAGGCGCTGGTGCCGTCCTGGCTGTACCAGGTCCGCCAGCCCGGCACCGGACCGGACCTCACGACGACCATCGCCCACCCCGCGGTGAACCCGAAGTACCTGACCCACCGGGGCCCGACGCCCAAGGGCCCGTCCGGGAAGCCCGGGGCGATGGCGCTGGAGTCGTACGACGTGGGCAACGGCGGCAAGCGGCTGACCGTGCACTTCTGGGGCGGGGTGTGCAGCGTCTACTCGGTGAGCGCGGAGCAGTCGGCCTCGACGGTGAAGGTCGAGGTCGTCGGCCGGGACAAGAATCCGGGCCAGATCTGCGTGAAGATCGCCAAGGAGTTCACCAGGACCGTGGCGCTCCAGGAGCCGCTGGACGGCCGGAAGGTGATCGACGTGTCGACCGGGCAGGCGGTGCCGAAGCAGTAGCCCGCCCACCGGGTCGGGAACACGAGGAGACCTGCCGGGTCAGGATGACGAGACCGCTGGGTCACGCACACGACGAAGGCGGCGCCCCCGCTCGATGGGGGCGCCGCCTTCGTGTGACGTACTCGTCGTTCCCGACGTACGCGTCGTACCCGTGATCCTTAGCTGAAGGAGTCACCGCAGGCGCAGGAGCCCGTGGCGTTCGGGTTGTCGATCGTGAAGCCCTGCTTCTCGATGGTGTCGACGAAGTCGATGGAGGCACCGCCCAGGTAGGGGGCGCTCATCCGGTCGGTGACGACCTTGACGCCGTCGAAGTCCTTGACGACGTCGCCGTCCAGCGAACGCTCGTCGAAGAAGAGCTGGTAGCGCAGGCCGGAGCAGCCACCGGGCTGAACGGCCACCCGCAGCGCGAGGTCGTCCCGGCCCTCCTGCTCCAGCAGGCTCTTGACCTTCGACGCGGCCGCGTCGGACAGGATGATGCCGTCGCTGACGGTGGTCTTCTCGTCCTGCACGCTCATCTACATCTCTCCCGGGTTGTACGGACCGCTTGTCATCGGATGCACCTGGCAGAACCGATGACGTCCCGGATTAATTCCGGCTCGCGCACTTCTCTCCACATGCTCGCACACCGGCGGCCGGGAACCAGTGGCCGAGCGCACATGGCGGAGTGCTGATGCGTCACATCGACACTATGGCCGTCGTCAAAGTGACGTGAAGCAGCTATGATAGATAGCGTCAAATAGACGAAAAGGCATGCTCCCGAGAAAGGCGCGTGCCTAAGAGTTGTCTGTAGAGAAGAGAGGGTGCGTGTTGTGACCACCGCCCAGCCCCTGGACGTCCAGCCGACCCCGTTGGCCCTGCTCCTCCTCGGCCGCGAGGCCGACCCGAAGAGCGAGCGCGGCGTGGAGTGCCCCGGCGATCTGCCGGCCCCCTCCGACCCCGACCTCGTCGAGCGCGCCCGCGCGGCCAAGGCGAAGCTCGGGGAGAAGGTCTTCGTCCTGGGGCACCACTACCAGCGCGACGAGGTCATCGAGTTCGCCGACGTCACCGGCGACTCCTTCAAGCTCGCGCGGGACGCCGCCGCCCGGCCGGACGCCGAGTACATCGTCTTCTGCGGTGTGCACTTCATGGCCGAGTCGGCCGACATCCTCACCGGCGACGACCAGCAGGTCATCCTCCCCGACCTGGCCGCCGGCTGTTCGATGGCCGACATGGCCACCGCCGAGCAGGTCGCCGAGTGCTGGGACGTGCTGACCGAGGCCGGCGTCGCCGATCAGGTCGTGCCGGTCTCGTACATGAACTCCTCGGCCGACATCAAGGCCTTCACCGGCAAGCACGGCGGCACGATCTGCACCTCCTCCAACGCCAAGCGGGCGCTGGACTGGGCCTTCGAGCAGGGAGAGCCCGGTTCGACAAAGGTCCTCTTCCTGCCCGACCAGCACCTGGGCCGCAACACCGCCGTCCGCGACATGGGCATGTCCCTGGACGACTGCGTGGTCTACAACCCGCACAAGCCGAACGGCGGCCTGACCGTCGAGCAGCTGCGGGACGCCAAGATGATCCTTTGGCGGGGCCACTGCTCCGTCCACGGCCGGTTCTCCCTCGACTCCGTGAACGACGTGCGGGAGCGCATCCCGGGCGTGAACGTGCTGGTCCACCCCGAGTGCAAGCACGAGGTCGTGGCGGCCGCGGACCACGTCGGCTCGACGGAGTACATCATCAAGGCCCTGGAGGCCGCCCCGCGCGGCTCGAAGTGGGCCATCGGCACGGAGCTGAACCTCGTCCGCCGCCTGGCGAACCGCTTCGCCGCGGAGGACAAGGAGATCGTCTTCCTCGACAAGACGGTCTGCTTCTGCTCGACCATGAACCGGATCGACCTCCCCCACCTGGTGTGGACGCTGGAGTCGCTGGCGGCCGGCAAGGTCGTCAACCGCATCGAGGTCGACAAGGAGACCGAGAGCTTCGCCAAGCTGGCGCTGGAGCGGATGCTGGCGCTGCCGTAGTCCGCGGCAGCACCAGTGGGTGACCGGCCGCCCGCTCCTCCCTCAGGGGCAGGGCGGCCGGTCAGCTCTTCTTGGCCGCCCCCGACGGCGCCTCCAGCGTCCAGCGGACCTTGTCGCGGTCCTTGATGGCGGTGCGGCAGGGGGTGGTGGTGATCTTCTTCTCGTTCACATACGCGTTCCACACCCGGGTGCTGTCCGCGGCGTCACCGCGGATGCGGAGGACGACGTAGTCCTGGGTGGCGGCGTCCCACCGCACCCACACCCCGCCGAGGCGGTACCGGCGGGCGGCGTCGAAGAGCGCGGTGAGCGGGGTCGGCCTCCCGTCGTCGGCGGCGCACTCGGGCCGGGCGAACGTATGGACCAGTCCCGAGCTGGCGGTGAACGCCCCGCCCGTGACCGCCACCCGCACCACGGCGCCGACTCCCCCCGCGCCGGCGGGCGGAGCGCCGGCGAGCGCGAGAGCGGCGAGAGTGAGGGCGAGGCCGACCGTACCGGCCGGGGCGGAGCGCACGGTCCTCTTCCCTGCCTTTCGTCACGGGAGCACAGCGGTGTTGAAAGCCACCGTGCCGCTACTCCTCGCACACGGCGCGAGATGTACCGCCGTATGCGTGAGCCAACCGCTCCCCCCTGCTGAACGCGACGCGCACGACATCGCGCAGCACCTTGCGCAGGTAGGCCATGGTGGCTTCGGAGTCGTTCAGCGCGGCCTCGGCGGCGGCGAGCATGTCCTCCTCGATGCCGTCGGCGAGGAGCGACAGATGGCTCTCCGGGTCATCGGTGATGAGGTAACAGGGAGCACCGTCCGGCCTGGTCCACGGCAACAGCCGCGGAGGCGAACCCTCGAACATATGACCTGCTTTCGCGCAATTGCCCTGCCGATTACCGTGTGTATCGCCATAGTTGCCCTATGAGGCATGGCCTCAACAGGGGTTCTGCGTCCACCTGTTGAGCGTGGGACGAGTGGGACGACCCAGAGGTGATCCGCGTGAAGTTCACGCCGAAGGAACTGACCCCGTACCTGTCCGCCCGCCACTACTTCGGCTCGGAGCAGCGGAGACATCGGGAGCGCGCAAAGCTGTCGCTGGCGCAGTTGGCCGGCGTGGTCAACTTCAGCAAGAGTGCGCTGGCTCGCGTGGAGCTCGCGGAGTTGCTGCCGCCGCCGGAGCTGCCGGCCGCGCTGGACGCGGCGTTCGGCACGGACAACCACTTCTACGGGCTGTATCAGCTGGCCAAGAAGGAGACCCATCCTGATTACTACCGGCGGTTCTTGGAACTTGAGACGCAGGCTGCGGCGATCGAGACCTTCGAGGTGCAGTTCGTACCTGGGCTGCTACAGACCGAGGCATACGCCCGCGCCCTGTTGAGCACACCCCCCGACGTGACGCCAGAACAGGCCGAAGAGCGCGTGCTGGCCCAACTCAGCCGCCAAGAGCACCTGCGTTCCTCTCCGTCCACCCGACACTGGGCGATCCTGGACGAAGCAATCCTGTGCCGACCCGTCGGCGGCCCCCAGGTCATGCACGCGCAGCTGAACTTACTGTTGGCGCTGGTCGATACACCGACCAGCACGATCCAGGTGCTGCCTTTCGAGTGCGGCAATTACTACCTGATGGGCAATCCACTGGTGCTCGTCAAGAACACGGTTGGACAGACCGTGGCGTATGAAGAAGGCCGCCGGCACGGCCGTCTCTTCGAGGACCCGGACGATGTGAACCGCCTCAGCGCCGCCTACGACAAGCTTCGGGCATACGCTCTATCACCACGGGACTCTGCTGCGAGGATCCGGAAGGCGATGGAGGGGTACGAGGCATGCAACCCAATGCGGAACTGAGCACTGCGACTTGGCGAAAGAGCAGTTACAGCAACGACGACGGGGGCCACTGCATCGAGGTCGCCGACGGCTTCCCCGGCGTGGTCCCCGTGCGGGACAGCAAGAACCCCGCGGGGCCCACGCTGGCGATACCCGCCGACGCGTGGACGGAGTTCATCGACTCCCTCAAGTCCGGCCACTAAAAGCCCAGTTCACCCCGTCCCAACCGACCACCGGGACGGGACGGGACGTCACCCACATACGCGGGAGCCCCCGCTGCCGTACGGCTTGGACGGCGGCGGGGGCTCCTGGTGTGCGGCCCGGTGGCGGTCAGACGCCCGCGGGCTCCGGGGTGCGGTCGTGCTCCTCGGGCTGTGCGCCGGCCTTCTTGGCGCGCTTGGCGGCCTTCTTCTTCGCCCTGCGCTCCTTGCGGAGTTCGATCATCGCGTAGAGCGTCGGGACGAGGAGGAGGGTGAGGAGGGTGGAGGTGATCAGACCGCCGATCACGACCACGGCCAGCGGCTGGGAGATGAAGCCGCCGTCGCCGGTGATGGACATCGCCATCGGTAGCAGCGCCATGATCGTGGCCAGTGCGGTCATCAGGATCGGGCGGAGGCGGTGGCGGCCGCCCTCGACGACCGCCTCGACGACGCCGTAACCCTGGGCGCGGTACTGGTTGATCAGGTCGATCAGCACGATGGCGTTGGTGACCACGATGCCGATCAGCATCAGCATGCCGATCATCGCCGGGACGCCCAGCGGGGTGCCGGTGGCGATCAGCAGGCCGATCGCGCCGGTCGCCGCGAAGGGGATCGAGACGAGCAGGATCAGCGGCTGGATCAGCGACCGGAAGGTGCCGACCAGGAGCATGAAGACGATCGCGATGGCCGCCAGCATGGCCAGGCCGAGCGAGGAGAAGGCGTCGGTCTGGTCCTGGGAGACGCCGCCGATGGTGGCGGTGGCGCCGTCCGGCAGCTTCAGGGCCTTGATCTTGCTCTGTAGATCCGCGCTGACCGCGCCGGTGTTGTCGCCGGTCGGCTTGGCGCTGATGGTCGCCGAGCGGGCCCCGTCGATCCGGGTCATCTGGACCGGGCCGGCCACGGTCTTGACGGTGGCGATGGTGCCGAGCTTGACCTGGCCCGCCGGGGTCGGGACCGCGAGGTCCTTCAACTCGGCCTCGGTGGTGGCCGGGTGGGCGGACTTGATGACGATGTCGCGCTCGGTGTTGTCCAGGACGGCCTGGCCGCTGGTGGTGCCGCGGACCGCCTGGGCGACCGCCGCGCCGAGCGCGGTCTGGTTGTAACCGGCCGCGGCCGCCTTGGCGTTGGGCGTCACGGAGATCCGCGGGACGCTCTGCGCCAGGTCGCTCTGGACGTCGGTGACGTGGTCGAGCCCGGCGACGGCCGTGCGGACCTGCTCGCTGGCCTTCTTCAGGACGTCGGCGTCGGCGGCCTTGACGACCACGCTGAGGTTCTGGTTGCCGAAGCCGCCGCCCGCGGTGACGGAGGTGTCGCCGATGGACTTCCCGAGCTTGTCGAGCGAGGCCCGCAGCGCGTCGGTGACCTTGCCGGAGTCCGCGGCGTCCTTCAGCTTGACCTGGTAGGAGGCCTGGTTGGCACCGGTGCCGCCGCCGAAGGCCGCCATGAAGCCGGAGGAGCCGACGGTGACCTGGTAGTCGGCGATGTCGTCGTTGGCCGCGAGCAGCTTCTCGACCTTCTTGGCCGCGGCGTCGGACGCGTCGAGGCTGGTGCCGGGCTTGAGCTCCTGCTTGACGGTGAGGGTGTCCTGGTCGCCCTGGTCGAAGAAGTTGGTCTTCAGCAGCGGGCCCATGCCGAACGTCCCGATGAGGATCACGACGGCGATGACCAGGCTGGTGACCCGGCGGCGGGTGGCGAAGCGCAGGACCGGGACGTAGAGGCGCTGGAGCGGGCTGCGCGTCTCCTTCTCCTCGGCCTTGCGGCGCAGCTCGTCCGCCGTGGTGCCCTCGGGGATCTTCGGGGCGCGCAGGAACCAGTACGAGAGGACCGGGACGACCGTCAGGGAGACGATCAGCGAGGAGAGCAGGGCGACGGTCACCGTCAGCGAGAAGGAGCCGAAGAGGGCGCCGACCATGCCGCCGACCACACCGATCGGGAGGAAGACCGCGACCGTGGTGAGGGTGGAGGAGGTGATCGCCCCGGAGACCTCCTTGACCGCGGAGAGGATGGCCTCCCGGCGCTCCTCGCCGTAGCCCAGGTGCCGCTTGATGTTCTCCAGGACGACGATCGAGTCGTCGACGACGCGGCCGATCGCGATGGTCAGCGCGCCGAGGGTGAGCATGTTGAGGGAGAGGTCACCGGTCCACAGCACGATCAGGGTGATGACGACCGACAGCGGGATGGAGACCGCGGTGACCAGCGTCGAGCGCAGGCTGAGCAGGAAGACCAGGATGACGATGACGGCCATGACGAGGCCGAGCAGGCCCTCGGTGGTCAGCGACTCGATCGACCTGGAGACCGCCGGGCCCTGGTCCGAGACGACCGTGACCTCGGCGCCCTTGCCCAGGTCCTGACGGATGGTGGGGAGCTTGTCCTTCACCGCGTCGGAGATCGCGACCGCGCTGCCGTCCTGGTCCATGGTCACCGTCACGGCGAGGCTGGGCTTGCCGTTGGTGCGGGTGAGGGAGGTCGGGGTGGCCTGCTCCTCCTTGACGGTGGCGACGTCGCCGATCCGGACCGGCTCGGCCCGGCCGCCGGCCGCCGCCCCGCCGCCGCCCGGGGTCGGGGTGGGGGCGACGGTCAGGTCCTTGATCTGAGCGACGGAGGTGAAGCCGGCGCCGACCTGGACGGTCTTGCTCTGCCCGCGCTCGGCGAACGAACCGGCGGGCACCGACGTGCCGCCGGCCTCCAGCGCCTGGCCCAGTGCCTGGGCGGTCAGCCCGGCGGCGGCGAGCTTCCTGTCGTCGGGGGTGACCGCGACGATCCGCTTCTGGACGCCGCTGACGGTGACCTGGCTGACGCCGTCGATGTTCCTCAGGTCCGGCACGACGCTGCGGTCGAGCTGGTCGGCGAGGGTCTGCTGGTCCTTGTCCTTGGAGGAGACGGCGAGGACGACGGTGGGGATGTCGTCCGTCGAGCCGGCCACCACCTGCGGGTCGACGTCCTTGGGGAGCTTGGCGCGGGCGCGGTTGACCGCCTGCTGGACGTCGGCGACCAGGCGCTTGGAGTCATTGCCGTAGTCGAACTGCGCCATGATGACGCCCGAGCCCTCGCTCGACGTCGAGGTGACGCTCTTGATGCCGTCGACCGCCCGGACACCGTCCTCCAGCGGCTCGATCACCTGCTTCTCGACGACGTCGGGAGAGGCACCCTGGTACGGGGCGAGCACGGACACCATCGGAAGGTCGATGGAGGGCAGGAGCTGCTGCTTGAGCTGGGGTATCGCGATGGCGCCGAAGGCGATCGCGACGATCGACATCAGCGCTATCAGGCCCCGTTGTACGAGGCTGAGCCGGGACAGCCAGGACATGGGTGGGGTCTCTCTCTTCTGTTCTGAAGACGGTGCTCACGAGGAGGCGTCCCACGGACGTGAGGCGGGCCTACGGACGTGAGGCGGGCGTACGGGCTTGTGGGCTTACGGGCTTGTGGAAGGCCGTCGGAGCCCGCGTGGGCCCGGCGGCGGGGGCCTTGGGTGGCCCGGATACCACCTTCCGCCATGGCCAGTCCGGTTTTCCTCGCTCGCAGGTCGGTTTCCGGCCGCGCCTCGTACCGCGTTCGGAGTACGGGCTACTCCACCCTCACTGCACCCGTGGGCGTACGAGCCCCGACTCGTATGCGATGACGACCAGCTGGGAGCGGTCGCGGGCGCCCAGCTTCGCCATGGCGCGGTTGACATGCGTCTTGACCGTGAGCGGGCTGACCGCGAGTTGCTCGGCGATCTCGTCGTTGGAGTGCCCGCCGGCCACCAGGGTCAGCACCTCGCGCTCACGGCCGGTCAGCGTCGCCAGCCGCTCCGCGCCCCGGTCGCCGGGCCCGCCGTCGGACGAACTGCCGCCCTGGGCGAGGAACTTGGCGATCAGGCCCTTGGTCGCGGTGGGGGACAGCAGGGCCTCGCCGGCGGCGGCGACGCGGATCGCGCCCAGCATCTCGTCCGGCTCGGCGCCCTTGCCGAGGAATCCGCTGGCGCCGTTGCGCAGCGCCTGCACCACGTAGTCGTCGACCTCGAAGGTGGTGAGGATCACCACCCGGACGTCCGTGAGCTCCGGGTCCTCGCTGATCATGCGGGTCGCGGCGATGCCGTCCACCCCCGGCATCCGGATGTCCATCAGGACCACGTCGGGCCGCTCGGCCCGGGTCAGCTCGTACGCCTGGGCGCCGTCGGAGGCCTCCGCCACCACCCGCATGTCGGGCTCGGAGTCCACCAGCACCCGGAACGCGCTGCGCAGCAGCGCTTGGTCGTCGGCGAGCAGTACCTTGATCGTCATGTCGTCTCCCCCATACGGACGGTCTGGAGCGGAAGGGTGACCCGCACCTGGAAGCCGCCGGCGGCCCGCGGGCCGGTGACGATCGTGCCGCGCAGCGCGTAGACCCGCTCGCGCATGCCGATCAGGCCGTGGCCGCCGCCGTTCTCCGCCGGCTCACCGGACCGGTCGGCCTCCATGAGGGGCCGGTCGCCACCCTTCTGGCGCGGTACCCCGGCCCGGCCGGCGCCGTCGTCCAGGACGGTCACGGTCAGCGCGGTCTGGGACTGCACGATCCGGACCGTGGCGCGGGCGCCCTCCCCGGCGTGTTTGTGGACGTTGGTCAGCGCCTCCTGGACCACGCGGTAGGCGGTGAGGTCGACGGAGGCGGGCAGCTTGCGGAGCTCGTCCGGGAGGTCCAGGTCGACCGGGATGCCGGTGCGGACGAAGCCCTCGACGAGCTGGTCGAGGACGCCCAGGCCCGGGGCGGGCTCGGTGGGCGCCGTGGGGTCGTCGGACTGCCGCAGCAGGCCGACCGTGGCGCGCAGCTCGTCGAGCGCCGAGCGGGACGCCTCGCGGACGTGCGCCAGGGCCTGCTTGGCCTGGTCGGGGCGGCTGTCCATGACGTGGGAGGCCACTCCGGCCTGGACGTTGACCAGGGCGATGTGGTGGGCGACGACGTCGTGCAGCTCACGGGCGATGCGCATGCGCTCCTCGGCGACCCGGCGGCGGGCCTCCTCCTCACGGGTGCGCTCGGCCCGTTCGGCGCGCTCGCGGATGGCGGCCACGAAGGCCCGGCGGCTGCGGACCGCGTCACCGGCGGCCGCGGCCATGCCCGTCCAGGCGAGGATGCCGATGTTCTCCTGCGCGTACCAGGGGCTGGGCCCGTAGAGCATCGCGGAGGCGGTCAGTACGACGGCGGTCAGCGCGCCGACCCGCCAGGTCGTGGGCCGGTCCGTGCGCGAGGCGACGGTGTAGAGCGCGATCACCGCGGCGGCGGCCACCGGGGCGCGCGGGTCGGTGGCGCGGGCGACCAGTTCGACGATGGTCAGCGAGCCCGTGGCCGCCAGGACCGTACGGGGCAGCCGGCGGCGGAACACCAGGGCGGTGCAGGCCAGCGCGGCCAGCACCACGGTCACCGCGGTGAGCTGGTGCGGCGCGAACCGCGGGCCCTGGCTGCGGTGCGGGTCGACCACCGCGCCGAACAGGATGCACCCGAAGGCGGCCACCGCCAGGAGGGCGTCGAACGCGAGCGGGTGCGTCCGGTGCCACTGGAAGCGGCCGGCGGCGCGGGGCCCGTCCGGACCGGGGTCGAGGAGACTCACAAGAGCAAACGGTAGCGCCCCGGTCCGACGAGGGACCGGGGCGCCGTGTGCCGTATGCGCTGGAGGGTGCTGCGGCAGGGAATGCGAGGGCAGGGGCCCGGGAGATCGAACGGCGGCCTCGGGGACCGGACGCTCAGCCCGGGATGAGACCGTCGTCGCTGAGCATCTCCCGTACCTCGGTGAGCGTCGCGTCCGGAGCCGGCAGGATCAGTTCGGACGGTTCCAGGGCGTCGTCCGGCAGCGGGGTGCCGAGCCGGCGCACCGCGTCCAGCAGGGCGCCGAGGGTGCGCCGGAAGGCCGCTTCGTCGCCGCTCTCCATCTCTTCGAGCAGCTCGTCGTCCAGCTTGTTGAGCTCGATGAAGTGGGAGTCGTCCAACTTCACCTGGCCCTCCCCCATGATCCGTACGATCACGACGGTCTCCCTTGGTCCGGTCCCGACGATCTCTGCGAGGCTAACCGCCGCCGGCCGTCACTGCTTGTCGAAACGCGGCTGGTCCTGCTGCGGGTGGGGCTGGGCCTGGTTTCCCTGGCCGCTCTCCAGCGCCTGCTGACCGGCCGACGAGCCGCCGGCGAGCTCGGCCTTCATCCGCTGGAGCTCCAGCTCCACGTCGCTGCCGCCGGAGAGCCGGTCCAGCTCGGCGGTGATGTCGTCCTTGGCCATGCCGGTCGGGTCGTCCAGCGCTCCGGAGGCCATCAGCTCGTCGATGGCACCGGCCCTGGCCTGTAGCTGTGCGGTCTTGTCCTCGGCGCGCTGGATCGCCAGGCCGACGTCGCCCATCTCCTCCGAGATGCCGGAGAAGGCCTCGCCGATCCGGGTCTGCGCCTGGGCCGCCGTGTAGGTGGCCTTGATCGTCTCCTTTTTCGTACGGAAGGCGTCGACCTTGGCCTGAAGCCGCTGCGCGGCGAGCGTGAGCTTCTCCTCCTCTCCCTGCAACGTCTGGTGCTGCGTCTCCAGGTCCGTGACCTGCTGCTGCAACGCGCTGCGTCGGGTCAGCGCCTCGCGGGCCAGGTCCTCGCGGCCGAGCGCCAGCGCCTTGCGGCCCTGGTCCTCCAGCTTGGCGGACTGGCCCTGGAGCTGGTTGAGCTGCAACTCCAGGCGCTTGCGGGAGGTCGCCACGTCGGCGACGCCGCGGCGTACCTTCTGAAGCAGTTCGAGCTGCTTCTGGTACGAGTAGTCGAGGGTCTCGCGCGGGTCTTCGGCCCGGTCCAGGGCCTTGTTGGCCTTCGCGCGGAAGATCATCCCCATCCGCTTCATGACACCATCGCTCATGGGCCTCGCGCGCCCCCTTCTGACCGAGTCACCTCGGGCTTAGGCTCCAGCACATCTACAGACCCCACAGTACGGGCCCTGGTTCCATTACCGCACTGTTCGCGGCCGGATGCGCTCCTCCTCCAGGACGATCGGCGAGCGCATCTTCTCCGGCGCAAGGAGTAGGGACCCTCCGGAGGCGCCGCGCGGTGTCCGTTCTGCCCTGTTTGAAAACCTGCTCCGTCCAGGTACGACGCGGTCTGCGGGCGGCGCCGTTGCCGGATCGTGCCCGTCGGACCCTGGACCGTCGACGCCGAGCACGTACCCTTGGGTGTTGTGTTCCGAAGCCGTTCGAAGGATGAGCAGGCCGCGACCGCCAAGGTGACCGCGGACCAGCCCCAGCAGCCCCGCGACCCGCAGGCCCCCAAGGGCCGCCCGACACCCAAGCGCAGCGACGCCCAGTCGCAGCGCAGGTCCCGTGCGCACACGCCGACCAACCGCAAGGACGCCTCGAAGGCCCAGCGCGAGGCCCGCCGCGCCGACATGGCTCGTCAGCGGGAGGCGCTGGCCAACGGCGACGAGCGGTATCTGCCGGCGCGCGACAAGGGGCCGGTGCGCCGGTTCGTGCGTGACTACGTCGACTCCCGCTGGTGCGTGGCGGAGTTCTTCCTGCCGATGGCTGTGGTGATCCTGGTGCTCACCATGATCCGGGTGCCGTCGATCCAGAGCATCGCGCTGCTGCTGTGGCTCGTGATCATCGTGCTGATCGTGCTCGACTCGGTGCTGATCTGGTTCCGCCTGGGCAAGCAGCTCCAGGAGCGGTTCCCCAAGGAGAACCTCAAGGGCGTGAAGGCGTACGCGGTGATGCGGACGCTCCAGATGCGGCGGCTGCGGCTGCCGAAGCCGCAGGTCAAGCGGGGTCAGCGGCCGTAGTTCCGGCTGGTTGTGCGACGCCGGGCCGGTCCCTTTCGGGGCCGGCCCGGCGTCGTTGTGCGGTGCTCAGCTCTCCGCGGCCTCTTGCAGGCTCATCGGGGACGCGTAGATCTCGTCGCCGTCCTCGAAGAGGCGGACCTGGTCGACGCCGCCGTCGAGCAGCGCCTTCCACTCCTCGCCGATCCAGGACTCCGCGTCGCCCTGCGTGGTGAACTCCTCCGGTTCCACGGCCGGCGCCGTCTCCGTACCGTCGGCCTTCTCGAACCGCCACGTCCACGCCATGTGCGCCTCCTGGATCCCACCGAGTACGTGTCTGTGCCACCGCGGACCGCGCCAGGCGCACTCCGCCATGTCGTGCTTCCGTGCTGATCGGCAGCCTAACGGCCGTGTCGAGCCCGCCCCCGTCGCGCTCACCGCGACCGGACGCGAGAAACTCGGCGGTGTGGATGTGACTCTCCTCGGCACCGGGGCCCCGCAGGGGCTGCCGCGCCCCGGCTGCCCGTGTGCCGCCTGTGCGACCGCCGTCGGCGACGAGGCGCGGGCGGCGACCGCGCTGCTCGTCGACGGTGCGCTGCTGATCGACCTGACACCGGGCCCGGCCTTCGCGGCGGCCCGGGCCGGGCAGTCGCTGGCGGGCGTCCGGCAGGTGCTGCTGTCGCATCCGCACAACGGGCCGGCGCTGGAGGTGCCGGCCGGGCTGCCCACACCGGGCCGGGTCGCCGACGGGCGGGAGCTGGCGCTGCTGGACGGGCACCGGGTGCGGGCCCTCGCCGTGGACATCCCCGGGACCGGGTACGAGATCTCCGGCACCGGGGGCGAGCGCCTGCTGTACCTGCCGCCGGGCGCCGCACCGGCCGGGCTCGAAGGCAACGGCGGCCATGACGGCACGGGCGGCGCCGGGCCGTACGACCTGGTGCTGCTCGACGTGCTGGAGCGGCCGGACGCACTGGCCCGGCTGCGGGCGAGCGGGGCGGTGGACGCGGCGACGGACGTGGTGGCGGTGCACATCGACCACGGTGTGCCGCCGGGGGCCGAACTGCACCGCAGGTTGGCGGCGATGGGCGCCCGGACGGTGCCGGACGGCAGCACGCTGGTGGTCGGGGAGTACCACGCGGTGCCGGACCTGCCGCGGCGCACGCTGGTGCTGGGCGGGGCGCGCAGCGGGAAGTCGGTGGAGGCGGAGCGGCGGCTGGCGGCCTTCCCGGACGTGGTCTACGTGGCGACCGGGGGCACCCGGGGCGGCGACGAGGAGTGGGCCGAGCGGATCGCGTTGCACCGCGAGCGGCGGCCCAGCAGCTGGCGGACCGTCGAGACCTGCGACCTGGTGCCGCTGCTGGAGGGGGCGGGGCCGGACCGCGGGGCGGCGGGGCCGGCGCTCGGAGGCGCCGGGCCGGACGCCGCGGCCGAGGATTCGCCGCTGCTCATCGACTGTCTGGCGCTGTGGCTGACGCATGCGATGGACGAGGTCGGGGCGTGGGACGACGCGACCTGGGAGGCCGGGGGGCGGCGGGCGCTGCGGGAGCGGACCGATGCGCTGGTGGCGGCGCTGCGGGAGACTCACCGGCCGGTGGTGGCGGTCAGCAACGAGGTCGGCTCGGGGGTGGTGCCGGCGACCGCGGCGGGCCGCCGGTTCCGGGACGAACTGGGCCGGTTGAACGCGGCGTTCGGCGCGGAGTGCGAGCAGGTGCTGTTGGTGGTGGCGGGCCAGGCGCTTGCGCTGCGCGGCTGAACGCCGGCCGCCGGGGCCCGTGTCCGCTTGCCCGGGGGCGCGGCGCCGGGTGCTCTTGACCCGTGACCGGAACGGATCTGACCGATGCGGCGGTACGCGCCTATCTGACGCGGCATCCGGACGCGACGGTGGTCGCGCTCGGCGAGGGGCTGGGGACCGGCTTCTGGCGGCTGGACAACGGACGGCTGAGCTGGCTGACGGTGCAGCCGCCGGAGACCGCCGCGGTGCGCCGGATGCTGCTGCCGGACGGCGCCCGGCGGCGTACGGTCGCCCGTGCGGTGGCCGATCACCGCTGGCTGGACGCGGTGCGGGAGCCTCGGCGCGGGGTGGTCGTGGCGGCGCCGGGTGTGCTGGTGCGGCTGCCGGCGCCCGCGGTGCGGGCGCTGGTGACGGCGTGCGCGGAGCGGTTTCCCGGTGGCGCGCTGGTCTTTGACGCACCGTCATGGTGGGCGACCGGCGTGACCGGTGGGCACCCGGGCGTCGCGGCGGTGCGCGCCCGGCGGCCGGCCGGGCTCGGGCACCGTCTGCCGGGGCTGCGGGCGTTGCTGCCGGCGGTGTGGGAGGTCCGGTTCGCGGCGGCGCGGCGGGGCGCGGGGGCGGGGCGGCACGGCGGGCGGGGGCCGGCGGCATGAGCGGGCGCGGCGTGGGGCTCACCCCGACCGAAGGCCGAGGGGTGTCGGACCCGAGCGGCGGCGGCCGCCGGGTGGCCCCGGCGACCCTGCCGCATGCCGAACGCATTGCCGGTAATCTGCGGCCAATGAGCAGCCTGAACCTCGATGACTTCGCCCAACTGATCGAGCGCCCCGACGGCGGTGTGCGCCGTGACGCCGAGGAGCGGCGGGCGCGGCTGGCCGTGCCGCCGGGAGCGCTGGGCCGGCTCGACGAGCTGGGCGAGTGGCTGGCCGCGGCGCAGCAGCAGGTGCCGGTACGGCCCGTCGAGCGGCCGCGGGTGCTGCTGTTCGCCGGTGACCACGGGGTGGCGGAGCTGGGGGTGTCGGCCCGCCGGGCCGGCGGCACCAAGGACCTCGTACGGGCCGTGCTGGACGGGGCGAGCCCGGCCGCGGTGCTGGCCCGTCGCGCGGGGGCGCAGCTGCGCGTGGTGGACATGGCGGTGGACTGCGACCCGGAGGAGCTGCCCGAGGAGGTCACCCGTCACCGGGTGCGGCGCGGTTCGGGGCGGATCGACATCGAGGACGCGCTGACCGCCGAGGAGGCCGAGGCGGCGTTCCGGGCCGGGACCGCGATCGCCGACGAGGAGGCGGACGCCGGCACCGACCTGGTGGTGCTGGGCGATCTGAGCGTCGGCGGTACGACGGCCGCCAGCACCTTGATCGCGGCGCTGTGCGGCACCGACGCCTCGGTGGTCACCGGGCGGGGCGGGGCCCGGATCGACGACCTGGCCTGGATGCGCAAGTGCGCGGCGATCCGGGACGCGCTGCGCCGGGCGCGGCCGGTGCTCGGCGACCAGCTGGAGCTGCTGGCGACGGTCGGCGGCGCGGATCTGACCGCGATGACCGGCTTCCTGCTACAGAGCGCGGTGCGCCGGACGCCGGTGATCCTGGACGGGGTGGTCTCGGCGGCCTGTGCGCTGGTGGCGCAGCGGGTGGCGTTCCGGGCGCCGGACTGGTGGCTGGCCGGCCAGGCGAGCGGCGAACCGGCGCAGGCCAAGGCGCTGGACCGGATCGCACTCAACCCTCTGCTCGACCACGGCGTCACTGCTGGCGAGGGGACGGGGGCGCTGCTCGCTCTGCCGTTGGTGCAGGCGGCTGCGGCCCTGGCGGCAGAACTGCCGGTACGCGACTGACGTGCCGCCGGCCCACCACGGGCCGGCCGTCGTCAGGAGCGATCGGACGGGCGCCCGGACCGGGGCGCCCCTCGCTTCATGCCCGTACCGGACCATCCGGCGGCTCCCCATAAGATCACGGCTTTACACGTTTTTATGGGAGACATCGCTTGAGTCGGGACGAAGACCGTCAAGACCGCAACCGCGGTCCCTGGTCACGGCGGGGTGCCGCCTTCGGCATCTGGTACCTGCGCACGGTCACGTTCATCAACCTGCTGAGCGCGGTGTGGGTGTCGTTCGGCAACGACATCCGCCGGCACAACATCGAGGAGTACTTCACTCCGTACCTGCTGA
This sequence comes from Streptomyces sp. NPDC048506, assembly GCF_040651315.1. NCBI lineage: Bacteria > Bacillati > Actinomycetota > Actinomycetes > Kitasatosporales > Streptomycetaceae > Streptomyces > Streptomyces sp. NPDC048506. The sequence continues at coordinate 22,030 of NZ_JBEZIX010000005.1, forward strand.
CCGCCGGCTTCGCGTCCGGGGCCTTCTCGCTGTTCCTGTCGGTCACCCTGCGGCGGCGCAAGCGGGCGGCATGGATCTTGAACCTGGTGCTGTCCGGGCTGCTGTCGCTGGCGTTCGGCTTCGCGCTGGCGGCGGCCCCGGACTTCCGGGAGCACCCGCAGAACTGGGTGTCGCTGGTGGTGACGCTGGCGTTCGTGGGCGCGCTGGTGGTCGGCCGGCGGGAGTTCTACGCCAAGGGCGACCGGTCGAACCCGAAGCTGGCGGCGGCGGTCGCGGTCGGCGGGCTGCTGGTCACCTCGCTGCTGGCGGCGCTGCTGGTGACCGTCACCAACACCGCGCAGGACGCCTCCTCGACGTTCGTCGAGCGGTGGCGCTACGGCCTGATGCGGCTGGTGTCGCTGGCCGCCGACGACCGGCACTTCCCCGGGATCTCCACCCCGAACTGGGTCAACGTCGCGATCAACGTGCTGAGCACGCTGCTGCTGGTGGCCGTCCTGTGGGCGGCGTTCCGGTCCGTGCGCAGCACCGAGGCGATCACCGAGGACGACGAGGAGCGGCTGCGCGCCCTGCTCGCCCGGCACGGTGACCGCGATTCGCTGGGCTACTTCGCGCTGCGCCGGGACAAGAGCGTGCTGTTCTCCCCCAGCGGCAAGGCGGCGGTCACCTACCGCGTGGTGGGTGGGGTGTCCCTGGCGTCCGGCGATCCGCTGGGCGATCCGGAGGCCTGGCCGGGGGCGATCGAGGGGTGGCTGGCCGAGGCCCGGGAGCACGGCTGGGCGCCGGCCGTGATGGGCGCGAGCGAGGAGGGCGGCACGATCTACGCCCGGCACGGTCTGGACGCGCTGGAGCTCGGCGACGAAGCGATCGTGGAGACCTCGGAGTTCACGCTCGACGGCCGGGCGATGCGCACCGTGCGGCAGGCGTACAACCGCATCCAGCGGGCCGGCTACACCGTGCGGATCCGGCGTCACGAGGACATCCCCGCCGAGGAGATGGACCATCTGCTGCGGCTGGCCGACGACTGGCGCGACGGGGAGACCGAGCGCGGCTTCTCGATGGCGCTGGGCCGGCTCGGCGACCCGGGTGACGGGCGCTGCGTGATGCTGGAGTGTTCCGGTGCCGACGGCGAACTGCGGGCGCTGCTCAGCTTCGTCCCGTGGGGCGAGAAGGGCCTGTCACTGGATCTGATGCGGCGGGACCGGGACTCCGAGAACGGGCTGATGGAGTTCATGGTCCTGGAGTTGATCCAGCGGGCGAAAGAGGTGGAGATCACTCAGCTCTCGCTGAACTTCGCGATGTTCCGTTCCGTCTTCGAACGTGGATCGCGGCTCGGCGCGGGCCCGGTGCTGCGCCTGTGGCGCTCGCTGCTCAGCTTCTTCTCCAGGTGGTGGCAGATCGAATCGCTCTATCGCGCCAATGCGAAATACCGGCCGATCTGGGAGCCGCGGTACATGCTCTTCGAGAAGAGCACCGACCTGCTGCGGATCGGTATCGCCGCCGGCCGGGCGGAAGGCTTCCTGGAAGCGCCCGGCCTGCCCAAGTGGCTGAACCGCAAGCACCTGGAGAACGTCAGATGAGCAGACGCCGTGCGGGGCGGCGGGAGGAGACGGCACCGGGGCGGCGGGAAGTCGTGGTGCCGGAGCGGCGGGAGGCGTCCCTGGTGCGCCGCGCGGCGCGTGCCGAGTGGGGGCCGCTCCTGCTGACGGTGTGGTCCGCGCTGGTCGCGAGGAAGCTGCGGGCGATCCCGGTGACGCTCGCCGCGGTCTGTCTGACGGTGGTCTTCCAGTTCGTCCAGAACCAGCCCTGGGGCTACCAGACGGTGCAGGACATCGGCTCCGTACAGGCCTGGGAGCACCTGTGGGTGGCGCTGCTGCGCACTCCGCTGTCGCTGTTCGTGCCGGCGCTGGACCTCCCGGTGTGGGGCGCGCTGGCCCAGATCCTGATCGTCTTCGGGATCGCGGAGATCTGCGTGGGCTGGCGGCAGACACTGCTGATCGCGTACGTGGCCACGCTCGCCGGGACGATGTACGCGCGGATCGGCATCTGGATCGGCCCGCAGAGCCCCCTGGGCCTGCCGGACTCGGACAAGTACGTCGTCGACACCGGGCCGTCGGCGGCCGTGGTGGGGCTGGCGCTCTTCGTCTGCTGGCGCTACCGGGCGTGGTTCACCGGTGCGCTGGTGGTGCTCTCGATGGTCTTCGAAGTGGTGTTCATCAAGAGCAACCTGGCCGGCAAGGAGCACATCGCGGCGCTCCTCGGGGTGCTGATGGTGTGTGGGCTGTGGGAGGTGTGGCGGCCCTCGAAGCCGCGGGACGCCCAGCGGGTCAGTGGTTGGGGGCGCCGCCGATGAGGTGCTCGACCTTGCGGCGGAGCGCGGACCAGCGGAGGTCGTGACGGTAGGCGCGGACCTGGGCACGGGCCCGCGCCTTCGGCCGGTTGCGGTAGAAGCGCCTGGCCCAGGGCGAGTTGGGCCGGGCCAGGCGGACCGCGCCGAAGAGCGCGACGAAGGGCACGAAGACCCCGATGACGGCGATCCGCCCCTTGCCCTTGGTCAGCGCGATCAGTGCGAAGAGGAAGTTGACGGCGACGGTCCGGACCACCGTGAAGCGGTCGGTGGTCTCCTCCGGGGTCAGTTCGTTGACGCCGAACGGCAGGAAGCCGCCGAGGACCAGGGCGACCAGGGCGGCGGTGAGGATGACGATCTCGACGCTCTTGGTGCCGGCCTCGCTCCAGTAGACGTCGTCCAGGTGGAGGATCAGCGCGAACTCGTCCAGGACGAGCCCGACGCCCATCCCGAAGAGCACGGCCGCGAGGCCGGTGCCGAAGCCGGGCCGGCCGCCGCCGCCGATGGCGATGAAGCCGCCGACGACCATCAGCACCACTCCGGGCACCACGTGGTGGACGTGGAAGCCGCCGGGGGAGATGTTGCGGAACGGGCCCTTGCCCGCGCGGATCAGCCGGGTGATGGCCCGGGTCACCAGGAAGGTCAGCACGAAGGACGCCAGGGCGAGCAGCAGCGGCAGCTTCCCCGGCTCGACGATGTTGCGGTACCACCAGTGGCCCATCCCGCCCGCTCCCGTCCCGATCCGGCGTGAGGACATCCGACGTGCAGGGGCCGTCGGCCCCTGCTGACCATTAGGCCCCTTCCAGGCCTCCGGGGGCGGGAACCAAACGCGGCGGGCGCCCGGATAGCCTGCCGCGGTGACCGAGTCCCCCGCTCCCCCGGCCCCCTCCGACGCCCTGCGCTTCGCGTTCGGCACGCTGACCGTGCTGCCGGTGCGGGTCACCCGCTGGGACCGGGCGGCGGCGCGTGGCGGGATGCTCTGCGCACCGCTGGCCGGGCTGGTGGTCGGGTTGGCCGCGGCGGCGCTCGGCGGGGCGCTGCTGCTGCTCGGCGGCGGGCCGCTGCTCGCCGCGGTCGGCAGCGCCGCGGTGCCCGCCGTGCTCACCCGTGGCCTGCACCTGGACGGGCTCGCCGACACCGCCGACGGGCTGGGCAGCGGCAAGCCCGCCGAGGACGCGCTGCGCATCATGAAGCAGTCCGACATCGGTCCGTTCGGGGTCATCACCCTGCTGTTCGCGCTGTTGGCCCAGGTGGCCGCGCTGGCCGAGCAGTTCGCCGCGGGCTGGGCGCAGGGGGCGCTGGCGGCGGCGGTGGCGGCGGTCACCGGGCGCGCCGCGCTGACCTTGGCCTCCCGCGCGGGGGTGCCGGCGGCCCGCCCGGAGGGGCTGGGCGCGGCGGTCGCGGGGGCCGTGCCGGTGCGGGCCGCGGGGGTGTGTGCCGCACTGGTCGTCGCCGGGTGCGCGGCGGCGGGCGCGGTGTTCGGCGCGTACGGCGCACTGCACGCCGCGGGCGCGGCGCTGCTCGGGCTGGCGGCCGGCGAACTGCTGCTGGGGCACTGCCGGCGGCGGTTCGGCGGGGTGACCGGGGACGTGTTCGGCGCGCTGGCGGAGACCGCGGGGCTGGTGGCGCTGATCGTGCTGACCCTCGGGTGACCCTGTTTTCCGCCCAACTCCCTTTCTGCGGTGGCCAGTTCGTTGCACAGGGCACCGGTCCGGGGGCGCCGTCGCGACGCGGTGCGGCATCCGATAGCCCCTCAGGCCGGGCCTCGGGGCGCAGCCGAGCGTAGGCTCAGCCGCAGCAGCGCGCCGTGGGCGCGAACGGATTCCCGGACGGAACAGGACTCTCATCACCGTGACTGCACTGACCCTCAGTACTTCTTCCGCCGCAACGGTGCGTGCGGATGCCGTCGTCGTCGGCGTGGCCAAGGGCGCCAAGGGCGTCGTTGTCGCTCCCGGCGCGGAGGCCGTGGACAAGGCCTTCGGCGGCAAGCTCGCCGGTGTGCTGGAGACCCTCGGCGCGAGTGGTGCCGAGGGCGAGGTGACCAAGCTGCCCGCCGCCGACGGCCTCAAGGCGCCGGTCGTGCTGGCGGTCGGCCTGGGCGACGCCCCGGCCAAGGGCGACGCCTACGACAACGAGGCACTCCGGCGCGCCGCGGGCAGCGCCGCCCGCGCGCTGACCGGCAGCAAGAAGGCCGGCTTCGCGCTGCCGGTCGAGGACGCCGAGGCGGCCGCCGCGGTGGGCGAGGGCGCGCTGCTCGGCGCGTACACCTTCACCGCGTACCGCAGCAACGGCAACGGCCAGGACGCCAAGGGCGGCAAGCGGAACGACGCCAAGTCGCAGCCGCTGGCGGAGGTCGCGCTCCTCGGCGGCAAGCCGCGCGACAAGGAGTTCAAGGCCGCCGCCGCGCGCTCCGAGGCACTGGCCGCGGAGATCAACCGCGCCCGCGACCTGATCAACACCCCCTCCAACGACCTGGACCCGAAGGCGTTCGCGGCCGAGGCGCAGGCCGCGGCCAAGGAGTTCGGCCTCAAGGTCGAGGTGCTGGACGAGAAGGCGCTCAAGAAGGGCGGCTACGGCGGCCTGATGGGCGTCGGCCAGGGCTCGGAGGCGCCGCCGCGGCTGGTGCGGATCGCCCACACCCACCCCAAGGCCGACAAGACCCTGGCGCTGGTCGGCAAGGGCATCACGTACGACTCGGGCGGCATCTCGCTCAAGCCGGCCGGCCACAACGAGACCATGAAGTGCGACATGAGCGGTGCCGCCGCGGTCTTCGCCGCGGTGGTGGCCGCGGCCCGGCTGGGCCTGGAGGTGAACGTCACCGGCTGGCTGGCGCTCGCCGAGAACATGCCCTCCGGTTCCGCCACCCGCCCCGGCGACGTGCTGACCATGTACAGCGGGAAGACCGTCGAGGTGCTGAACACCGACGCCGAGGGCCGTCTGGTGCTGGCCGACGCGCTGGCCCGGGCCTCGGAGGAGGAGCCGGACGCGATCGTGGACGTCGCGACGCTGACCGGTGCGATGGTGCTGGCGCTGGGCCACCGCCACTTCGGGATCATGGCGAACGACGACGCCTTCCGTACGTCGATCCACGAGATCGCGGAGGAGGTCGGCGAGCAGTCCTGGCCGATGCCGATGCCCGACCACCTCCGCAAGGGCATGGACTCGCCGGTCGCCGACATCGCCAACATGGGTGACCGGATGGGCGGCGGCCTGGTGGCCGGCCTCTTCCTGAAGGAGTTCATCGGCGACGGCATCACCTGGGCACACCTGGACATCGCGGGCCCGGCCTTCCACGAGGGCGCGCCCTGGGGCTACACCCCCAAGGGCGGCACCGGCTCCGCCGTGCGCACCCTGGTGCGGCTCGCCGAGCGCACCGCGGCGGGCGACCTCGGCTGACGCCGTTCCGTCTGTCCCGCTTTGCCCGTACGGCCCCGAGCTCACAGCCCGGGGCCGTCGGTGTGCGTACGGCACCGTGTTCGCCCTCAACGAAATCCGCACTCCCGTACGCACCGGTAACCCGCTTCGGGCGGCTGATCGGCCGCCCAGAGCCCGGCCCGCCGTCCCGGCTTCGTTGAACAAGTGCGAAGATGGGTTCTCGGCAGGACAGGGCCCCCCTTACCCAGGGCCGAGTTAAAGCGGCCGAACAACAGCCGCGGTCCGGTCATCGACGACCGGCTCCGGCGCACCCATGCATGGAGGACGTGACGTGGCGAACGACGCCAGCACCGTTTTCGACCTAGTGATCCTCGGAGGCGGTAGCGGTGGTTACGCCGCTGCCCTGCGCGGGGCGCAGCTGGGCCTGGACGTCGCCCTGATCGAGAAGAACAAGCTCGGCGGCACCTGCCTGCACAACGGCTGCATTCCCACCAAGGCACTGCTGCACGCCGGTGAGATCGCGGACCAGGCCCGTGAGGCCGAGCAGTTCGGTGTCAAGGCCTCCTTCGAGGGCATCGACATCGACGCCGTCCACAAGTACAAGGACGATGTGATCTCGGGCCTCTACAAGGGCCTTCAGGGTCTGGTCGCCTCCCGCAAGGTGACCTACATCGAGGGTGAGGGCCGGCTGTCCTCGCCGACCTCCGTCGACGTGGGCGGCCAGCGCGTCCAGGGCCGCCACGTCCTGCTGGCGTCCGGCTCCGTGCCGAAGTCGCTGCCCGGCCTGGAGATCGACGGCAACCGCATCATCTCCTCGGACCACGCGCTGAAGCTGGACCGCGTGCCGAAGTCCGCGATCATCCTGGGCGGCGGCGTGATCGGCGTCGAGTTCGCCTCGGCGTGGAAGTCCTTCGGCACCGACGTCACCGTCATCGAGGGCCTCAAGCACCTCGTCCCGGTCGAGGACGAGAACAGCTCCAAGCTGCTGGAGCGGGCCTTCCGCAAGCGGGGCATCAAGTTCAACCTCGGCACCTTCTTCGACAAGGCCGAGTACACCGCCGACGGCGTCAAGGTCACCCTGGCCGACGGCAAGACCTTCGAGGCCGAGGTGCTGCTGGTCGCGATCGGCCGCGGGCCGGTCTCGGCGGGCCTGGGTTACGAGGAGCAGGGCGTCGCGATGGACCGCGGCTACGTTCTGGTCGACGAGTACATGCAGACCAACGTGCCGACCATCTCGGCCGTCGGCGACCTCGTCCCCACCCTCCAGCTCGCGCACGTCGGCTTCGCCGAGGGCATGCTGGTGGCGGAGCGGCTGGCCGGTCTGAACGTCGTGCCGATCGACTACGACGGCGTGCCGCGCGTGACGTACTGCCACCCCGAGGTCGCTTCGGTCGGCATCACCGAGGCCAAGGCCAAGGAGCTGTACGGCGCCGACAAGGTCGTCGCTCTGAAGTACAACCTCGCGGGCAACGGCAAGAGCAAGATCCTCAAGACCGCGGGCGAGATCAAGCTCGTCCAGGTCAAGGACGGTGCCGTGGTCGGCGTCCACATGGTCGGTGACCGTATGGGCGAGCAGGTCGGCGAGGCCCAGCTGGTCTACAACTGGGAGGCCCTGCCGGCCGAGGTTGCGCAGCTCATCCACGCGCACCCGACGCAGAACGAGGCGCTCGGCGAGGCCCACCTGGCCCTGGCCGGCAAGCCCCTCCACTCCCACGACTGACCCCATCCGGGCGCGACGACCACATCCGCAATTTGTAAGGAGCAACCGAAACCATGGCGGTTTCCGTAACCCTTCCGGCGCTCGGCGAGAGCGTCACCGAGGGCACCGTCACCCGCTGGCTGAAGGCCGAGGGTGAGCGCGTCGAAGCCGACGAGCCCCTGCTGGAGGTGTCGACCGACAAGGTCGACACCGAGATCCCGGCCCCGGCCTCCGGCGTCCTGTCCTCCATCAAGGTCGCCGAGGACGAGACCGTCGAGGTCGGCGCCGAGCTGGCCATCATCGACGACGGCACCGGCGCCCCGGCCGCCGCGCCGGCCCCGGCTGCCGCCGAGGCCCCCGCCCCGGCCGCCCAGCCCGAGCCCACCCCGGCTCCGGCTGCCGCCCCGGCGCCCGCCGCCGCCCCCGCGGGCGGCGCCCAGGGCACCGACGTCGTCCTCCCCGCGCTCGGCGAGAGCGTCACCGAGGGCACCGTCACCCGCTGGCTCAAGCAGGTCGGCGAGGAGGTGCAGGCCGACGAGCCGCTGCTGGAGGTCTCCACCGACAAGGTCGACACCGAGATCCCGGCCCCGGCCTCCGGCACCCTGCTGGAGATCGTCGTCGGTGAGGACGAGACCGCCGAGGTCGGCGCCAAGCTCGCCGTGATCGGTGCCGCCGGTGCCGCTCCGGCCGCCGCGCCCGCCCCGGCTGCCCCGGCCCCCGCCGCCGCCCCGGCTCCGGCTCCCGCGCCGGCTCCGGCTCCGGTCGCTGCCGCCCCGGCGCCCGCGCCCGCCCCGGCCGCTCCGGCTCCGGCCCCCGCGCCGGCCCCGGTTGCCGCCCCGGCGCCCGTCACCCCGGCTCCGGCCGCCGGTGAGGGCGAGGGCGCGTACGTCACCCCGCTGGTGCGCAAGCTCGCCGCGGAGAGCGGCGTCAACCTCGCCACGGTCAAGGGCACCGGTGTCGGTGGCCGGATCCGCAAGCAGGACGTCATCGCCGCCGCCGAGGCCGCCAAGGCCGCAGCGCCGGCCCCGGCCGCCCCGGCCGCGGTCTCCAAGGCCCCCGCGCTGGAGGTCTCCCCGCTGCGCGGTCAGACCATCAAGATGCCGCGGATGCGCAAGGTCATCGGCGACAACATGATGAAGGCCCTGCACGGCCAGGCGCAGCTGACCTCCGTGGTCGAGGTGGACATCACCGCGATCATGCGGATGCGCAACAAGGCCAAGGACGCCTTCGCGCAGCGTGAGGGCGTCAAGCTCTCCCCGATGCCGTTCTTCGTCAAGGCCGCCGTCCAGGCGCTGAAGGCCCACCCGGTCATCAACGCCCGGATCAACGAGGACGAGGGCACCATCACCTACTTCGACACCGAGAACGTCGGTATCGCGGTGGACGCGGAGAAGGGCCTGATGACCCCGGTCATCAAGGACGCCGGTGACCTCAACATCGCCGGGATCGCCCGCAAGACGGCGGACCTGGCGGGCAAGGTCCGCGCGAACAAGATCACGCCGGACGAGCTGTCCGGTGCGACCTTCACCATCAGCAACACCGGTTCGCGCGGCGCCCTGTTCGACACCGTCATCGTGCCCCCGAACCAGGTCGGTATCCTGGGCATCGGTGCGACCGTCAAGCGCCCGGTGGTCATCGACCACCCGGACCTCGGCGAGACCATCGCGGTGCGCGACATGACCTACCTCGCGCTCTCCTACGACCACCGTCTGGTGGACGGCGCCGACGCCGCCCGCTACCTGACCACGGTCAAGCAGATCCTGGAGGCCGCCGAGTTCGAGACCGAGATCGGTCTCTGAAGCGTCCGGTCGCTCTCCCGGGTGACCGAGGATCGCAACGAGACCGAGAGCGGGCTGTGAGTTCCGGCAGCCACTCGGCAGGCGTGTAGCAGGGGTCGGCCCCGGTTCGTCCGCGTACGAACCGGGGCCGACCCCTTTGCGCGTCACCGTCCCGGATAATGGCCCCCTCGCCACCACCCGCTCTGAAGGAGCACCTCATGACCCCGCCCGTCGTCCATTCGCTGCGCGAGCAGATCCGCGAGCACATCCTTGAGGGGATCGTCAGCGGCCGCTGGCAGCCGGGCGAGCGGATTGTGGAGCGGCGGATCGCGGTGGAGCTGGAGGTCAGCCAGACGCCCGTACGGGAGGCGCTGCGCGAGCTGGAGTCGCTCCAGCTGATCGAGTCGGCGCCCAACAAGGGCGTCCGGGTGCGGAACCTGACCGCGGACGACCTGAGGGAGAGCTACCCGGTGCGGGCCGGGCTGGAGCAGGTGGCCGCGGAGCTGGCCGCCGGGCGGCTGGCCGAGGACACCGCGGCGCTGGAGCGGGAGGTGGCGGCGCTGCGGGAGGCGGACCGGGCGGCGGACGGGGAGGCGCAGGTACGGCACACGGTGGCCTTCCACCGGGAGATCGTGCGGGCGGCCGGGAACTCCGTCCTGCTGCACACCTGGGAGTCGCTGGGCATCGAGGTCTGGACCACCCTGTCGATCCGCTGGTTCAGCCCGGAGCCGCGCTCGCACGCCCAGGACCACCAGGAGATCGTGGACGCGTTCCGGCGGCGCGACCCCAAGATCGGCACCCTGCTCAAGGCGCATGTGCTGAGCTGCGCACCGAGGGTCTGAGCGAGCCGCCCCCGCCCCGGGCCCCCGGCGCACACCGAGGGTTCGGAAGGGACTGCGGGGCGTAGCGGAGGCGGGCTCCGGGCTGGCACCGCGTGCCGAGATTTGCGACACCCGGTGCCGACCTGCGGTTTTTCACCCGTTGAGCGTTGATCGATCATCGATCACAGGCGTATCGTCCTCTGTCGGGGCGCGACACCCTGCCTGCCGAAACTGCCGAACTCGCAGACGGGTGTCGTCGAGATCCCGCCGTACGCCGCGAAACACGGCCCGGCCTCGACGACACCCCCGAGCTACCCTCCCGTCCGGAAAGGGGCCACCCATGCCCGACCCCGTGCGCCTGCCGTACAGCCAGCTCGACCAGTTCCCGGACCGCGACCCCGAGGAGACGGCCGAGTGGCGCGAGTCCCTGGACGCCGTCACCGAGGCGGCCGGCCCGCACCGCGCCGCCTACCTGATGCGCCGCACCCTGGAGAACTCGGGGCTCGCACTGCCCCAGCTCCTGGAGAGCGACTACCTGAACACCATCCCCACCGCCGCCGAGCCCGCCGTTCCGGGTGACGAGGCGATGGAAGCCCGGATCGCCGCCTGGAACCGCTGGAACGCGGCCGCGATGGTCACCCGCGGCGCCCCGTACGGCGTCGGCGGCCACATCGCCACCTTCGCGTCCGCGGCCTGGCTCTACGAGACCGGCTTCAACCACTTCTTCCGCGGCAAGGAAGGCGACGGAAGCGGCGACCAGCTCTACATCCAGGGCCACGCCGCGCCCGGCATCTACGCCCGCGCCTTCCTCGACGGCCGCCTCACCGAGGACCACCTCGACCACTTCCGCCGCGAGGCCGGCGGCAAGGGCATCCCGTCCTACCCCCACCCGCGGCGGCTGCCCTGGCTGTGGGAGTTCCCGACCGTCTCCATGGGTCTGGGCCCGCTCTCCGCCATCTACCAGGCGCGCTTCAACCGCTACCTGACCAACCGCGGCATCAAGGACGTCTCCGCCTCCCGCGTCTGGGCGTTCCTGGGCGACGGCGAGATGGACGAGCCGGAGTCGACCGCCGCACTGGCGCTCGCCGCCCGCGAGGGCCTGGACAACCTCACCTTCGTCATCAACTGCAACCTCCAGCGCCTGGACGGCCCGGTCCGCGCCAACTTCAAGATCGTGCAGGAGCTGGAGGCCCAGTTCCGCGGCGCCGGCTGGAACGTCGTCAAGACGCTGTGGGGCACCGCCTGGGACGAGCTCTTCCGGCTCGACACCACCGGCGCGCTCGCCCGCCGCCTGCGCGAGGTACCGGACGCCCAGTTCCAGACCTACGCGACCCGCGACGCGGCCTACATACGCGACCACTTCTTCGGCGCCGAGCCCGCCCTCGTCGAGATGGCCAAGCTGCTCGGCGACGACAAGATCCTGGAGTGCTTCCACCTCTCGCGCGGCGGCCACGAGGCGCGCAAGGTGTACGCGGCGTACAAGGCCGCGCTGGAGCACAAGGGCGCCCCGACCGTCATCCTCGCGCAGACGGTCAAGGGCTTCACCCTCGGTAAGGGTTTCGAGTCCAAGAACGCCAACCACCAGATGAAGAAGCTGACGGTGGACGAGTTCAAGGCCATGCGCGATCTGCTCGAACTCCCCATCTCCGACAGCGACTTCGTCGACGGCAAGGTGCCCTACGGCCACCCGGGCGCCGACTCCCCCGAGGTCCGCTACCTCCAGGAGCGCCGCGCGGAGCTCGGCGGCCCGGCCCCGGCCCGCCGCGTCCACCCCCTCGCGCCGCTGCCGGCCCCGGCCGACAAGGCCTTCGCCGCCTTCGACAAGGGCTCCGGCAGCCAGTCCGTGGCCACGACCATGGCCTTCGTCCGCCTGGTCAAGGACCTCGTCCGGGACAAGGAGACCGGTAAGCGCTGGGTGCCGATCGTCCCCGACGAGGCGCGCACGTTCGGCATGGAGTCGCTCTTCCCGTCCCTCGGGATCTACTCCCCCAAGGGCCAGACGTACGAGCCGGTCGACCGCGACCAGCTGATGTACTACAAGGAAGCCAAGGACGGCCAGATCCTCAACGAGGGCATCACCGAGGCCGGTTCGATGGCGGACTTCATCGCCGCCGCCACCGCGTACGCCACGCACGGCGAGACGATGATCCCCTTCTACATCTTCTACTCGATGTTCGGCTGGCAGCGCACCGCCGACCAGATGTGGCAGCTCGGCGACCAGCTCGGCAAGGGCTTCCTGGTCGGCGCCACGGCCGGTCGTACGACGCTGACCGGTGAGGGCCTCCAGCACGCGGACGGCCACTCGCCGATGATCGCGGCGACGAACCCGGCGGCGCTGACGTACGACCCGGCGTTCGCGTACGAGGTCGCGGCGATCGTCAAGGACGGTCTGCGCCGCATGTACGGCGAGGCCGCCCCGGGCGAGGACCCGAACGTCTTCTACTACCTCACGGTCTACAACGAGCCGATGCCCCAGCCGGCGAAGCCCGCGGGCGTCGACGAGGGCATCGTCCGCGGCCTGTACCGCTTCAACACCGCGGCCACGGCCGGCGTTTCGGCGCCCGCCGACGCCCCGGCGGTCCAGCTGCTGGCCTCCGGCACCGCGATCCACTGGGCGCTCAAGGCCCAGCAGCTGCTCGCCGAGGAGTGGGGCGTGGCCGCCGACGTGTGGTCCGCGACCTCCTGGACGGAGCTGCGGCGCGACGCGCTGGAGGCCGACGAGGCCACCCTGCGCGGCGAGGAGCGCACCCCGTACCTCCGCGAGGCGCTCAGCGGCGTCGAGGGCCCGGTCCTGGCCGTGAGCGACTACATGCGCCAGGTCCCCGACCAGATCGCGCAGTGGGTCGAGCAGGACTACAGCTCGCTCGGCGCGGACGGCTTCGGCCTGTCCGACACCCGTGACGCGGCCCGTCGCCACTTCGGCGTCGACGCCGAGTCGATCGTGGTCGCCGCGCTGGCCCAGCTCGCCCGCCGCGGCGAGGTGCAGGCCTCCGCGGTCAAGGAGGCCCGGGAGCGCTACGGGCTCTGAGGCCGGCAGCGCCACGGGCTCCGCGGCCCGGAGCGCGACGGCCGGTGAGGGCGCGGCGCCGCCGTCCGCGAACGGATGCGGTGCCGGCGCCGGCTCCGGCCCCCGGGTGGCCCCGGCCGACACCGGGCGCCGCCCGCCCCCCTGAGGGGGACCCCAACTCCCGTGCGGAGGCGACCTTCCCGCGCCCGGTGCCTCCGCACGGGAACCCACGGCCCGGCCGGCCACGCCCTGACTCGGCCGGGCCCCTTCCTTTTCCGGAGCCCGGAAGGCCAGAAGGCCAGAAAGGCCAGAAGGTCCGAAGGCCGGCCGGAGCTCGGCCCGCGGGGCGTTGTCGGTGGGCGACGGCATCATGGGGACATGCGTGCTGCACGGCTGATCAAGTTGGTGTTGCTGCTTCAGTCGCGGCCGTCGATGACGGGTCCCGAGCTGGCGCAGGAGCTGGAGGTCTCGGAGCGTACGGTCGCCCGGGACGTGCTCTCCCTCTCCGAGGCCGGGGTGCCGGTCTACGCCGACCGCGGGCGGGCCGGCGGATACCGCCTCATAGGCGGCTACCGCACCCGCCTGACCGGCCTCGGCCGGAGCGAGGCGGAGGCGCTCTTCCTGTCCGGGGTGCCCTCCGCCCTGCGCGAGATGGGCCTCGCGGACGCCGCGTCGGCCGCCCGGCTGAAGGTGTCCGCCGCGCTGCTGCCCGAGCTGCGGGACGCCGCGACGGACGCCGCCCAGCGCTTCCACCTGGACGCGCCCGCCTGGTACCAGGAGCCCGAGACGCCCGCCCTGCTGCCCGCCGTCGCGGACGCGGTCTGGGACGACCACCGGATCGTCACGCGCTACCTCCGCAAGGACACCGAGGTGCAGCGGGAGTTGGAGCCGTACGGACTCGTGCTGAAGGCAGGGGTCTGGTACCTGGCGGCGCGGGCGCAGGGCGACTTCCGGGTCTACCGGGTGGACCGCTTCGCATCGGTCGACCGCGCCGAGGACGGTGGCCGGTTCGACCGCGAGGCGACGTTCGACCTGCCGGCGTTCTGGGCCGAGCGGGCCGCGCAGTTCGCCCGCTCGATCCTGCGCGAGGAGGTGGTGCTGCGACTCTCCGCGCGCGGTGTGCGGCAGCTGCCGTACGTCACCGAGCGCGCCGCGGCCCGCGAGGCGATCGACGCGGCGCAAGCCGGCGGCGGCCCCGACGAACACGGCCGGCTGACCGTCACGCTGCCCGTGGAGTCCGCCGACGTCGCCTACGCCCAGCTGCTGGCGCTCGGCCCGGAGGGCGAAGTGCTCGCGCCCCCCGAGCTGCGTGAGCGCTTCGCGGCGGCCGCCCGGCGGACGGCCGCCTTGTACGCATAGCCGCCGGCGGGGCCGCGCCGACGAGCCCTGGGTCCAGTCGTCGAACTCCCCTCTGTCTAGCGGTAGTCCGCCGCGGTGCCGTCCTGCCCGCCGAAGACCACGTCCTCGAAGTAGCCGAAGCAGTCGGGACGCGAGCCGTCGGTGTCGGTGAAGTCGTACTCCTTCGCCAGCCGGCCGCTGGAGAGGGACTGCCCGGTCCAGCGCCGCTTGTCCGGGTCGGCGGCGAGTGCCCGCACGGCGCGGGCGATCAGGGCCGGCGATTCGGCGATGGCGAAGTGCGGCTCCTTGGCGATCGCGTCGCGCCAGGTCTCCTCCGTCACCCCGAAGTGGTCCAGCATCTCCTCGGACCGCAGGAAGCCGGGGGTGAGCGAGACCGCCGTGCCGTCGTACTCCGTCAGCTCGGCGGCGAGGCCGAAGGCGATGCGGTGCGGGGCGTTCTTGGTCAGGTCGAAGCAGAGGTTGTCGCGGTAGGTGCGGTTGAACGCGGCGGTGCCGTCGGTGACCTCGACGACCAGCCCGCCGGGCCGCCTGATCAGCAGGGGCAGCGCGTAGTGGCTGGTGATCACGTGGGTGTCGACGCCGAGGCGGAACATCCGCAGGCCGTTGTCCAGATCGAGGTCCCAGAGCCTGGTGTCGAACTCGATCAGCCGGTCGCCGCCCCAGACGCTGTTGACCAGGACGTCCAGCCGCCCCTGCTCCTCGTCGATGCGCTCGATCAGCGCCTTGACCTGCGCCGGCTCCAGGTGGTCGGTCGGTACGGCGATGCCGGTGCCGCCGGCCGCGGTCACCAGCTCCGCGGTCTGCTCGATCGTCTCCGTGGGCCGGCCGACCTCGCTGACCCGCTCCCGGGTCGTCCGCCCCGTGACGTACACCAGGGCGCCGGCCCGTCCCAGCTCCACCGCCATCGCCCGGCCCGCGCCCCGGGTCGCCCCGGCGACCAGGGCCACGCGCCCGGTCAGATCCCCCGTCCCGGCCCGGTCCGTACGCCCCGCCGCCCGCTGCTCCTGATGGCCCGTCATGTCTGTCGCTCCTCGCTGTCGGATGGTGCCGGTGGCCGGTGCCGCCCCCGTACAGCGCGACCCTGACAGCGAATCCCGACATCTTCTGTCGGGATTCATCGGGGTTCAGGGGTCGTGATTCCGGAATCGGGATTCAGGGGTCGGGATATCAGGGGTCGGGATTCGGGTACGGGGATCCGGGTTCCGGCTCCGTCGGGATGCCGGCGCGCGCCTACGGCCGGACCGCGCGGACGCTCCTGCCGTCCCGCAGCCGTCCGACGACCTCCGCCCGGGCGTCCGGCCCGGCGGGCGCGGCGAGCGTGCCGGTCGGGCCGGCGGCCCGTACGCCGCCCGTGGCGTCGAGAGCGCCCACGTCCCGGCTGCCGGCCGCCAGCAGGTACCACCGGCCCGACCCCGCCCGCCAGTGGACGTCCCCGACGACGTACGGGCCGAAGCGGCTGCACGCGGCGGTGTCGGCGGCCCGTCCGGCGATCCGGCCGGGGTCGGTGGGCCGGGCGGCGGGCGGCAGGAAGTGGACGGTGACGCTGCCGGGGCCGCGCCAGGTCTCGGCGCGGGAGCACACCCAGGTCGCCCGGCCGGCGCCCTCGGGCAGCTGCTGCTCGGCGAACGCCCAGTCGTTGACGGACCGTACGCCGGCACCCCGCAGCGCCCCCAGCGAGCAGGCGGTACGGGCCCAGCTCCGCAGCGCCTGCGGGTCGGTCGCCTCGCGCGGCCCACCGGCCGGGGTCGGCTGACCGGCCGGGTTCGACTGACCGGCGGCGGGCGGCGGCAGGTACGTCAGATGGACCGGGACGAGGTCGTCGAGGTCCGCGAGCAGGAAGGCCGGCGGGACCGTGCCGAGCCGGGTCGACGGGCGGAACTGGGCCACCGGCCAGCGTCCGCAGCCGGCGCCCGCCGCGGGCGGCGTGGCGATCCGGTCGGTGACGCCGTCCGGGGCGACGTGCAGCCCGTGCGGCGGTGCGCCCGGTGCCAGCAGGTCGCGGGTGCTGACGTCGGCGATCCACGGCGCGAGCAGATAGCGCATCCAGCCGTTGCCGCGCCCGATCACCAGGCCCGCGCCGGTCGTCAGGTCCGCGTCGTCGACCCGGGCGAAGTGCAGGGTGGGGGTGGCGTCCTCCGGTTCGGCGTAGCGGACCAGACGCTCGCCGTCGTGCAGGACCACCACCATGACGTTGTCGATCAGGCCCGCGTACAACAGCTGCGGCGGATGGTCGGGCGGGCGGGTGGAGGTCCCCGCGGTCGCGGTGATCCGGGCGTCGTCGGGCGGCGTCGCCCAGACCCGCAGCGCCCGCCCCAGCAGCTCCTGGTCGCCGGCCTGCCGCCCGCGGGCGGGCCAGGCGGTGAAGTCCACCCGGGAGGTGTCGGCCCACTGCTCGTTGGGGGTGCGCACCAGCCGGGTCGGGTCGAGCGCCTGCTGGGCGGGGGTCTCGGCGCGGCCGGAGCGGTCACCTCCCCCGCACACCCCGGTCGCCACCCCGCCGATCGCCAGTACGGCAGCCAGCGCGAGGGAGACCCGCACCCGCTGCCGGCGGCGCAGCAGATCCGTCGGCCGGGCCTGCACCGTGCACGGGTCGAACTCCCCCGAGTTCAGCAGCGCCGCCGCGCCACCACCGGTCTCCGCGTCCAGGTGCGCGGCCGCCCGCTGCGCCGCCTCCGGCTCCTCGACCCCGGCCCGCTCCAGCACGGCGCGCACCGCGTCCTCGTCCAGGCCCTCCAGGTGCCACAGCCCGATGGCGGCCCGCACGGACGCCGGGGCGGCGGACAGCGCCCGGTCCAGGGCGAGTTCATCGGCGCCACCGGCCCGTGGGAAGAGCCGCAGCCCCCACACGACGGGGACGAGGGACAGCCCGCCGCCCGGCCGTCCCTCGTACGCCAGGGCCAGCCGCAGGGTCCGCAGCCGCACCAGGTCGTAGCCGGACTCCGGCAGCGGACCGCGCTGCGCCGGCAGCCCGCGGGCCGGCCGGCGCCGGCGGGCCCGCGGCAGCGCCCGTTGGACCAGGCCGTGGGCGGTCAGGACCCGGCGGTGGCGGCCCATCGACGGGGGCAGTACGAGGTAGGCGAGGCGGACCAGTCGTGGGTAGTGCTCGACGATGGCCGCCTCGGCCCGTTCGACATCGGCCCGGGTGTGTTCATCCATGGGCATGGCCGGGAACAGCCCTTCACGAAGTGGTGGTTTTGCCTTCTATGCCGTCGTTTGCTCGTTGCACGCCTTCCAACGAGTGATTCTTGGGACGGTCACACGCGGCGGATCACCTTTACGGAGCACCCCGCGGAGCGCCGCACGGCGACCGTTCCGCCCGTCGTCGGCCCGTCGTCGACCCGTCGTCGACCCGTCGTCGACCCGGCCGGCCGCGGCCCCGATAACGACCCCATCGCATCTGGGGCGCTCCGCATGCGGCGCGCGGCGGCAGGGCAGATGCTGGAGCGGTGATGGACGAGACGGAGTTCTGGGAGCTGATCGACGCCTCCCGCGAGGTCGCCGAGGGCGACCCGGAGGAGCAGGCCGACGCGCTGGTCGAGCGGCTGCTCGCGCTCGACCCGGACGTCGTCGTGGACTTCGCCCGGCACTTCGAATCCCGCTACAACCGGGCGTACTCGTGGGACCTGTGGGCGGCGGCCTCGGTGCTCCTGGGCGGCGCCAGCGACGACGCCTTCGACTACTTCCGCTGCTGGCTGATCGGGCAGGGCCGGGAGGTCTTCGAGGGCGCGCTGCACGACCCGGACCAGCTCGCCGAGCTGCTGGACGACTTCGACGAGTCGGTGGACGGCGACGCCGAGGACCTGGGCTACGCGGCCGACGAGGCGTACGAGCAGATGACCGGCGGCGTGATGCCCGACCTGGGGCTGCCCCCGCCGCCCCGCGAACCGTTCGGCACCTACGTCGACTTCGACGACGCCCAGGGCATGGCGGAGCGTTTCCCCACCCTGTGTGACCGTTTCCGGCCATAGGGCCGGTCCGTTTCACGCCAGGCGAGGGGGCCTTGGACGCCGGCACGGTCCGTTCCGCCCGGCCGTCCGGACCCGGCAGTCCGGGCGGAACGGACGCAGATGCCGCCACCCGCCCGGCGCTGCGGGCAGTATGGCCCCATGCGGATCGCGATCACCGGCTCGACCGGACTCATCGGCAACGCGCTCGTACGGTCCCTGCGCACGGACGGCCACGACGTCGTCCGGCTCGTCCGCCGCGAGCCGGCGGCCGCCGACGAGGTGCGCTGGGACCCCAAGGGGCAGCAGGTCGACACGGCCGGGCTGGCCGGCTGCGAGGCGGTGGTGCACCTGGCCGGTGCCGGCGTCGGCGACCGGCGCTGGACGGCGGCGTACAAGCAGGAGATCCGCGACAGCCGGGTCCTGGGCACCCGGACCCTGGCCACCGCGCTGGCCTCGATGGACACCCCGCCGCGGGTCTTCGTCTGCGGCACCGCGATCGGCTACTACGGCGACACCGGTGACCGGCGGACGGACGAGGACGGGGCGGCCGGCTCGGGGTTCCTGCCGGAGGTCTGCGTGGCCTGGGAACAGGCCGCGAAGCCGGCGCAGGACGCGGGCATCCGCACCGTCTTCGCCCGCACCGGGCTGGTCGTGGCGCGCTCCGGCGGCGCCTGGGGCCGACTCTTCCCGATCTTCCGGCTCGGCCTCGGCGGGCGGCTCGGCGACGGCAGCCAGTACTGGAGCTTCATCTCGCTGCACGACCACATCAGGGCGCTGCGCCACCTCATCGACACCGAGGAGCTGAGCGGGCCGGTCAACCTCACCGCCCCGGAGCCGGTCACCAACCGCGAGGTGACCGCCGTGATGGGCCGCGTACTGAACCGGCCCACGCTGTTCACCGTCCCGGCGCCGGTGCTGCGGATCGCCCTGGGGGACTTCGCCGAGGACGTGCTGGGCAGCCAGCGGGTGGTGCCGCGGCGGCTGCTGGACTCCGGTTTCACCTTCGACCATCCGCGCATCATGGACGCGGTGCGGTCCGCGTGACCGTCCCTGGCTCCCGCATGACCGTCCCGGGATCCCCCGTGACCGTCCTCGACTCCCGCGTGACCGTCCCGGGCCGCGTGCCGCCCGGCCCCGTCCAGCCCGTGTAGACACCCCCGCCCCGCCGGCCGTCGGCCGACGCCGCTCCGACGCGCCCCGGACGCCCCCTGTCGTACCGGCCGCCGGCTCCCTACCGTCCTCGCACACACCACTCGGCATCCCACACCGCGCCCGCGGGCATGACACCCGTGCGCCACAGCTGGGACCGACCTCCGGGAGGGGCATGTGCTGCGCACCGTATCGACCGTGGACGTCGTCATCGTGGGAGCCGGCCCGGCCGGTCTCGCCGCCGCCCGCCATCTGACCGGCGCGGGAGTGTCGGTCACCGTCCTGGAGGCGGCGGAACGGATCGGCGGCCGGTCCGTCACCGACCGGCTGGACGGCTTCCGGCTGGACCGCTGCGGCCGGCCGTTGGCCGTCTCCGTCGCCGAGCTGCGCCGCACTCCGGGGCTGGCGGATCTGACGCTCCGTCCGTTCGCGCCGGGTCTGGGCATCCACAACGGCCAACGGATGCACCGGATCAGCGCCCCCCGGAGCACGCGGGGCGCACTCTCCGCGGCACGCGCCCTCTCGCGCGCCGACCGCCGGATCCCACCGCACGCCGACCGCCGCGCCGCCGGCCGTGCGGACCGTCCCGCGCCCACCGCGGCCGCGTCCGCCGCCTTCGGGCCGTCCCCGGCGACGGCCCCGCCCGACCGCCCGATCCGCGCCGCCCTGGCGAGCCGCCCCGCCTTCCCGCCCCGCGGCCACGACGCGTTCCTGCGGCCCCTGCTGGCCGCGCTGCTGTGCGACCCGCAGCTGCGCGGCTCCAGCCGGGGCGCGGCGGCGGCGCTGCGCGCGTACGCGGAGGGCCGCCTGTGGCTGCCGGCCGGCGGCGCCGCGGCCGTTCCCGAACTGCTCGCCGCCGCACTGCCGCCCGGTACGGTCCGCACGTCCGTCCGGGTCACCGCGGTCTCGACCACGGGTGTCAGCACCGCCGGGCACGGCCATGTCCCCTGTCGGGCGGTGCTGGTGGCCACCGGAGCACGCGATGCGGCCGAGCTGCTGCCGGGGCTGCGGATGCCCGCCTTCCATCCGCTGACCGTGCTGCACCACACCACGAGTGCGGCATCCGGGGGCCGCGGCGGGCCGTCCCGCGACCGGACGCTGATCCTCCCGACGGACGGCCCGATCGGATACAGCTACCTCGCCGGTGCGATCGACCCGTCCCGTACGCCGCCCGGCCGATCCTTGATCACCACGACGGTGCTCGGTGCGGCCGCGGCGCTGCCGCTGTCCGTCCTCGACAAGACGATCCGCCCGCAGCTGGAGCGGCTCCACGGGGCGCGGACCGACGACTGGCAGCTGCTGACCGGCCATCACGATCCGTACGCGGTACCGGCGATGCCCGCGCCGCACGATCCGGAGCGCTCCGTCCGGGTGCTGTCGGGGCTGTATGTGTGCGGCGACCACCGGGACACCAGCACGCTCCAGGGCGCGCTGAACTCGGGCCGCCGGGCCGCCCGCGCCGTCCTCCAGGACTTCGGCCTGCCGGCCCTGACAACGGAGCCGGACGACATGCTGCGCACGGCGGCGTGAGCGGGCGCGACCCGGGGAGCCCCCAGCTGACGGCTGACAGCTGACGGCTGACAGCTGACAGCTGACGGCTGACGGAGGATCAGCACGGTACGGCGTGAGCGGTCCGGCCCGGCCGGGCCGCTCACCGCCCCGGCTCAGCCCAGCGCCGCCACCCGCTCCTTGTAGCCGCGCACCGCCGCGGCGTCCCGGTACGGCTCCAGACGGCGCTCGAACTCCCGGACGTACTCGTGGGCGCGTACGGACCGCATCTCGGAGGCCTGGAGCGCCGCCTCGGCGCCCAGCGTGCAGGCCTGCTCCAGCTCGCCCAGGCCCAGCCGCGCGGTCGCCAGCACCACCCGGCAGAACAGCCGGCTGCGGGCGAACCCTGCGGCGCGCAGCTGGAGGGAGCGCTCGGCGTGCTGGGAGGCCGCGCGGTACTGCTGGAGATCGCGGTGGCAGTGCGCCAGCTCGTCGGCGAGCTGCGCCTCGTCGAAGAAGCGCGCCCAGTACGGGGTGTCGTCGCCGGGGCGGGCGGTCTCCAGCGCCCGTTCCGCGCGGGCCAGCGCCGCGGTGCAGGCCCGGACCTCGCCCATCACGCCGTGGCCGCGCGCCTCCGCGGAGTGCAGCAGCGCCTGTACGGCGGGCGGGGCGCTGCCGCCGATGCCCTGCTGGGCGACGCGCGCCAATTGGACGGCCTCCCTGCCGTGCCCCAGATAGACGGCCTGCCGGCTCATCGTCACCAGGACGTAGGAGCCGTACGCCCGGTCGCCGGCGGCCTGTGCCAATCGCAGTGCCTGCACGAAGTACCGCTGCGCCAGGCCGTGTGCGGCGATGTCGTACGAGGTCCAGCCCGCCAGCCGGGTCAGATCGGCGGCGGCTGCGAACAGCCGGCGGCCGGTGGCCTCCCCGTAGGTGCCGCGCAGCATCGGCTCGGCCTCGTGCTCCAGGTAGCGCACCAGGGCCTGCCGGGCGTGGCC
Organism: Streptomyces sp. NPDC048506; assembly: GCF_040651315.1. Lineage (NCBI taxonomy): Bacteria > Bacillati > Actinomycetota > Actinomycetes > Kitasatosporales > Streptomycetaceae > Streptomyces > Streptomyces sp. NPDC048506. The sequence goes on from NZ_JBEZIX010000005.1 coordinate 43,995, forward strand.
GCCGCCATAGGCGTGGTCCAGCGCCCGGAAGAGCTCGCCGACCGAGCGGAGGGCCGCGATGTCACCGGAGGTGACCCGGGAGCCCTGGGTGCGGTCGACGCGGTCCGTGCGGCGCTGGCGGGGCACCGAGGCCCGGTTGGCCTGGATCGGCACCCGGCCCGATCCCTCGGCGGCGGGCGCCTCACCGTGGGCGACACGCTCGTCGGGGCGGCCGATCAGCCAGTCCCGGCTGGGCACCACGAGCCCGGCCGGGGTGAAGGCGATCTTGCGGAGCTCGGCATGGCTGCCGGAGTCCTTGCGCCACAGACCGCTGACGATGTCCACCGCCTCGCTGGGCGTGGAGGCGAACTCCAGGCCGGCGTACACCGGCGCACAGGCGTCCAGGCCGAGGTCCTGGGCGGAGAGCCGGCGTCCCAGCCGGCGGGTGAACACCTCCGCGATCAGCGCGGGGGTGGTGCCCCTCGGCTGCTGGCCGCGCAGCCAGCGGGTCACCGAGGTCTTGTCGTAACGGAGGTCGAGGCCGTGCTCGATGCCGAGCTGATCGACGCGTCTGGCCAGCCCGGCATTGGAAAATCCCGCCTCGGCGATGAGCGCGGCGAGCTGGCGGTTGGGCGTGTGGTGCGGGGGTCGTTCCGTCATCAGCTTTACCGGTCTCCTGCCTTCCGGGCCGGGCAGCCGGGTTCGGCGGACCCTGTCCGGCATGCTCATCGCCCTTGTGGAACGGCGTGAATGTAACGGCCTTCGGAGCCTTTCTGGCCACCTCAGCCACGCGTTCATCCGATCGTGTGAGCAGGGGCGGGGGTCCTCCGGATGGCCGGTACACCGGCCGCCCGACGGGCCCGGAACCGGCCGCCGTACAGTGGCATGGGCGCAAAGGCACCGTCGGCGCGCGCGGCGACGGGCAACAAGTTCGAAGAGGAGCTGCCGTGACTGCGATCTCTCGGGGGGCGACCCCCGTACCCGAGGGGCTGCGCTTCGTGCACCTGGGCTTCGGCACCGAGGCCGTGGAGTACGAGACGGCCTGGCAGGAGCAGCGCCGGGTGCACGCCGCCCGGTTCGCCGACGAGGTGCCGGACACCTGCCTGCTGCTGGAGCACCAGCCGGTGTACACCGCGGGACGGCGCACCACCGACGACGAGCGCCCCCTGGACGGGACCCCGGTCGTCGACGTGGACCGCGGCGGCAAGATCACCTGGCACGGCCCCGGCCAGCTGGTGGGCTACCCCATCCAGAAGCTGCCGCGCCCGGTCGACGTCGTCGCCCACGTCCGCCGCCTCGAAGACGCGCTGATCCGGGTCTGCGCCGAGTTCGGCATCGAGGGCACCCGGGTCGAGGGCCGCAGCGGCGTGTGGGTGCTGGGCGACCCGGTGGAGGAGCGGCCGGTCCTGGGCGGCCTGAACCTCGACTTCGCTCCGCGGGCGGCGGACGACGAGACGTACGACGCACGGCTGATGGGCCCCGAGTACGCGCCGTCCAACGCCGGCCAGCGCGGTGAGGACCGCAAGCTCGCCGCGATCGGCATCCGCGTCGCCAAGGGCGTCACGATGCACGGCTTCTCGCTGAACGTGAACCCGGACAACACCTCGTTCGACAAGATCGTGCCGTGCGGCATCCGGGACGCGGGCGTCGCCTCGCTCGCCGGGGAGCTCGGCCGCGACATCACCATCGCCGAGGTGCTGCCGGTCGTCGAGAAGCACCTGAAGGACGTGCTGGAGCACGCCGAGCTGCTGCCCCGGGCGGTCTGAAGCCCGGGTAAGGGAATGCGCCCCTGTCGCAAGGGGTTGCCCAGCACGTAAAGACGTGCGAATTGACGGGCGTACCCTGGTGTACGCCAAGGAAACGAAGTCGTAGGGAGCCGGACGTGTCCGCTGTCGCACCCGACGGACGCAAGATGCTGCGCCTGGAGGTCCGGAACAGCCAGACCCCCATCGAGCGCAAGCCCGAGTGGATCAAGACCCGGGCGAAAATGGGTCCCGAGTACAACCACCTCCAGGGCCTGGTCAAGAGCGAGGGCCTGCACACGGTCTGCCAGGAGGCGGGCTGTCCCAACATCTACGAGTGCTGGGAGGACCGCGAGGCGACGTTCCTCATCGGCGGCGACCAGTGCACCCGCCGCTGCGACTTCTGCCAGATCGACACCGGCAAGCCGCAGGAGCTGGACCGCGACGAGCCGCGCCGGGTCGCCGAGTCCGTGCAGACCATGGGCCTGAAGTACGCCACGATCACCGGCGTCGCGCGCGACGACCTGGAGGACGGCGGCGCCTGGCTCTACGCCGAGACCGTCCGGCAGATCCACGCCGCGATGCCCGACACCGGCGTCGAGCTGCTGATCCCCGACTTCAACGCGGTGCCCGAGCAGCTCGCCGAGGTCTTCTCCTCCCGCCCCGAGGTGCTCGCCCACAACGTCGAGACCGTCCCGCGGATCTTCAAGCGGATCCGCCCCGGCTTCCGCTACGAGCGCTCGCTGGAGGTCATCACCAAGGCCCGCGAGGCCGGCCTGGTGACCAAGTCCAACCTGATCCTGGGCATGGGCGAGGAGCGCGAGGAGATCAGCCAGGCGCTCCAGGACCTCTACGACGCGGGCTGTGAGCTGATCACGATCACGCAGTACCTGCGCCCGTCGGTCCGCCACCACCCCATCGAGCGCTGGGTCAAGCCGGCCGAGTTCGTCGAGCTCAAGGAGGAGGCCGAGGAGATCGGCTACGCCGGTGTCATGTCCGGCCCGCTGGTCCGCTCCTCGTACCGCGCCGGCCGCCTCTACCAGCAGGCCGTCCAGCAGCGTCTATCAGGCGCTGCGCAGCAGGGCGAGGTCGAGGACTCCAGTCAGGCGGTTTGAGTTTCCCGGCGCGCCATCTTGTGAAACGTGGCACATGCTGGAGACACGCGGCCCGCACTCCCCCATGACGGGGGGCGTGGCGGGCCGCGTCAACGTTTCATAGGTGTTTGACCCGCAGGTCATCCGTTGGTAACACCTTTCCGTGACGATGGATGCACGCACCGCTCCCGCACCTCACTCACACCTGCTTCACCGATAGTCAGAGGGAGTCACCCACGATGCAGGCCGCGCCGCTCCGCGCCACCCCCGCCCTCCCGATCCCGTCCGTCACCGGCGCCCTGCGTGCCGTCGAGGCGGTACTGATGCGCGGCGGGCAGCGCACCGCCCGCCGCAACGCCTGGACGTCGGTCCTTGAGGACCGCCGCCGCGCCAAGGACCGGCACGAGGCCCAGTACGTACTGGAGGCCGCGGCGACCGAGCACCCGCACGCCACGTAAACTTCGCTGTATGGCGAGGAAGGCAAACTCCAACGGCGCTGCCGGCGCTGAGAACCCCGGGCGACTGAAGCAGATCGCCCTGACCTACAAGATGACCCGTCGGGTCGACTCCAAGGTCGGTCTTGTCGTCGCTGGCGTGGGCATCGTCGTTTTCGGCGTTCTGCTCGCCCTCGGCTTCTGGATCGACCACCCCGTCTACGCAGGGATCCTGGGCTTCGTCCTGGCCTTCCTCGCGATGGCGATCGTCTTCGGGCGGCGCGCCGAGCGGGCCGCCTTCGGGCAGATGGAAGGCCAGCCCGGTGCGGCGGCGGCCGTGCTGGAAAACGTCGGGCGCGGCTGGACGGTCACCCCCGCGGTGGCCATGAACCGCAACCAGGACGTGGTGCACCGCGCCGTCGGCAAGGCCGGCATCGTGCTGGTCGGCGAGGGCAACCCGAACCGTCTCCGGGGCCTGCTGGCCGCGGAGAAGAAGCGGATGGCGCGCACCGTCGCGGACGCCCCCGTCCACGACATCGTGGTGGGCGACGGCGAGGGCCAGGTGCCGCTGAAGAAGCTCCGTAACACCCTGCTGAAGCTGCCGCGCGTACTGCCCGGCGCCCAGGTCACCGCGGTCAACGACCGGCTGCGGGCACTGGGCGACCTGATGAGCAACATGCCGATCCCGAAGGGCCCGATGCCGAAGGGCATGCGGATGCCCAAGGGCGGCGGCAAGTCGCGCTGAACCGCACGACTCGTACACACGAGAACCGGGTGGGCCCGGGACCACAGCGGTCCCGGGCCCACCCGTTTCGTTCGGCTTCTCCGCTCGACTTTCCCGTTCGGCTCTTCCGCTCGGCTCTTCCTTCGGCCTTTCCGTTCGCCTCCGCCTTCCGACCCGCGGCGGTCGAATCCGGACGCGTACGGCTGACGGCTGACGGCTGACGGCTGACGGCTGACGGCTGAATGTGGACGCGTACGGCGGCTGACGGCCAGCTGCGGGCGCGCCACGCCTGATGATCAGCTGCGGACGCGCACCGGCTGACGGCCAGATGCGGACGCGTAACCGGCTCGCGACCAGATGCGAACGCGTCCGCGAGTACCGCCGACGCTCAGATCCGGACCTGTACGGCACGCACCAGACGGTCGTGCAGCCCCCGGCCGTCCCGGTCCCAGACCACGGCCGGGATGACGACGACGAGCAGCAGCGTCCGCAGCACGACCCGCGGCACCGAGATCCGGCCGCCGCCCTCGGCGACCACCCGCAGGCCCAGCAACCGCTTGCCCGGCGTGCAGCCGACCGTACCGACCGTCAGCACGCTGAGCACCGCGAAGACCACCAGCGCCCAGTTGCTCGCGGCCTGCGCCTTGCCTCCGCTGAGCAGTCCGTATGCGATGAGCATGCACAGCGCCCAGTCGATGAAGAGCGCGGCGAAGCGCCGCCCCGGGCGGGCGAGTGAGCCCGGCCCCTCCTCCGGCAGCCCGAGCCGTTGCCCGCGGTAGCCGAACTCGACACCCATGTCCTCGGCTGCCGCGCGGGGCCCGGAGATCCACGATCCGATTGCTTGCCTGTTGTCCACCCGTCCACGGTACTGCGACGGTCTGCCTGCGCTTCGCGGAGGTCCGGCGGGGGCCGGCGGCGGGCCGTACGGGCGGCAAAAGGCGACCGACGACACGGGGCCGTAATGTGATGATTTGGCGCACACTGGGGGGTAAGGACGACCGCGCGGCGGTTAACCTCGGCGAAACAAATGGGTCATGCTTGGGAAATCCCGCCTGCCTATGGTCGGGCGAGCGCGCCACCGCACATGGCCGTGTTCCGAGCAGCTATCCCGCGTCCGCCGACCGGTGACCGGGCTAGGAGGAGTTGGATGTTCCAGAACGCCGACGAGGCCAAGAAGTTCATCGCGGACGAGGACGTCAAGTTCATCGATGTCCGCTTCTGCGACCTGCCCGGTGTGATGCAGCACTTCACGATCCCGGCAGCGGCCTTCGACCCGGCCGAAGAGCTGGCGTTCGACGGCTCCTCGATCCGTGGTTTCCAGGCCATTCACGAGTCCGACATGGCCCTGCGCGCCGACCTGTCTACCGCCCGTGTGGACCCGTTCCGCCGCGACAAGACGGTCAACGTCAACTTCTTCATCCACGACCCGATCACCGGCGAGCAGTACAGCCGTGACCCGCGGAACATCGCCAAGAAGGCCGAGGCCTACCTCGCCTCCACCGGTATCGCGGACACCGCGTACTTCGGTCCCGAGGCCGAGTTCTACATCTTCGACAACGTGCGCTTCGAGACGAAGTCGAACGAGTCCTTCTACCACATCGACTCCGAGGCCGGCGCCTGGAACACCGGCTCCGAGGAGAACAACCGCGGGTACAAGGTCCGCTACAAGGGCGGCTACTTCCCGGCCCCGCCGGTCGACCACTTCGCCGACCTGCGCGCCGAGATCTCCCTGGAGCTGGACAAGGCCGGCCTCCAGGTCGAGCGCCAGCACCACGAGGTCGGCACCGCCGGCCAGGCGGAGATCAACTACAAGTTCAACACCCTGCTCGCCGCCGCCGACGACCTGATGCTGTTCAAGTACATCGTCAAGAACGTCGCCTGGCGCAACGGCAAGACCGCGACCTTCATGCCCAAGCCGATCTTCGGCGACAACGGCTCCGGCATGCACGTCCACCAGTCCCTGTGGCAGGCGGGCGCCCCCCTCTTCTACGACGAGCAGGGCTACGCGGGCCTCTCGGACACCGCCCGCTACTACATCGGCGGCATCCTCAAGCACGCCCCCTCGCTGCTCGCCTTCACCAACCCGACGGTGAACTCCTACCACCGCCTGGTCCCCGGCTTCGAGGCCCCGGTCAACCTGGTCTACTCCCAGCGCAACCGCTCCGCGGCCATGCGCATCCCGATCACCGGCTCGAACCCGAAGGCCAAGCGCGTCGAGTTCCGCGCCCCGGACCCGTCCTCGAACCCCTACCTCGCCTTCTCGGCCCTCCTCCTGGCCGGCCTCGACGGCGTCAAGAACAAGATCGAGCCCGCCGAGCCGATCGACAAGGACCTCTACGAGCTCGCCCCCGAGGAGCACGCCGGCGTCCCCCAGGTCCCGACGTCCCTCCCGGCCGTCCTCGACGCCCTCGAAGAGGACAACGAGTACCTCCAGCAGGGCGGCGTCTTCACCGCCGACCTGATCGAGACCTGGATCGACTACAAGCGCACCAACGAAATCGCCCCGATCCAGCTGCGCCCGCACCCGCACGAGTTCGAGCTGTACTTCGACATCTAAGAGCCGGCGCCCGGCGAACTGGGCGTAAATCTGAAAAACCAGCTGTGACCTGCGGAAACTCTTCTCGTGAGTTCTCGTAGGTCACAGCTGTTTTCCGCCCCCTTGTGCACCGTGTGTGCACCGCCTGGCCAGTTCTCTGACCCGATGTCAGAAACGGCACGAGGGCCGCTACTCCATATCCGGGGTAGCGGCCCTCGTTGGCTTGGCCGGCCTCCTGTGGCTTACGCGCAGGCCAGGACCTCCCGTACGCCGTCGGTGACGCCCGGCAGGTCGCCGGGGGCGGCCCACTGGTGCAGGTCGTGTTCGGTCAGGATGACCGGCCCGGTCTCGGAGACGGTGACGGCGAAGTTGAACTGGCGGGTGGTGGTGCCTCGGCTGTTCTCGTAGTCGAAGTGCCCGAGGTAGCGGTCCACGGAGGCGACGGTCAGGCCGGTCTCCTCCAGCGTCTCGCGGCGGGCCGCGTCCAAGATGCTCTCTCCGGCGTCCACATGACCGGAGGGGATCTCCCACAGGCCGCCCATGTAGTCGTCCGGCTTGCGGCGGACCAGGAGGATGCGGTCGGCGTCGGTGACTACGGCCGCGGCCACGAAGGTGGTGATGCCTTCGGCTTCTGCCTCCTCTGCCAAAGTTCGGGCGAGGTCTGAGGTGACGGTCACAAGAGCTCCTTGTGGTGTTCGCTGACCTTCCTGGCCGCGCTGACGTACTGCTCGGCCAGTTTCAGATCCTGTTCACGGTGCCAGACCGGCAGCTTGATCGTGTTCGCGTGCGCCTTCTCAGCGACGGGGAAGTCACCCTCCCGGTATCGGCTGCGGATGTTCGGGTAGCCGGGGAAGAGATGGGAGGGATGCTGGTAGAGCGGGAGCTGGTTCAGGGGGCGGGTGGAGCCGGGCCGGTCGAACTCGGTCGCGCCCTCCGCGACAAGGGCCGCGTGGAAACGATCGAAGGGCAGGCCGCCCAGCTGGTCGGGCCGGTAGGTGGCCGTCAACGCGTACCAGGATGACTTCACCCCCGCGGGCATCGGGCTCACCTCCAGCCCGGGTATCTGCCCGAGCTCTCGGATCAGGTAGGCGGCGATCTCCTCGCGGCCGGCGAGGTAGGTATCCAGGCGGGAGAGCTGGTCGTGGGCGAGGGCGGCGGCCAGGGGGTGGATACGGAGCTTGAGTCCGGCCCCGGTGACCGCGTACCGCGCGAGCGGATGGCCTTCCGGGATCTCGTTCCTGGCCCGCTTGTTGTAGTGCGCGAACGTGAGAACGCGATAGTAGGTGTCATCGTCGTCGGTGAGGAGGAAGCCGCCCTCACCCCCGGACAAGGGCTTGGGGCCGTTGAGGGAGAAGGCACCGGCCAGGCCGAACGTGCCGACCTTCTGGCCGCCGTGACTCGCCCCGTGAGCGTGTGAGCCGTCCTCCAGCAGGTCCAGGTCACGGTCCCTGGCCAGCGTGGTGAGGTCGGTCATCTCGGCGGGCTTGCCCCACAGGTGCGTGACCATGATCGCGCGGGTGCGAGGGGTGATCAGTTCTGCCACCCGACCGGGGTCGATGTTGCCGTCCGGGCGCGTCTCGCAGAGGACCGGTACCGCGCCGAGCTGGAACAGGGGTGAGGCGGTGGCGTGGAAGGTCCAGGCAGGGACGATCACCTCGTTGCCGGGCCTGATGCGGGCGGCCCAGTAGGCAGCGTGCAGGGCGGCGGTGCCGGAGCTGGTGGTGATCGCGTGCCTCACGTCGAAGTAGTCCTGGAGGGCGTCTTCCAGGTCCGCGACGATCCCGGACCGGCCGGGGAGGGAGACTGCCGAATCCAGCTGGGAGACAACCTTCGTGCGGGTGTTGTCGTCGATCGGGGGCCAGGTGAAGTGGGGGCCGGCATCGGTAACAGCCGGGGTGCCGCCGTGAAGGGCGAGCAGGCTGGTCACAGCATCTCCTTCGGGTCGATGTAGCGGCCCGCAGTCTTGGACCGGTAGCAGGACGCGATGAACGCGGCGTGGGAGAGGTGCTGGTCGGGGCCAGAGATGTTGGGCCGTTCTCCGTCCAGGACCCGGCAGAAGTAGTCGATCTGTGCGGTGGCGACGCTGGGGGCGTGCGGTCGGGTCAGCTCCTCCACCACCGTTCCGTCCAGGGCGAGCCGCTGCACCGCTCCCTTCGTCAGCACCACCGAGCCAGCCGTTCCCACGACCCGCATGAACTCCGTCTTCGGCGCCATCCACCGCGACAGGACCAGCGATCCGTACAAGCCGGAGTCGTAGCCGAGTTGGACGACGGCGGTGTCCTCCGCGTCGTAGCCGCCTTCGGGCAGGGCCGTGGTGGAGAACTCCGCGATGACCCTGCTGGGCAGGCCGAAGTACCACAGGAGCAGGTCGATCAGGTGGTAGCCCATGTCGAGGATGCAGCCGCCACCGGCCTGCTTGAGGTCCCCGCGCCAGCCGGCGCCGGGGTTGGGCGTGTGGAACGAGTAGTGCCCGCCAACGAGAAACGGGGTGCCGATCTGGTCCAGCATCCCGGCCACGCTGCTGTAGATCGGGTTGAACCGGCGCTGGAGCGTCACCATCAGTTCCACGCGGCCCTTGTGGCAGATCCCGGCCAGCTCGCGAGCCTCCTCTATGGAGGTGGCGAACGGCTTCTCCTTGAGGACGTGGACGCCCCGGGTGGCGCACTCCTCGGTCACCGCGCGCCCGGCGTGGTGCGGGACGGCAATGATCACGAAGTCCGGGGCGGCGTCATCCAGTAGGTCACCGGCCCGGGTGAACCCGGGCACTCCGAGGGTGTCCGCTCGCTGGTGCAGGACGTCCGGGTTGTTGTCGCACACCGCGACGAGTTCGGCCCGGCTGGAGCCGAGCAGGCCGGGCAGGTGATCCTCGGCGGCCTGGTGGCCAAGGCCGATGATCGCAGCACGTCGTTTCATGCGCGTTCTCCTTCCACTTCACGGAGGAACGTGTCGGGTGATGACGAGTACAGCGCCAACTCCAGCTCAGGCCCTAGGTGTTGGCTGTAGTCCCGGGGTTGTCCCGCCTGTACGCGCGGTAGTCTGGCCGTCGCCGTCGATGATGGGATTGCTCCCGTGGACGACCCGATCAGGCATCCCCTCGCCTACGCCCGCCTCTTACGCGGCTGGTCCCAGAACGACCTCGTCGCGCGCCTGCACCGCGCTGCCGCGATGCGGCCCGAGGGTCTCCGCTCCGGCACCGACAAGGCGGCCGTCAGCAAGTGGGAGAACGGCCGCAAAACGCCGAACATCGAATCCCAGCTCCTGATCGCGGACGCCTTCGACGTGCCGGTCTCCGACCTGGAGCGGTACCCCTGGCCCCACTGGCTCCCGGGCCGGGACGACCCGGCCCCGCTCGGGGCGGCGTACACCGTCCAAGCACTTCGAGATGCACAGAGAGCCGCGATGAACCGTGAACGTCGTACGTTCCTGACCTACAGCGCGCTCGCCCTGGCCGGGCTGGCCTCCCAGTGGGCCACGCTGGAACCCGACCGCCTGACCACCGCGCTCGGCGGGCGCCGCGTCGATGACGAACTGGTGGACTGGCTGGAGGACACCAGCACCAAACTGACTGCCCTGCCGACCGAGCAACGCCAGCACACCATCAAGCTGATGGACGCCCACCTCACGACTGTGACCGACCTTCTCGAAGGCGCCCGGTACAGCGAGGCCACCGGCCGCCGCCTGCACCACCTGGCGGCCTCCCTCTCCAGCACCTGCGGCTGGTACCGCTTCGACCAGGGTCAGCACTACGCGGCCGGCAAGCTGTGGAACGCCGCTCTCACCAACGCGCACGCATCCCGCAACCGGGATCTCGGAGCTGGTGTCCTGTCCGACTTCGCCTACCAGTCGATCTGGCTCGGCCATCCCGGGTCCGCCGTGGAACCCCTGAGCCAGGCCCTGATCCATACGTCCCACCCCACCGCCCGGTCGCTGCTGTACCTGCGCAGGGCCCGAGCCCACGCCGCTCTGGACGCCGCTGCCGACTGCCACCGCGACCTCGCCGCCGCTGAGACCGCCCTGCTGACCGACGCGGCCGACCCCGCCCCCGGCTGGTGCCGATGGATGAGCACAGCAGATCTGGCCGTGGACTCCGGCCAGTGTCTCCTCGACCTTGGCCGAACCGACGAGGCGCGCGCCCGCATTGACGAGGGACTGACCCTGCTCCCACGGGCCCGGGACAAGACGCGCGGGGTCTTCCGCACCTACGAGGCCCGAAGCCTGCTCCAGGCTCGCGAGGTCGAACAAGCCCTCGTCGTCAGCACTGAGTCATTCGACCTCGCCACCCGCATCGGCGCCGACCGCTGCGTTGCGCTGGTCCGCGAGCTCGCCCCTGCTTTCAAGCCCTACCAGCAGGTGGACGGCGTACCCGAATTCCTCCAACGGCTCCGGACCGCCTGAGAGACCGTCCTGGCGGCCACCTTCCAGGTGGGCTGTTCTCCATCCCTGCTGCGATCGGCCCCGGTCGCTGCCTCCACGTCCGGCGCCCCCTGGTGCCGGGCCGCCCCTTCCCAGGCGGGGCATGCGCTTGCGAAACTCCTCCGCGGCCACGGGCTGCGGAGGAGTTTCGGAAGCTACAGCTTGCTGCGCAGGTTTGGGCGTGGCTGGCTCGTCGGTTTCCGTGCCGGGTGGCCTCGCACCCGTCCCACCCGTTGCATGCCTGGTCAGGGCGCGGAGGGTCGCATCCGGTGGTACGAGTCGACTCATATCGGCGCACGGTCGGTCCGATACGCGGGACGGGTGGACTCGTCCCACCCAGAGAGTCGTCCCCGCGCTGACCTGCGCGGGGACGGGTGGGACGAGTGAGGCCGGGTTACGGGGCAGTGCGCGCGGGTGGAGGGCAGTAGCGCATCCAAGCGTCGGTGAACTGGTTGCGCGAGAAGCCCTTGCGCTGACCAATGTCTCCGAAGCGGTGGTTGGCGGACCTGATCTGGTAGTCGCCCAGGAGGAGTTGCAGGCCGCGTGCGCTCAGCCCGCCGTTGCCGTACTCAGCCCAAGGTCCTTCGGTATCGGCGCGCAGGGCGGCGAGAAGGCTCTCGGTGGGCAGTGCGTCGGGGTTGCCATAGGAGGCGAAGACCTGCCGGATGTCCGTCAGGATACGGATCTTCAGCCCGCCGTGGTCCTCCTCCTGGCCCTGCTCGTATGCGGTCATCATCTGGCAAGCGGTACGGGCCCAGGCGGGCCAGGGGCCTCCCGCCAGATCGGCGATGACGATCAGCGGCTCCCAGGTGTCAGCCGCGCGGTCCTCGACCGGCATGACCGGCTCGGAGTCGGCAGCCTCCTCCAGGTGCGGGCCCAGCCAGACCGCCAGCCGCTGCCGCAGGGCGTTGAGGGCAGGTGTGTCGCGGCGTGAGCGGTAGGGCCGCACGCTCTCCCCCAGTGCACGGCGGCGCATGCGGATGACCACCGACCGGTCCATGATCGTGTCGGGCAGGTCACCGATGCCGGCGAGAGCAGCCATCGCGAAGGTACGGAACTTGGTGGGTTGGTGGTCATTTCCCGCGACCCGGGTGGTTGGCCGGTTGCGGTGGTGACCGGAGTTGAGCAGACCTCGCATCTCCTCGTTCTTCTCCGCCACCTTCGGGCTGCCGAAGATGGTGTCTGCCTCGTCCACCAGGAGGGTGGGCGGGTTGGCGGTGATGGAGCGGAAGATGGCCGCCGGGGTCGAGTTGACCGTGATGAACGGGTCGTGGACGGTCTCGTGCAGCACGTCCAGCAGCCTCGATTTGCCGCAGCGCTTCGCTGGGCCCACCACCGCCAGGCGCGGGGCGTGCTGCCAGGCGGGCTGCAGGTGCGTGGCAGCCACCCACAAGGTGACCGCGTTCAGAGCCTGCCGGTGGGGCAGAACCACGAACGTCTCGATCGCTGACCGCAGTTCACCCAGCAGAGCAGCGCCCTCGGTCAGCGGGCCAACGAACGGGGTGGCTGGACGGTCAGCGCTCTCCGTTGACCGGTTCTCGGTCGGGCTGCCGTCGGTGTCCGAGGCACTCGTTGCACTGCCCAGTGGGGTCGGCGAATCCCGGTCACCGGTGGGCACTGCAGCGCGGTGGATACCGACCTGCCCGGGGATGGCGACCGGTGGCCAGGTGGGTTGGTGGGATGCGGCGGCGGGCTGCGCCGTCATAGGGTGGTTCAAGGACGTTCCTCACCCGGTGGTACGCAGCGTGCAGGCTCCGCACCACCGTCGTCATCGTTCAGGTACGGGCGGTCGGTTGGGGACTCTTCGGCCCTCGGCGTTGACGCGCCGAGGGCCGCTTCGTCGTGCGACGGTTCAGGCGACCAGATCCAGGGACTGGGCCTGGAGCCACGCGTCGACCTCCGTCCACCGGTAGCGCAGATGCTTGCCGACCTTGTGGACCTTCGGGCCGGTGCCCCGGTACTTCCACTGGTACAGGGTCCGCACCGGGATGCCGAGGTAGTCGGAGATCTCCTGCGGGCTCGCCAGCGCGCGACGGTGCTTGGCGGCATCCTGGCGGGACTCAGTGTGCTTCATTCGCTTCCCCTTCGCTGAATTGGGCGGGCGGCGTGGACAACATAGCCACGCATCTTCCGCAACATCCAGCGCCATATTGCAGACAATTCGCGGCCGCACCAAACGGCATCCACACAGGACATCGAAAACCGCGGATCCGAACCGCCGATCGGGAGAGCGAGCCATATTCCACACAGCCGAGAGCGACCAGGCCACTTCGTCATGTCAGCTTCGCGACACCCTGCTGCGCTCCGCCTATCGCCGGATCCTGCCTGAAGTGCCAGGCCGTGGAGGTGTGACGAACCACCGGAAGCCCCATTCTGGCGCAAGGCGCGGGAACATATCACAGAACCCGGCCGTTAATTCCGTAACCATCCAGACGCACAGCGACAGCACCCACGCGACGCGAAGGGCACCTCCATATACAGCGGAAATCCGGTTTCCCCAAACCCGGGAACACGAGCTACAACACCGCCATGCCAAAACGCGCCGTCGAAATCGGCTCCACCGGAATCCATACCGCCCACAACATAGAAAGCCTCCGCCTCGCTCGCGGCGTCAGCCAACGCCAGCTCGCCGCCCTCGTAGCCGAGCTACGCCGCCCCCTGTCCCATACCGCGATTTCTCGCATCGAGCGCATGCGCCGACGCTGCGACGTCGACGACCTCGCCGCCATCGCTGCAGCCCTCGGCATCTCTCCCATGGCCCTCTTGCCGCCATCGTGTGCCGCTCCGGAAGCGGGTCACCGTGGCTGAGCCCTACGACCGCTGGCACAAAAAGCGGCCGGAGCCGGGCGAGGAAAAGTGCAGGGCCCACGGCAAGGTGCCTTCCCGCGAGCACGGGCGCGGTAAGCGCTGGTTGGCGCGCTGGCGGGACCCCGACGGGCAGCAGCAGAGCGAGAGCCGAAGGCGAGGAAGTGCTCGGCCTTGCGCCCGTAGCGACGATGCAGGCGTCGGCAGCCAGCCAGGACACGGTCCGCTCAACCACCCAGCGGTGTCGGCTCAGTTGCTGCGAGGCTCAACGCATTTGCGGGCGATGCGGTGTTGGATGCCTTGTCTGCGAAGCCATCGACGCAGGTGGTCGCAGTCGCATCCCTTGTCCGGCATGTTCTGGGACAGCCCACCACACAGGGCCGCCAGCGGCTCGGCCGGGCAGTGCGCAGGGATGTGACGGCAGAATCCCCTTATGAGCACGTCGACTTCCGCATCGCGCCCAGACGGGCAGCCATTCAATCGCCGTGTCCACGTCGTCGCCGCGGTCCTGGACCGCCCTGAGGAACTGGACCTGCTCCAGCAGGTGTGCGACGCGATGGGCTGGCCCCTACGCGAGCCGCTGGCCGGGGAGACCACGGTGACCACGGACACGGGCTGGACGCTGCGCGTGATCGAGGTCCGTATCCGCGGGGTCCGCGAGACAGCGGTAGAACAGGCGGTCGCCACCCTGGACACACTGGCTCAGAACGCCGAACTCTCCCTGCACTGCCGTGACGCAACGCTCGTGGAGCGCGTTCACCGGCCGCAGATCGAGTGGCACCTGCGGGGCAGGCGGGGGCCAGTGAGCCTACGGCTCCACCACGCGCTCCACGTGGCCACACGGACCGGCGAGCACGATCCGCATGCGGGCACTGTCCGGCTGGTCCGCGTCCCGGCCAGGCTCGACGAACCCCAGGCGCGCCGTCTGGCGCGCACCCGGCGTGCTGCCCGGGCTGAGCTTTCGCACCACCCGCTGGTACTGCGGCGGCTGGACCCGGACGTCCATGAGATCGGCAGGCCCTCGGCGTCCCGGGGCTGGCACGCCCTGGCCTTCCTGACGCTCGTCGTCACTGCGGCAGCGATCTGCCTGCTCGGCGCCGGGCTCTGGCCCACGTTCGGCGCGGACAGCCCACGGGTCGGCGGTCCGCTTGTGGTCCTGGTCGCAGGCTACCTGCTAGGCGGAACGTATCTGGCGGTGCGGCGCACCCCCACGCACCGCGCGCTTCCGTGGCTGGTCCCGCTGGCGGTGCCCCTCGCGGTTCCCCTCGTGCCGTGGCTCGGGACGCTCGTCCAGCGGGCATATCTGTCGCCGTTCGGGGTGCTCCTCGCGCCGGGGAAAGACGGGTTGGGCGACATCCAGGCGGGGCTCT
This sequence comes from Streptomyces sp. NPDC048506, assembly GCF_040651315.1. NCBI lineage: Bacteria > Bacillati > Actinomycetota > Actinomycetes > Kitasatosporales > Streptomycetaceae > Streptomyces > Streptomyces sp. NPDC048506. The sequence continues at coordinate 59,092 of NZ_JBEZIX010000005.1, forward strand.
GGGTGCTGTGCGTGTTCGTCGCGGCCTCGCTGCTGCCGGTGGCGTACCTGGGTTGGATGCGGTTCCTCGCTCCCTCCCTGCGGGTCCAGGGGCCGTGGCTGTCCTGGGCGCCTGCGGTGACCCTGGGCATAGGCATGGGCATGGTGTTCAGCCTGCTCATCCTCCAAACCGCAGCGCGCAATGGCACGGAGCACCGCGCGCTCGCCTTGGCTGGCCGCGACATCTCGGAGTACTTCGGCGTCAGCGCCGAGTACGCGTGCCTAGAGCCGACCTCCTCCGAAGCGCCGTACTACGGGACCCCGCCTCCTCACGACCATCCAGTGGTGATCTTCGGGCAATCCGGTGACAGGGTCGAGTTCTGGGATCCTGCCACAAGCCGGAAGACGAGCATCCGGCTGGAGGACGCCCGCATCAGGGTCGTCCCCCATAGCGGCTCACCGTGCGCCAAGGCCGCCCGGTAGCACTCAGAGAGCTTCCGACGAATGGGGCTCGCCTCCGGTTGGCGGCGGCCGACGATGCGCCCTCCTTCGCACAGGCCATGGCCCGGCTGCGGGTGCCGGGCGGCAGACTCAGACGAACGCCTCTCTTCCCCATGGTGTGCACCGGTTGTGCACCGGACCCGTCGATGAGCACGAATCTCCGCCGGTCAGAGCGTCCGTATAGCTGTACTTCGACATCTAGAAAGTAAAGCTCGGACTCGGCAGCCGACGGAAATGCTCAGAGCGGTTGCCTCCACCACCTGGGTGGAGGCAACCGCTCGTCGTCTGTCGCGACCCCTCTGTTGGTTACCGACTGTCTTTTGCCGAACCGGGACCGTCAATGCGACACGGACGCTATTCCACGTCGCGGGCCGGCTCGGGCTCGAACGCCATGAGCGTCAGTGCTGTGACGTGGATGACGGCGTTCCACTCGTCCTGGGTCAAGTCCGGGAATTCCTCCAGTACACAGCTGGGGACAGGACAGCCACCAGCGCTCAGCACTACCTTCGCGAAGGCCAACCCCGAGCGGCTGAGGCACAAGCGCGGCCCTTGGTGGGGCTCCCCGGTGTGCAGCACCGCGATGCGCTGAGCGGCGTCCTTGTTGTCGGGTGTCTCCGACGCGAAGTTCAGGAACGCGGCCCGCAATTGCGCAGTGAGTTCGTCGTGGTGCAGGTCAGCGCGTTCCGGAATGTCAGCCAGCGCCTGGCAGAACTGCTCTCTCGCTACCGACCGGGGCGGCCTCGGGGTGACCTGTGGATGTTGGCCGGCAACGTCGCTTACAGGCTCGGGCTCCGATTGGAGCCCCAGGAAGATGAGCTTGGAGACCAGCAGTACGGCCTCCCACTCCTCCTGGCTCAGAGTCGGGAAACTCTCCTGCACCTGGGGCGGAAGGTCGCTCTGGTCTGCGTACAAGAGCACGTCCGGCAGCTCTACGTCATAGTCCGCAAGCCGAAGACCCAGGCTTCGTCCCCAGGGGTGGTCCTCAGCGCCAACGGTGACCAGTTCGGCGCGTGATCGCTCGCCCAGCGCCTCCGAAGCCAGTTCGCGCAGCGCGGTGGTGACTGCCGCACTGAGGCCGGCCTCGTTTACGTCACCCCTTTCGCCGACACACAGCAGGGCATCGCGCAAGCGTCCGCGCGGCGATGACGGATTCATCGTCTCCTCCTACGGCCGCCGCCTGAGTCGAGCGGCTGGACGGTCGTCTTCTCCACGTACTTGTTGAACTCATCGATCTTGTCGGCCGGCACCGCATAGCGACCCGGCTCGTTGGTCGGCTTGATCTCGTACTGTTTCAGCCAGGCCAACACCTCTGGCTTGCAGTGGAACTCCATTTTGTGGGTGTAATTCTTGCTCTTGCCCAGCGTGCCGGGGTTGACCTTGCCGGTCTGGGTGATCCACTTTGGCTGCCGTTCGTGGCCGGGCCTCGGAACAAGGCCCCCATTCGGCTTCACTGCGGCACTCGCCTTCGCTTCCGCCTCGCTGCCGTAGCGTTCGATGATGACTGGGCACTTCTTCTTCGCCAGGCCGAGTGGATCGATCTCGGCGAAGGGATTGTCGACGTAACCGTGTGGGTCGGGGGCGGGCCCGAGGCCGAGCGGATCGGGGCTGAGATATCGGCCGGTGAGTGAGTCGTAATAGCGGAACAGGTTGTAGTGCAGGCCGCTCTCACGGTCGTGGTACTGACCTGGGAAGCCGAGACTGCACTCCACCACAGCCTCGCGGGGATCAGCGGGATGCGGTGTTCCCCACAGCGTGGACCTGGAGTGCCAGGCAATCGCACCCTCTTCATCGACAAGATCCGTGGGTGTGCCGACCAGGTCAGTGATGATGGAGTAGAAGCGCTCGTCGAATTCCTCTTGCGCCGGCTCGGATCCGCCGGCGGTTCGGTCCACCTGGGTCAGGACGCGGTAGCCGACCGGATCCCACTCCCAGCTGGTGACCTGGACACCAGCCGACGCTGAACCGCTGCGCAGTTCCTCGGCAAGTACGGTGCCGTCCCAGGTGAACGTGGTCTGCTCCACCACAGTGGTGGTGTCGCCGCTCAGCCGCTGCTTGGCGATGCGGCGCCCGAGGGGATCGTAGTGATAGCGCCAGAGGGTGCCGTTCGGGAGGGTGACCGTGGTGAGGCGGTCGTCTGCGTCCCAGGAATAGTGCCAGCTGCGGGTGCCGCCGGAGAGCAGCCTGCGGCATTGCTTGATGACCCGTCCCTGGCCGTCGTACTCATAGCTGGTGCGGCCTGCCTGGCGGAGCAGAGTGCCGTCGTAGGACCTCGTCCCCGCGGTGTCGTTCAGGCTCGCCTGCCCGGCGGTCTGACCTCCCGTGTAGGCCAGGTTGCCCGCAGTGTCATAGGCATAGGTCTCGGACCAGTTGTGCCCCGAGACGCTGGTGACCCGCCCCACCGGGTCCAGATCGAAGGCTCGCGTCCCCAGCATGGTGTCCGTGAAACCGAGCAGCTGATCGTCCGGGCGGTAGGCAAAGGTGCGGTGTCGTAGCGCAGTCTCAGGTATGGCGGCACCAGGCGTGGCCGACATACCTGAGAGGGTCTGGGCCGTCATACGGTTGGCCGGATCCCAGGTCTGGGAGAGGACCGCCGCACCGAGATTGCGGCGGATCTCCCGGCCGGCGAGGTCGTGGCCGAACCTGACCTCTCGCCCCGCGCTGACCAGCGTTGCCGGCCGACCGGCCGCATCGTAGGTCCACCGACTCTCAACACCGCTGGGGGTACGGCGCAGGGTGCGCCGACCCAGGTCGTCGTAGCCGAACTCGATGACCGCCAGGCCCTGTTGCTCCGTCAGCAAGTGACCTGCTGGGTCGTACGTGAAAGCCAGGTCCGTGGCGCCGTTCGCCGCGTACAGCAGACGGCCTTCGGCGTCGTAGTGGAATCGCGCTCCGCCGGTCTGCGTGCCTTCGCGGACAACACGGTCGAGCAGGTCGCGGGTGTAGCGCACGGTCTGGCCCGCACCGTTGGTCCGCGACGTCAGCCGACCCGCCACATCGTGGGTGTAGCTGATGTGCCGTCCGTTGAAGTCGGTCTCCTGCACCACCCGGCCCAGCGAGTCGTAGGTGTAGCGCCACAGTTGTCCCTGCGGGTTGGTGACGGCGATGAGTCGCAGCTCAGCGTCGTAGGCGAAGGTGAACCTGGCACCGTCAGGGCCCGTACGGACGGAGACTCGGTCAAAAAACGTGTACTCGAAGGACGTGGTTCCGCCAGCCGCATCGACGTGCTGGAGCAGGTTCTCCTCGGCGTCGTAGGACCACCGCTCGGTGTGACCGTCGGGCCGAGTGCACCAAGCCGGCTGTCCTTCCACCGTCCAGCCGAACGCCGTCACCGCGCCCATCGGATCGGTCACCAGCCGGGGTCGACCGAAGGCGTCCCGCTCGCATCTGCTCACGGCTCCCAGAGGGTCGGTGACAGACACCGGCAATCCGGCGGCGTTGGTGGCGAGCCGGGTTGTCTGACCGATTGCGTCGGTGACGGCTGTGAGATGACCGAAAGAGCCGTACTCGAAGCTGGTGGTGGCCCCGACGGGATCGGTGATCTGCAGCAGGTTTCCGCAATCGTCGTACGCGTACTGCCAGCCCGCACCGTCCGCACCGACCATGAGCAAGGGTTGGTGCAGGTCGTTGTAGACAGCGGTCATCCGCGAGCCATCGGGGCGGGTGACCGCGGTGGCGTTGCCCGCCGCGTCATACTCCATCGTGACCGTACGGCCCAGCGGGTCCGTACGCCGCAGCAGTCGGCGGTACCGGTCCCATTCGAAGGTGGTGACCGCGCCTGAGGGATCGGTCTCCCTTGTCGTCTGACCACGCTCGTTGAGCTGGTAGACAGTGACCTGTCCCAGTGCATCGGTCACCCGGGTGCAGCGCGCCTCGTCGTCGTACACGAAGACGGCATCGAGGAAACCACCCTCGCCGCGGGTCTCGACACAGCGCCCAGCAGCGTCGTAGAGGTAGTCGTACCGATGCCGATTGCGATCGGTCCAGGAGGTAATCCGGCCGTCCTGGTCATACGCGAAGCGCATCGGTACACCGGACGAGTTGGTGACCTCGATGAGATTCCCGTTGCCGTCATAGCCGAATGCGGTCAGCAGCAGTCCCACCGCGGAGTCGCCCTCGGCCTCCGCACTACCGGTTGGCTCGGCGGCCAGTGCCACCGCGTCCGAACTCCTCGCACCCAGCAGGCGCAGCCCGGTTATCCGTAGCCCTGCGGTCTCGACTCGGATCCGGTACCCGCCGCTGTGCCAGACCTCGCTGGGGGTGCCGTCGTCGGAATAGTCGATGTCGATCTGATTCGCGTGACGGTCGGTGATCGCCGTCAGCGGGAGCTGTGCGGAGCTCGACCCACTCGGCTCACCCGTAACGCTGGCCGGCTTGGCAAAGTGCCAGGAGCGTCCCTCCTGCGGGTCGCTGATGCGGAGTCCATCGGGCGTTTCCGGATCCCAGCTAAGCGGCCATCGGGGACCCTCGACGGGGAGGACCGGCTCATCGTGCCCGGGGACCGGGTAGACCAAGATCATGCCGTCCTCAGCAGCGAAGACGACACCTTCGTCATCGACTTCGAGGCGCTGGTCGAGGGTCGAAGACCACGACGGGCCGAACCACCCACCGCAGCGGTAGGAGGACACGTGGGTTCGCGCGAGCAGTAGCGGCAGAACGGCCGGCAGGCTGACGTCCTCTTGAGCCAGGACCATCTCACCCGAGGCGATGTCGATCGGGTCGCTTCGACAGTTGCGGTCGTCCGCTGGAGTGCTGGTCTTGTGCGGTTCTGCCGCCCCGTTCCGCAGGGGCGATTTCGGTGCGCCCCTTCCCGGATTCTTGCCGCCGGCGCGGCTACCCGTCCCGCCGATGCCACTCCCCGGCGCCTTGGGGTCCTTCTCGTCTCCCTTGCCCATGCCTGTGAAGTGGTCGGCCAGCTTACGGTCGTTGTCCTGATGGTTCTTGGCCATCTGCTTCACACCACGGGTCATGTTGTCGTCGAGGTGCTTGGCGGTCTTCTTGACGCCGTCCTCGATGCCGTCGATGACCTTGTCCAACATCGCGTTAGCCGCGTCAGCGATCGCGTCCTTGCCACGAGTGCGCCCGTGGTGACTTCTGGCCCGGCCGATCTTGCCGCCGGCCTTGTTGCGGAAGGTGCCACCGGCGCTCTGCAGACCCGTCACTACGCGGTCGTGCTCATCCGGGTCGAAACTGAACCCTCCGCCGGCGCCTCCGCCGCCTCCGCCCCCACTGCCACCGCCGGCACTGAGGAGTTCCATCGGGTTGGCCGCGGCCGATTTCGCGGAGTCCTTGGCGTCCTGCACGCCTTGATGGAAGCCGTCCTTGCCCGCCTTGGCGGTCTGCCCCAGGTCCACTCCGTCCTTGACTCCGAGGGCGTTGGCGCCGATCTGGACGACCAGGTCGCCGACCATTGCGCCCAGGGCCTCCTCAACGGGCGTCAGGGCGATGCTGATGACCTGTTCAGCGACCTGCTGGCACACCTCCTTGAAGAGGCGCTTGACGATTACCCGGGTCGCCTGGGTCGCGGCCAGCGCACCGACTTCGGAAAGGCCCAGCGTGAACGGTGCCGCCGCCTGCGCGGCGATCACCTCTGCGGCGAGGATGCCCAGCTGGACAATTGCGCCGATCTTCGCGCCCTCGATGAGGACCGCCACACCATCCATGGCAGTGGCCGCCATGCGGCCACACTCCCCCAGATTCTTGAGGTGAGTGCCATTGATCTTGTTCCAGTGAGCGTTGAGCGCCTCGACAGCCAACGAGCCACCCGCTGACCCCACCAATCCCTGGATGGCCGTGTGCGCTTCGTTGGCACCGTGGTCGATGTCATCGGCGAACTCCCGCATGGCATCGGCCATGTCCCGGTAGTCGTCCTCGTCGACGTTCGGCCATGAGACTCCGATGATGTCGAGTACTTCGTCCGCCCAGCCAGGCAGCACTACACCCACGAAAAAACACTCCCCCGTTGACCATTTCTTGGATGAGAAAATACTTCCAGCTGGGCGAACGGCCTCTCAAGTGCCCTATGAGCCCTCACGTGGCGCGTTTCCCACGAACGCCGTCGCCTAGTCGTGCGTATGCGGGTCATGGTCGGACACGCACCAGGTGCTCCGCCTCACCCACGACGTGCACCGGTCGTGCACCCACCCAGCCTTCAGACCATATCCGTGCAGGTCAGAGCACTTCTCGTGCGGTACTTCGACATCTAAGAACGTCACAGGTCAGAGCGGGTTTTCGCTCTCCTGGGCCGTCTGTGGGCCGTCGGCCGTGCTCTTCCGCTCTCGGAAGGCGCGGCCGACGGCCTCTTTCGTGGTGCTGCTCAGGCGGCGACCGGTACCGCTCCGTCGTCGCCTTCGTCCTCGTCGGCCGCGCCGAACGCAACGTCGATTGCCTTGCGGGCGCGGTCCTGGCTGTTCGGCATCAGGTGCGTGTACGTCCGCAGCGTGAACCCGGGGTCTGAGTGGCCGAGGTACTCGGCAAGAGCCTTGATGCTCTCCCCCGCATCCAGCAGCACCGAGGCGTCGCCGGGCCCTTCGACGCGCTGGAACGCGAGGGGCACGCCCGGCGGGTCCAGGAGCAGCGCGACCGACGGATGTGACGGGCCGCCACATGAACCGCAGCAGCTGCCGGTGGTGGTGGGGGCGACGGAGCGTGTGGGGTCAGCGGGCGCCGAGTTGGTCGTAGGTCGGGAAGGTCGGGCCGGTGAGTTCGGGGCCCGTCGGGTCGGCGGACCTGACCAGCAGGGCCGCGACCAGGCCTGCGAGCAGCGTGAGGCCGGTCGACCACCACAGGGTGTCGGTATAGCCGCCCAGCGTTGCCTTGCGGATCACCTCGGCCAGTTGGGGCGGAGCCCCCAGCGGGCTGATGACGTGGCCGCTGCGGGCCGCGGCGGCGAAGGTCGGCGGGAGCCCGGGTACGGTCTCCAGTCGGGCCGCGATGCCCGAGGTGAGGACGCTGCCGAACAGGGCCGCGCCGAGCGCGCCACTCACCTGGTGGGCCACGCTGGTCGCGGCCGCGCCGCCACCGGAGTGCGGCGCGGTGATGCCGGCCGTCGCGATGGAGAAGAGTGGCATCAGGGCCGTGCCGAGGCCGAGGCCGGCGAGGACGATGCCGGGCAGGATCACGGTGGCGTACCCGCTGTCGGGCTCGATGCGGGTCAGGAGCAGCAGGCCGACCGCGGTGAGCAGCAGGCCCGGCACGACCAGGTTGCGCGGCGCCACGCGGTGCAGCAGGCGGGCGGAGACCTGGGTGGAGCCGATGACGATCGCGGCGACCATGGGCAGGAGGGACGTGGCGGTGCCGGTCGGGGAGTCGCCGCGGATGCTCTCCAGGTACGCCGTCAGGGTCGAGAGAAGGGCGAACGCGCCGGCGCCGGCCAGGAACAGGGCGAGGAAGGAGCCGACGCGATTGCGGTCCTTGATGATGTACGGCGGTAGGAGCGGATCGGATGTCGTGGTCTGCCACCATGCGAAGGCCAGCAGCAGGACGACGCCGAGCGCGAACAGGGCCAGTACGAGGAGGTCGAGCCAACCGCGCGATTCGGTCTCGTGCAGACCGTAGACGAGGGCGACGATCCCGGCGGAGCCGAGCAGCAGGCCCAGCGGGTCGAAGCCGGGGCCGGGGCGGACCGCGCGGTCGTGGACCAGGGTGGCCACGCCGACCACGGCGATCACGGCGAGGGGGACGTCGGCGAACAGGCATACGCGCCAGTCCAGGGTTTCGAGCACCCAGCCGCCGGCGAGCAGGCCCGCCGTCGAGCCGCCGACGGCGACCGCGGCGTAGACCCCGAAGGCCCGGCGTCGTGCCGTGGAATCGGTGAAGTTGACCACCACCAGGCCCAGTGCGGCCGGCGTCAGCAGCGCGGCGAAGGCGCCCTGGAGGGCGCGGGCGCAGACCAGCGCGCCGGCAGTGGGAGCCAACCCGCCGATCGCGGCAGCCACCGCGAAGCCGGCCAGCCCGATGAGCAGCATCCGTTTGCGGCCCGCCAGGTCCGCGAGGTGCCCGCCGAGCAACAGCAGCCCGCCGAAAGCCAGTTCATAGGCGGTGAACATCAGGTTGAGTTGGTCGGCGGGCAGGTTCAGGGCGGCCATGATGGACGGCATCGCCATGCGGAGGGACGCCGCGTCGAACAGCACGAACAGCTGCACGAGAGCGACCACCGCCAGGCCCCACCAGCGCCTGGGGTGCGGGAACGGGGAGTCCTGGAGGTGGGCCGGGGAGGGGGGCGCGGGCCAGGCGTGGGGGGCCATGCCCGGGGGTGGTCCGAACCCCTGCGGGGGGACGAGGTCCGCCGGGGCCGTGGGCGCGTACGCGGGCGGCGGGGGTGCCGACGACTGCGGCGGCCCGGACGGGAGGCGCGGGTCCGCGGCGGGCACCGGCGCTCCGGTGGGTGCGGTGGCGGGTGTGCCGACCGCCGTCTCGGGGGCGTAGTCCAGCAACTTGGCCGCATGACGGCCGAGTTGGGCCAGCACCGCGCCCGGCAGCCACTCCTCGTCCGTGCCCTTGCCCCCGTTCGTGCCCTCGTTCCCGTCTGTGCCCTCGCCCCCGTCCGCGTCCGCCTCCGTGCGGGCCGCGACCTGCTGGAGGGTGGGCCGCTCGGCCGGGTCCTTGGCGAGGCACTCGCGTACGAGATCGAGCAGCGACTCCGGTACGCCAGTCAGGTCCGCCTCCTCCTCGGCGATCCGGAAGAGGTGGGCGTTCAGCCCGGTCTCCGTGGCGCCGAAGAGCAGGCGTCCGGTGGCGGCGTAGACGAGGACGGCACCCAGGCAGAACACGTCGCTGGCGGGGGTGAGTTCGAGGCCGCGCACCTGCTCGGGCGACATGAAGCCGGGGGAGCCGATCAGCATGCCGGTGCGGGTGTGCAGGCTGTCTCCGGCGAGGCTGTCCATGGCCCGGGCGATGCCGAAGTCGATCACCCGCGGCCCGTCGACCGTCACCAGCACGTTGGACGGCTTGAGGTCCCGGTGGATCAGGCCCGCCTCGTGCACCGCCTGTAGCGCGAGGGCGAGGCGGTTGGCCAGCACCCGTACGGAGTTCTCGGGCAGCGGCCCGAAGTCGTTCGCCACCACGGTGGTCAGGTCGGGCCCTGGGATGTACTGGGTCGCCACCCAGGGCACCGCGGCGTCGGTGTCGGCATCGAGCACGTCCGCCGTCCAGGAGCCGCCCACCCGACGGGCGGCCGCCACCTCGCGGGCGAAGCGCCTGCGGAACTCCGGGTGTTGTGCGTGCTCTTCCTGGACGACCTTGACCGCGACGGTCCGCCCGGCCTCGGAGCGGCCCAGGTAGACCAGGCCCATGCCGCCGGCGCCGAGGCGGGCGATCAGGCGGTACGGGCCTATGTGCGTCGGGTCTGAGGAGATCAACTGGTCCACGGAGGAAAGGTAATCCACGGTGCGGGGCCGGGGATCGGATTCCACATTTCCTTCCCGAAACCGTCGAGCGGTCCCGGGGGCCGCCGCCGGGCGGCGGCCCCCGGCCGGTGCGGGCGTGGGGCGTCAGTCCGCGGTGCGGTCCGACGCCAGCAGCTCGCGGAGTTCGTCGACCGCCGCTCGGAGGTGGTCGGCGAAGGCGTGCATCGGGGCGGCCACGGGGCGGGGCGTGGAGAGGTAGACGTTGAAGCGGTCGGGGAGCAGGACGTAGGCGACGCCGATGCAACGGCTGCTGGTGGAGCCGAAGCCGAAGTACTGGATGTGGGCGGAGGGGGCGGAGCTGGTGCTCAGGTAGTCGTCGCGCATGGTCAGCCAGCCGGGGGTGCGGTACAGGGCGGGCTGTTCGGTCACGCCGAGTTCCGGGCCGCGGCGGCGCTGGATGAGTTCGAGCTCCCAGAGGTGCTGTTCGGGGGCGTCGCCGGCCTGGCACTCCTTGGCGCGGGTGACATGGGCCCGGGCCGCGGTGCGCAGGGCGGTGCGGCGGGTGTCGGCGTCCTCGGTCGGGTCCTGCATGGCGGCGACGAACGCGACGATCTCGGGGGTGACGACGCGCATCGCCTCGGTGCGGCCGCGGCGCCACTGGCGGGTGGCGATCGACTCGTAGGTGGCGCCGAGGTGCCCCTTGGCGCGCTGGTGGGCCAGTTGGTAGGCGAGTTGGACGAAGGCGTCCGGGGAGATCCGGAGGGACTTGGCGGTGGTGGCGCCGAAGTCGTCGAAGGAGACGGTCCGGGTGGCGGTGTCGGCGCCGTACTGGGCGAACGCGGTCGCGGCGGAGTGCACGCGGGCGCGGAGGGCGTCGTCGAGGTGGAAGGTGAGGGGTTCCGGTACCGGGGCACCCTGGGAACGGGCGCCGGACCGTCGGGCGTGCTCCTCGGTGGGGGTGGCGAGCAGGGTGTCGACGAAGCTGAGGATGGTGGTGCCGTCGAGCTCGCAGTGTTCGACGTTGATGCCGGCGCGGCCGTCGGCGAAGACCACGAAGGTGACGGCCTTGTCGAACCAGCGGTTGCCGCGGTCGCCGTAGAGCAGTTCGTCGCAGGTCCGCTGGGTGTCAGCGGGGGCGAAGTCCTCAAGGGAGAGGCAGAACAGGGCGGTTTCGACGTCTTCGAGGGCCGCGGCGTTGTGCGGGTGGAGGTCCCGGAGGGACGCGCGGGCCTCCGCCCATTCGGCGCGGGCCATGGTGGTGAGGTGGCCGACCGGGGCGTCCGCGCCGGCCGGCCGGGCACCGGTGCCGGTCTCGATGACCGCGCGCAGGCCGGCTTCCAGGTCCTTGGGGCTGTGCGGTACGCCGTCGGGGCCGAGGACGTCCAGCTTGGACATCCCGCCGCGGAAGAAGACGACGATGTGGCGGGCGTCGGACGGGCCGGGCCGGTCGTCGCCGTACGGGGCGCGGACGGTGTCCTGTTCCCGGCCCGGGATGCGGGTGGTGGAGAACAGGAACTTGTTCTGCTCCATGGTCTGGGGCACTCCGCGCTGGACCACGGGCGGGATCGCCTCCCGGTCCAGTCGGCGCTTGTAGTGGAGGGCGGCGGTGATCAGGCCCGCGGCCCGGGTGAGCTGCGGCTGCCCGGTGTCCTGGAAGAGGAAGAAGAAGTTGGCGTTGAGGGCGATGCGGTCCCGGCGGCCGAGGTAGCGGTACGGCCAGAAGGTGTCGAGCCAGCTGTGCACGCCGGGCGTGGCGTCGTACTCCTGAAGGGCGGCCTGGAGGGTGCGGCCGGGGCCGTCGGGGCGGAGGAACGCGGTGACCTCGGCCTCGGTCGCGGCCAGCTCGTCGGCGGTCAGCAGCGGCGCGCACCAGGCGAGGAAGCGCGCGCAGCTCTCCTCCAGGGTGGGCAGCGGTACGCGGGGGAGGGTGTCTTCCAGGGCGAAGGTGGGGGTGTCGGGAGGGGTGGGGGCAGCGGGGGTCGTCGGGGTGGCGGAAGAGCCCTGACTGTGGGTCACGTCCGGTCTCGATTCGGGTCGTCGGTGCGTACGGGTGCGGGGCAACGCCCCTGGGGGACACGGAGGACACCCCGGGGGATCTACCAGAGCCTGCCTCCGGCGGGAGGCGGAACGTTGGCGTTTGAACAGGTTTTGGATGCGGGGTGGGGCGGGGACTGCGGTGCCCGTGGGGGCTGCGGTGCGCGCGGGGTGGGCGTGCCATGCCGCAGCCCATGGGGGCTGCGGCGGCTCCGGGGCTGCGCGAGCTCCGGGGCCCGGCTAGTCGAGCAAGCGGTCGCCCCGTACGGCCCGGCCCTCGGCGGCCAGGTGGGCGGGGTCCACCCGGCCGAAGAGCTGGCGGGTGCGGGCCACGCTCCCGATGACGCCGGGGCGCTCGCTGTACGCGAAGATCGCCGAGTGGCGGGCGGTCCCGCCCCGTACCGGGCCGACCCGGTGCAGCGCGTACCGGCCCTTGAAGAGTTGCAGGTCGCCGGGCCGGAGCGGGAGGCGCCGGATCAGCCGCTCGCCGCGGCCGGCCAGCACGTCCCGGACGTCGTCGAAGCGCTCGTCCTGCGCGGACCTGATGTGCGGGCAGTACTCGAAGACGCCGCCGGCCTGTGCCTCCTGGGTGAGCATGCTCACGGTGAACTCGTTGGTGTCGAAGTGCCAGGGGTGTTCCCTGCCGGGCTCGATCACGTTGAGGACCAGCCCGGAGTAGGGGTCGGCGAGCTCGTGCAGCTGTGGCAGGTCGAAGCAGCGGGCGAGGAAGCGCTGGAACGCGTCGTGGCGGTAGAGCCGGCTGATCAGGGCGCCGGTGGGGATGCGGTCGCGGGCAACGAAGGCGTTGCCGCGCGCGAAGGGCGTGCGGCCCGGGTGGTCCGCCGGGAGGGACGGGTCGACGGCGATGTTGTAGACGTTCACGGTCTCGACGTCGAAGTGGGCGCGGGGCGCGAGGGCGGCGCACTCCTGCTGGAGGACGTCGCGCTGCGTGGGGTGGACGAAGTCACGCAGGACGGTACAGCCGTGGGTGGACAGCTCGTGGCGGGCGCGGGACACCACCGCCTGCGCCTGTGCGCCCTCCGGCTCCAGCAGGGGGTACCGGGCCGTGTCGACCACCTGGTCCAGCGTCATGGCTTCCAAGGTGCTCATTGGTTCCTTTCCGCATACCTGGCCACGTGCATCAACTTCCTTGACAGGAAGTGGATTTGACGCTGCCACAGGGACTGGGGGGTTGTCTGTGACACGACACACGGTGGGTACGCGGAAGGGCGGTACAGCGGGCCACCCGGCGGCTCGGGGGGAAGTAAGGAGGGAGGGAGGTCGTGGCGCCGGTGGCGGTCGGGCCACCTCACCGCGGGCGGCCCGGCAGGGGCGGGGCCCGGCGTCGCCTCGCTCACAGTTTTTGCAACTTGTTGCATAACGGCGTGCGGCTCGTCTACAACGGTGCGTACGTCCACCGCGCTAGGAGGCCCGATGAGCCCCGTGAACCCCTACCCGCACCTGATGAGCCCGCTCGACCTCGGGTTCACCACGCTCCCCAACCGGGTGCTCATGGGGTCGATGCACGTCGGCCTGGAGGAGGCGGAGAACGGCTTCGCGCGGATGGCCGCCTTCTACGCCGCCCGGGCACGGGGCGGCGTCGGCCTGATGGTGACCGGCGGCATCGCGCCGAACGAGGCGGGACGGCCGTACGACGGCGGGGCCAAGCTGACCACCGAGGCCGAGGCGGCCCAGCACCGGACCGTGACCGACGCGGTGCACGCCGCGGGCGGGCGGATCGCGATGCAGATCCTGCACTTCGGGCGGTACGCCTACCACCCCGACCTGGTGGCCCCCAGTGCGATCCAGGCGCCGATCAGCCCCTTCACGCCGCATGCGCTGTCGGACGACGAGGTGGAGCAGACCGTCGAGGACTACGTACGGGCGGCGGAGCTGGCCAAGGCCGCCGGGTACGACGGGGTCGAGATCATGGGCTCCGAGGGGTACCTGATCAACGAGTTCATCGCCGGCGCGACCAACCACCGCACGGACCGGTGGGGCGGGTCGTACGAGAACCGGGTGCGGTTCCCCCTGGAGATCGTGCGGCGGACCCGGGAGCGGGTGGGCACGGACTTCATCCTGATCTACCGGCTGTCGATGCTGGACCTGGTGCCGGGCGGTTCGACGCTGGAGGAGGTCGTCGCGCTCGCCAAGGAGATCGAGGCGGCGGGTGCGACGATCATCAACACCGGCATCGGTTGGCACGAGGCCCGCATCCCGACCATTGCGACGTCCGTGCCGCGCGGCGCGTACACCTGGGTGACCAAGCGCCTGATGGGGTCGGTCTCGGTGCCGCTGGTCACCAGCAACCGGATCAACACCCCCGAGGTCGCCGAGGAGTTGCTCGCCGACGGACGGGCCGACATGGTGTCGCTGGCCCGGCCCTTCCTCGCCGACCCGGACTTCGTCGACAAGGCGAAGGAGGGGCGGGCCGACGAGATCAACACCTGCATCGGCTGCAACCAGGCCTGCCTCGACCACACCTTCAGCGGGAAGATCACGTCCTGCCTGGTCAACCCGCGGGCCTGCCACGAGACCGAGCTGGTGCTGGCGCCGACCCGGCTGCGCAAGCGGCTCGCGGTCGTCGGCGCCGGACCGGCCGGGCTGGCCTGCGCCGTCTCGGCGGCCGAGCGCGGGCACCAGGTGACGCTGTTCGACGCGGCGGAGCAGATCGGCGGGCAGCTGAACATCGCCAAGCGGGTGCCGGGCAAGGAGGAGTTCGACGAGACGCTGCGCTACTACCGGACCCAGCTCGCCCGGCGCGGCGTGGAGGTCCGGCTGAACACCCCGGTGGCGGCGGGTGATCTGTCCGCCTACGACGAGGTCGTGGTCGCCACGGGCGTGACACCGCGGGTGCCGGAGATCGAGGGCGTGGACCACCCGAGCGTCGTCAGCTACCTGGACGTGCTGCGGGACGGCGCGGAGGTCGGCGAGCGGGTGGCGATCATCGGGGCCGGCGGCATCGGGTTCGACGTCGCGGAGTTCCTGACCGACGCCGGCGACGGGGCGAGCCAGGACGCGGAGACGTACTTCCGCTCCTGGGGCGTGGACACCGCGTACGGCGAGCGCGGTGGGCTGCGGGCGCCCGAGCGGCCCACGGCCCCGCGCCGGGTCCACCTGTTGCAGCGCAAGACGTCGAAGGTCGGCGCCGGACTGGGCAAGACCACGGGCTGGATCCACCGCACGGAGCTCCGGCACCGGGGCGTGACGATGACGGCCGGGGTGACCTACGACCGGATCGACGACGAGGGGCTGCACATCACGGTGGACGGCGTGGCCAGCACGCTGGCCGTGGACACCGTCGTGCTGTGCACGGGGCAGGAACCGCGGCGGGACCTGTACGAGGAGCTGCGCGCCGAGGGGCGGGCGGTGCACCTGATCGGCGGGGCGGACGTGGCCGCCGAGCTGGACGCCAAGCGCGCGATCAAGCAGGGCACGGAGCTGGCGGCGGCCCTGTGACCGGCGGCCGGGCCGGCGTCGTGTCCCGCGGACCCGGCCCTGCCCCATGGGACAGGCCCTAGGCTTCCGCCCATGTCACTCCCCCATGCGATCCTCACCGCCCTGTTGGAGAAGCCGTCGTCGGGGCTGGAGCTGACCCGCCGGTTCGACCGGTCGATCGGGTACTTCTGGCCGGCCACGCACCAGCAGATCTATCGCGAGCTGGGGAAGCTGGAGCAGGCCGGGTTCATCCGGGCGCTGCCGTCCGAGCAGCCGTCCCGGGGGCAGAAGAAGGAGTTCGAGGTGCTGCCGGCGGGCCGTGCGGAGCTGACCGCATGGGCGTCCGGCGAGCAGGACTCCAAGCCGATCCGCAATGCGCTGGTGCTGCGGTTGCGGGCGGCCGCGGTGGTCGGGCGGGCCGGGCTGGACACCGAGTTGCGGCGCCATCTCGCGCTGCACCAGCGGCAGTTGGCGGAGTACGAGGGGATCGAGGACCGCGACTTCGGTGCCGCGGCGGAGCCGGAGGACCGGCTGCGGCGGCTCGTGCTGCGGGCCGGGATCGGGCTGGAGACCTTCTGGGTTCAGTGGCTGGAGGAGGCCCTGGCGGAGGTCGAGGACATGGCGGAGGTCGAGGACAAGGCGGAGGGCGGGCGGCCCGGGGAGTGATCCCGGGCCGCCCGCCGTTGCGTCGTCAGCAGCCGTCGGTCAGCGGTCGGTCAGCGGTCGACGCGGACCTCCGGCGGTGGTCGTCGGGCCTCAGCAGTTGTCGTAGAGCAGGGCGCGCACCAGGCGGCAGGTCGTTTCGGAGGGGATGTGCACCCCGATCAGCGTCGCGGTGCTGCGGATCGTGCGGTTGGTGGCCTGCTCGGGGCGGTAGACACCGGTGTCGAGCAGGGCTATGGCGAGCCGCATGGCCTTCAGGCGGCGGTTGTGCGATTCGTACCGTTCGCGCGGCCACCCGGCGGGCAGCGGCTTCTTGGGCAGCGGGTGGGCCGGGAGAGGCTTCGTCATGAGTGTGGCAGCGGCCATCGGCGACCTCCTGGAGCGTGGAAAAACCCTCACTGACTGGTTCCCATTCTACCGGCCACCACTGACAAAAGCCCCTGGCCAGAGGCGATTTGGACCCCCGCCAGGGTGTCGTTCACGGGCTGGCCCAAGGCTCCTTCAGGAGGCCTGGACCGTCGCCCGCAGGAGGGTCTTGTCGGGCTTGCCGACGGGGGTGAGGGGGATCGCGTCGACGACGTGGACGCCCGTGGGGGCGTACATGGCGCCCTTGTGCTCGGTGACGAAGGCGCGGAGCACATCGGGGTCCACGGTGTGGTCCGCGGCGGGCACCACCGCGACGTGCACCTCCTCCGCCTCGTCGGCCGTCCGCACCCCGAAGACGGCGCAGAGCGCGACCGCGGGGTGGGTGTGCAGCAGGTCCTCGACGTCCGCCGGGTGGACATGGCCGCCCACGACGATGATCAGGTCCTTGACCCGGTCGACGATGTAGAGCCGGCCCTCCTCGTCCAGGCAGCCCACGTCGCCGGTGCGCAGCCAGCCGTCCCCGGGCAGCGCCGCGGCGGTCGCCTCGGGCTGCTTCCAGTAGCCGGACATCACGCCGGCCGAGCGCACATGGATCTCGCCCTGCTCCCCCGTCGGCACCTCCCGCCCGTCCGCGTCACGGATGGCCAGTTCGACGCCCGGGAGGGGACGGCCGACGGTGATCCGGCCGTCGGGGCCGGCCGGGGTGTGGTCCTCCGGGAGCGCCACGGTGATCGACATCGCCTCGGACATGCCGTACATCCCGTACAGCACCGGGCCGAAGGCCTTGGCGGCCTGCACCAGCCGGGAGGGCGAGGCGGCACAGCCGCCGTAGGTGATGCTGGTGAGCGAACCGAGGTCGGTGGTGGGCAGGGCGGGGTCGTCCAGCAGGCGGTAGAGCAGCGGGGGCAGCAGCCAGAGGTGGCTGATCCGGTCCCGGGCGATGGCGGCGAGCACCGCCGAGGGGACGAAGCCGCGGTGCAGGACGACGGTGCCGCCGGCCGCGAGGGCGACGTCGGCGAGGATGCCCGCCAGGTGGGCGAGGGAGGTGCAGGCCAGGAAGCGGGGCGGGG
This sequence comes from Streptomyces sp. NPDC048506, assembly GCF_040651315.1. Lineage (NCBI taxonomy): Bacteria > Bacillati > Actinomycetota > Actinomycetes > Kitasatosporales > Streptomycetaceae > Streptomyces > Streptomyces sp. NPDC048506. The sequence goes on from NZ_JBEZIX010000005.1 coordinate 76,486, forward strand.
CGCCGGCCGCGGTCGGCGGCTGCTGGGCGATCATCGCGGCGTACGGGGCGTGCGCCATCCGGACGCCCTTGGGGATGCCGGTCGTTCCTCCGGTGTGCCGGATGCACCAGTCGTCCTCCGGGCCGGCGGCGCTCGGGACGGTGGGTGTGGTGGGCAGGGCGGCGCAGGCGGCCAGCAGGTCGGGGCCGAGGGCGGTGGGCGCCGGACCGAAGGTCATCACCTCGGGGAGCGGGCCCTCCAGGTGCGCAAGGACGGTCCGTGCGGTGTCGTGCAGGTCGGGGTCGACGAGGAGCAGGGCCGCCTCGACGCTCTCCGCGATCCGGGCCAGGGTCTCGGCGGCCATGCCGTCGTAGAGGAAGACCACGCGGGCGCCGAGGAGGTTGGTGGCGTAGCGGGCGGCGAGCACCTCGTGGCGGTTGCCGCTGAGCAGGCAGACGGTGCGGCCGCGGCCGATGCCGCGGTCGGCGAGCACCGCGGCCATGCGGTGGACGGTGGCGTGTAAGGCGCCGGCGGTGATCTCGGGGCGGGCCCCGGCTCCCGGTGTGCCGGCGGTGCCCGGGAGTGGCTCCGGGCCGGTGAGTGCCGGGCGGTCCGGGTCGCGGGCGAGGGCGGCGAGGACGGTGTCGACGTAGCTGGTGAAGCCGGTGGCGGGCGTCATGGCGGTGGTGCTCCCTTGGTGCGCTGGCGGGCCGGTGCGCGGGCCGGTGCGGGGCCCGGCGATGACTTTGACGCTACGGGCGTTCGCTCATGCCTTCCACGACCAAATCCGCCATGTGGTCATGACTCCCGGGGCATGACCGGGGGCAGGCTCTCCTCCGCACCGGCCAGGATTTCGGTGACCCGCAGGCCGAAGTGGACGTCGCAGGCGTTCGGCAGGCCGCTCCGGGCGGCGGCGAGCAGGGCCTCGACGGCCCGGTGGTAGGCCACCTCGGGGCCGTGCAGACGGCGGGGCAGGGAGGTGGTGCCGGCGGTGCCGCGCAGGGTGACCTCGACGCCGGAGGCGGCGGCGGGCGCGGTCAGGCCGACCGTCGCCGAGCTCGCCGCACCGCTGCTGTGACGCATCGTCAGCAGTACGGTGTCCGCGGGCCCCTGGGCGGCGGTGACCGCCTCCGCGTCACCGAGGACCGCGAGCAGCACCGACAGCGCGTGCGGACCGACGTCCCACAGGCCGCCCTTCTCGCGGCGCCAGGGCGAGTGGGCGTAGGGGCTGGTGGTGCCCTCGACGAAGACCGGGGCGAGCCAGTCGGCGTGTGCGGTGAACCAGCCGCCGAGGGCGGCCTGGGCGGCGATCCACTCGCCCTCCTGCTCCCCGAAGCGCGCGGTGAAGAAGACCACCGAGGCGATATCGGCGCGATCGGCGGCATCGGCGACGGCGCGGGCCTCGGGCACGGACGTGGCGACCGGCTTGTCCAGGAGGAGGTGGCAGCCGGCCGCGGCCGCCCGTACCGCCAAGGGGGCCTGGACGGACGGCGGCAGGGCGAACGCGACGGCGTCGCAGTCGGCGAACAGCTCGCCGGGAGTGGCGTACGGGCGGCTGCCGTGGACCTGGGCCAGCGCGGCCGCGGCCTCCGGTCTGCGCCCCCAGACGCCGGTGAGCTCGACGCCCGGGTGGGCGGCGAGCGCGGGGGCGTGCACGCTGCGCGCCCAGGGGCCGGTGCCGAGGAGTCCGATGCGCGTGGTCGTCATGGGGCCAGTCTCCCGCGGGGGGTGGTGCCGGACGCCGTGCCCCGGCCGTGCGCCCGCGGGTAATCCGCATGCCCCGTCGGTCCGGCCGGTGTTACGTTTCCCCCGCCGGCCGCGGGACTCCGGTGCGACTTCCGGACCTGCTCTGCAAAGCAACGATTCGCTGCTCGTGCCCCCATTCCCCGGCCGGCATCCGATCGACGGGGAGGACGGGGTGGAGAGCCACCGGGATCTGATGGCGGCCGAGGACGTGCTGCTGTTCGTGAACGCCGCGATCACCGCCACCGGCCAGCGCGAATTCCACTCCGACGAGCACGAGCAGCAGCTGTCGCTGGACTTCCTGCACACGTATGTGCGCATCAACTACCGCCCGCTGTACGCCGCTTCGCTCGCGCTGGACATCAACGACCACAATGCGGCACTGATCGTGCGCCGCCTGCTGGAGACGGCGGGCGAGGCCACGGCCGAGGAGCGGCGCGCCGAGGGGCGGCTGATCGCGGCCCGGCTGGCGCGGCTGCCCGCCCCGCGCGTCTACCGGCTGTTCCGCGCGCTGCGCACCTCCCGGGTCAACAACCGGCGCACCCGTGCCATCATGCGGGACTGGCTGGCCGGGCGCCCGGACCCGGCCCTGGACGCGGTGAAGTACCGCGCCGGCCTCAAGTGCGCGGCGCGGCACGCCCATCTGTCGTGGGACGGTCCGGGGCAGGCCGGCGATGAGCTGGGCGACTTCCTCTTCGCGCCGGGCCGCCGCACGCACTTCGACACCCCGCTGCTGGACGCCTGGCGCCGGGCGCACTACGAACAGCGCGCACTGTACGAGCTGCCGTTCACGGTCGCGGAGGGCTTCGCGGCGGCGCACGGCATCGGGCGCCGGACGTTCCTGGAGCGCATCGCCCCGCGGATGACGCGCCTGGAGCGGCTGCGGCTCCAGGAGTCGGCCGGTGCCCGGCGCGCCACGGTGGCCGTCGACCTCGCCGGGATGCCGTTGACCCGGCTCGCCTCGTATGTGCTGGGGTGCTCGCTCGACGAGCGGGTCGCGCGGCGGGCCGAGCTGACCGGTGCGCTGCGGGCGGCGGCGCGGCGCACGGCGGGTGCGCAGGCCGGGACGTGGGGCCGGGTGGCGGCGGTGCTGGACGACAGCTTCTCCGCCTCCGGGTCCCGGCAGAAGCGGCACCGGCCGCTGGCGACCGCGCTGGCCTGCCACTTCCTGCTGGAGGCGCTGGCGGGGTGGTACCTGCCGCTGTGGACGTCGGGGCGGCAGGACGCTCTGCTGGCCCGCCCGTTCGGTCCGACGCCGCTGGGGATGCGGCTGGTGGACGCGCTGGAGGGTGCGCCGGACCGGCTGGTGATCGTCTCGGACGGGTGGGACAACGCGCCGCCCGGGCTGGCCGGTGAGGTGCTCCGGGTGTGGCGCACCCGGCTCGACCCCGAACACCGCACCTCCGTGGTGCACCTCAACCCCGTATACGACGCCGGGGACTTCACGGTGCGCCGGCTTTCGGCCGCGGTGCCGACCGCCGGGGTGCGCGATGCGGAGGACCTGCCGGCGCTGGTGCAGCTGGCGCGGTTCGCCGAGGGGCGGACAGGGCTCGCGGAGCTGCGGGCCCATCTGGACGACCGGGTGCGGCAGTTCCTGGGGGACGACCAGGAGCGGACGGGGGGCACGGGATGAGCCGGCTGGACCTGAGCGGGCTGGCCGCCCGCCCGCCACAGGTGTGGGGCGCGGTACGGCTGGTGCCGCTGGTGCGCGCGGAGCCGATCGAGGACCTGCGGTTGCACCGCGAACTGTTCGAGGAGGGGGCGATCGGCTCCGCCGCGCCGGCCGGCCCGGTGACGGTGCGGGCCGGCGGGGGCGCGTCCTACACCGCGTACGTTCCGCACGGCTTCGTGGCGAACTGGACGGGTGACGGGTCGCCGGCCGCCGCATACGGTTCGCAGCTCAGCGACGAGCACGGCCCGGTGACCCATGCGCCGCTGCACCTGCCGCGCAAGCTCGTCCAGAGGCAGCGCGGCAAGGGGCGGGCGTCCGGGGGCGGCTCGGGCGGGCTGCGCTTCCTGCCGCTCCATCTGGCGCTGGACGGCTATCTGGCGCTGCACTTCGGCGGGCCGTCGATCGTGTGGCAGGAGTGGACCCGACGGGCGGTGCGCGCGGGGCTCTCGCCGCGCGCGGAGCGGGCGTACCGGGGCGAGCGCATGCCCGGGCTCGACGATGCGCTGCGGATCTTCGAGATCCATCCGGGGCAGTGCGGGGTGATGGTGTACGTCGCCGATGCGCTGGCCGCCGCCTTCGTGGTGCCGCATCCGGAGGACTACCGGGCGCTGCACCCGTCGCTGCTCCAGGACCTGTACGGCGAGCTGATGTACCAGTACGCCCTCTACGGCGGGCCGGTGGCGGAGTTCACGGCGCGCATCGCGGCGGAGTACGTCACCTCGCTCGCGGAGCTGCGGTCCGCCGCCGTGCGGCAGGCGCAGGAGTGGGAGGCGCAGCATGACGGCCTGATGGCGGCGGAGTTGCTGGACGCGTCCTACGACGTGCGGCAGGTGTACCGGATGGGGCGGTTCCGGCTGTCGCGCTTCCTGCCGCCGTTCGCGCTGCACCGCACCCAGCACATCGGCGAGATGATCACGGACGGGAAGGGGCGGGTCTGCTACCTCAAGACCTTCCGGCTGAGCGACAAGCAGGTCCGGCGCGGCCACGTACTGCACCGGCTCGCCGCGCACGACTGGCACGTGGGGCGCACCGCGGAGGCGATGGGGATCGGCGGCGAGGAGTTGGTGCGGCGCGTCCACCACCTCGGATTCGAGGGGCTGCTGAAGCGGAACGGGTGAGTCCTGCGCCACAGCGCGAGGGTCATAGCCACCCAAATGCCGCATTTCACATCCATGCATTCCAAGGCATATAGGGCACACCACCCTTGGATCGACAGGATGTCCGACTGAGTAACCTGTGGTTCACATATGGGCAACGGACGGGAAATGGCCCGTTGCGAGAGTGCGAACGTACGCCCCGCACGCGTACCCGCACCGACCCGTATAAGAGGACCCCGTGACCATCAAGGCCGAGTACATCTGGATCGACGGCACCCAGCCGACCGCCAAGCTCCGTTCCAAGACCAAGATCCTCGCGGATGGTTCCACGCTGCCGCGCTGGGGCTTCGACGGGTCCAGCACGAACCAGGCCGAGGGCCACTCCTCGGACCTCGTCCTGGAGCCGGTGTTCAGCTGCCCGGACCCGATCCGCGGCGGCGACCACCTGCTGGTGCTGTGCGAGGTGCTCAACACCGACCTCACCCCGCACTCCTCCAACACCCGTGCGCGGCTGCGCCCGGTGGCGGAGAAGTTCGCCGGCCAGGAGCCGATCTTCGGCATCGAGCAGGAGTACACCTTCCTCAAGGGCGAGCGTCCGCTCGGCTTCCCCGAGGGCGGCGGCTACCCGGCCCCGCAGGGCGACTACTACTGCGGCGTGGGCGCGGGCGAGATCTTCGGCCGGGAGATCGTCGAGAAGCACCTCGACCTGTGCCTGGCGGCCGGTCTCGGCCTGTCCGGCATCAACGCCGAGGTCATGCCGGGCCAGTGGGAGTTCCAGGTCGGCGCGTTGCCGCCGCTGGAGGTCTCCGACCACATGTGGGTGGCGCGCTGGCTGCTGCACCGCACCGCGGAGGAGTTCGGCGTCACCGCGTCGCTGGACGCCAAGCCGGCCAAGGGCGACTGGAACGGCGCGGGCGCGCACACCAACTTCTCCACCCGCGCGATGCGCGAGGGCTACGACGCGATCATCACCGCCTGCGAGGCGCTGGGCGCGGACGGCAAGCCGCTGGAGCACGTCCGCCAGTACGGCACCGGCATCGAGGAGCGGCTCACCGGTGCGCACGAGACCGCGCCCTGGGACGAGTACAGCTACGGCGCCTCCGACCGCGGTGCCTCGGTGCGCATCCCCTGGCAGGTCGAGGTGGAGAAGAAGGGCTACATCGAGGACCGGCGGCCGAACGCCAACGTCGACCCGTACGTGGTCACCCGGCTGATCGTGGACACCTGCTGCACGGAGCTGGCCCGGCGCGAGCAGGTCTGAGACGAGCGGGAGCACGCCCCGACGGGGCCGGACCGGGCGGGTCCGGCCCCTTCGCGCGTCCGGCGCCGCTCGGTGCACGAGCCGCGCGGCAGATTGTCAGTGGCGCCTGGCACGCTGGGGGACATGCTTGCGATCAGCGTCAAGACCGAGACCGGGCCGGGCCGTTCGCGCCCGACGGCCGCCGAACTGGCCGGACTGCTCCGCCGTATCGGCGCCGACGACGACCACTTCGTGGTCGCCGAGCGGCTGCCCGACGAGACGCACGTGTACGTGCAGACCTGGCGGGACGGGGCCGGGCCGTTCCGGGTCGAGTACCGCGACGGCGCACCCGAGCGGCACTTCGCCACCGAGACCGAGGACGTCGAGCGGGTGGTCGAGGTGTTCGTGGACTGGGCGCACGGCGGGGAGTCGTGGCGTACGGCGCTCGACTGGCGGCCGGCGGACCTGTACTCCACGCCCGCGCTGGACCCGGAGACCCGGAAGGCCGCCGAGGAGCAGGCCCGCAAGGACATACGGTCCGGCTTCTGGGACGTCCACGAGGTGGCGCAGGGCGTCTGCGACTCCTTCGACCCCAAGGACACCGAGATATCGCTGGACGACGCACGGCGGATCGTCGCGGGCCTGTGGGAGCGGCGGCTCGCCGAACAGGCCGAGTGGCCCGAGGTGACCGACCCGGACCGGGTGGCGCAGGCCTTCGCCGCGCTGGCGGCCAAGGGGCTGACCGCCCGGATGAACTTCAGCTGTTGCAGCGGCTGCGCACTGGGCGAGATAGCCGCCGAACGGGCCGAGGGCGACCGGGGCTTCGTCTTCTTCCACTACCAGGACACCGAGGCTGCCGCGGAGGGCCACGGGCTGGCGGTCCGGTACGGCGCCTATGCCGAGCCCGGGGAGGACGACGCCTCAGCGGAGGCGCGGACCGCGGTCGGGCGGACGGCGGTGGCGGCGCTCACCGCGGCGGGCCTGCCGGTGCAGTGGGACGGCGACCCGGACCGGGTGATCGACGTCTCCCCGCTGGACTGGCGCAAGCGACTGCCGACGGGGGCCTGAGATGCCGCTCCGCCTTCCCTGGGCCGCACCGCTGTACGTCGGCGCCGTCCAGCTCACCGCCCGTGCCACCGCCCGGCTGCCGCAGCCGGAGCGTACGGAGCTGCTGCGCCGGAACTCCACCAACGTCGCGAATCTGCGCGCGGGTCGGTGGGCGACGCTGATCACCAGCGCGGCGTTCGTTGAGGAGCCGCTCCCGCTGCCGTACGGCGCCGGGCTGCTCGCGGCCCTCGGTGCGGCCGAGGTCCGCTGGGGCACCGCGCGTGCCGCGGGGGTGTTCGCCACCGGCCACATAGGCGCCAGCCTGCTGGTCTACGCGGGGCTGCGCGGCCGGGTGCGGACCGACCCGCCCGACGCCACCGCGCGCGCCATAGACGTCGGGGCGAGCTACGGCTTCAACGCGACGCTGGGCGCCCTCGCCGCGACGGTCCCGCACCGCGGCGCCCGGGCGGCGGCGACGGCCGGGCTGCTGGCACTGGGGGCGCGTCCCGTGCTGCGACGCGGACGGACGTTCACCGACACCGGACATCTGGTGGCGCTGGCGCTCGGCGTGGCGATGGGGCACGGAATGCGGGCGGCCGGGCGCGGTCACCGCAGCACGGCGGGGTGAGGGGGCGACCGACGCAGCAGGGGGGCGGCGGGCCGGATACGTCCCGGAGCGGATTCCCTTCCCGGAGTGGATTCCCTTCCCGGAGTGGATTCCGGTCACCGTCCGCCCGCCCTCCGCGTCCCCTCCGCCTTCCCTCGGCTCCCCAACTCCGTTGCGCCGAGGCCCAGTCGGAACGGGATCACCGCCGGTCCCACCGCCTGCGCATCACCGGCCCGGCCGAATCCCGTCACCGCGGCACCCACACCGGGGACAGATCACCGACTGTCTGGTTCAATGGGGGGCATGGCCAGCCTTACAGACACCGCGACGGGTCGCAGCGACCTTGAGCCTTTCTGGCCGTCCCGGCAGGCGCACGCATTCGATCGTCTGTGTTGCCGCGCGCACTGAGCGCGGGCCCGCACACTCCTCACCGACGCCGCTGACCGGCGTCCCCAGCCCTGCCCGCGCGCACGACGTCCCCGACGCCCCTTCTGCGCGAAAGAGCTGACTCCCCATGACGAACGTCCGTACCCTGACCGCCGACTCCACGACGGCTCCCCTCTCCACCCGCACCACCCCTCCCCCGCACCGCCACCGACTGCGCGCCGTGGCCCCCGACGAGGCCCTCCCGTCGCCCGCCGCGCCCCCGGGCGGCGGCTCCCCCGGGCTCCGTCCGGGAGGGCTCCCCGCCCGCCACACGGTCGAGCAGGTCGCCGAGCTGCTGAACTCCGGGGCGACCTGGCTCCCGGCGCCCCAGCACAGCCTGCCGGTCCTGCCCGGCCAGCCGCCGATGGTCGGCTACCTCGTCCTGGTACCGGCCGAGCAGGTCGCCGCGGCCGACCCGCAGCCGGACGCCGGACCCGCGGCTCCCGCACCGACCGGCGACGCGATCGTCCGGATCGACCCCGAGCAGCGGACCGCGCGGGTCCAGGGCCGGCTGCTGGACCTGACCTACCTCGAATTCGAGCTGCTGGCCCACCTGGTCGCGCATCCGCACCGGGTGCACACCCGTGACCAGCTGGTGACCACGGTGTGGGGCTACGGCCACGTCGGCGACGGCCGTACCGTCGACGTCCATGTCGCCCGGCTGCGCCGCAAGTTGGGCGTCGCGCACCGGTCGTCGATCGTGACGGTGCGCCGGGTCGGCTACAAGTACGTGCCGAGCGCCTGAGCCGGACTACCGCGGGCAGGCGCCCTCCCGCCCGTTCGGGCGCGGGAGGGTGCCGGTGCCCCACCGCTGCGCACACCCCACACCGCCGGCCACCAGGAGCCCGATCCCGGAGGCCAGCAGCATGCCCCTGGCCGGGGAGTCGGTGAGCGCCGCGCCGCCCAGGCCGCCGAGCGCCGCGCTGCACAGCGCCCAGAGACCCGCACCGACCGCGTCCAGCAGGACGAAGCGGCGCAGCGGGAAGCGGACGCTGCCGGTCGACAGCGCGGCGACGACCCGGCCACCGGGCAGGAAACGACCGGCGACGACGAGCAGCGCGGCGTGCCGCTCGACCCGCGCACGGGCCCTGGCGTGCCGGGCCCGGCCCCGCTCCCCGCGCAGCAGCCGGGCGATCGCCCGCGGGCCGGCGTACCGTCCCACCGCATAGCCGAGGCAGTCACCGGCCAGCGCCCCGGCCGCCGCGACACCCGCCAACAGGGCGAGCAACGGCAGGTCGGGGCCGATGAGCACGGCGACCAGCACGACGGTGGTCTCGCTCGGCATGAACGGCAACAGGGCATCGAGCCCGGACACCACCAGCACGACCAGCCACAACCAGGGCGAACCCACCATGCCCCGCAGCGGCTCGGCGAACTGGTCCAGCTGATCAAACATGGACCGGGGCGTCCCGTGCATCCACGGCGGGCACCGGCGCGTGCCGCCCCTCCGGGGCCGGTACCGCCGCGCCCGCCGACGGCCGGCCGCCCAGTACCGCCCGGGCCGCCAGCGCCGCCAACTCCCGCCGCCCCAGGCGCGGATCGCGCTCCGCGGCCGTCAGCAGCGGATGGGCGGTGAGGCGTACGGTCAGCGCGCGGGCGGCGAGCACCCGGCGCAGCGAGGCGAGGAAGGTGTCCTCGCCGCAGAAGGCGGCCACCGTGCTGGGCCGGCCCTGCTGGGCGTACTCGACGGTCACCGGCCGGATCGGCGCGCCCGCGTCGAGGGCGGCCTGGAAGGTGGCCCGGCGGAAGGTGCCCTGGTCCGGGGTGCACCAGGTGGTGGCCTGCGGGAAGACCGCCACCGACCGCCCGGACCCCAGCAGCTCGGCCAACTCCCGTACCGAGTTGGTCAGTTGGCGGGGGTTCGTGCGGTCGATGAAGTGCGTACCGGCGCGGCGGGCCAGCCCGCCGACGACCGGCCAGCCGCCGACCTCGCGCTTGGCGAGCAGGGTGACCGGTTCGACGGCGAGCAGGGCCGGGATGTCGAGCCAGGAGACATGGTTGACGACGACGAGGGTGCCGGGCCCGTCGCCCGGGGCGGTGAGCGCGCCGGTACCCGGCTCCGGGCCCTCCCGGCGGATGTCCAGCGCGTCGAGCAGCGCCCCGGCGTGGGCGCGCAGCCGCGCCGGATCGGCCATCCGCTCGCCGTCGGTCAGCGCCCGGCGCACCCGGTGGGCGAAGACCGCGGAGCGCCGGGCGATACCGGCCGCCGGCATCTGCGGCAGGGCGTGCGCGGCGCAGCCCGGGGTGCAGTCGGACCAGATGTCGAAGGGGCCGTTCACCGCTCCCCCAGGAAGTAGCGCCGGTAGCGGTCGCCGAGCCGCTCCATGTCCAGGACCACGAAGAAGTCGGCCACGTCGAACTCGGGGTCGTGGGCCGGCGCACCGCAGATGACGGCGCCGATGCGCAGGTAGCCGCGGAGCAGCGGGGGCAGCTGCGCGACGCTGGGCCGCTCCGGGACCGGGACCGTGGCGTGCCAGGGGTGGTGCGGGGTGACCTGGAGCTCCGGCGGTGCGGCATAGCGGGTGCGGCCCAGCGCCCAGGCGTGGGCGGCCGCGGTGCCGCCGTCGGCGAGCGGGACGGAGGCGCAGCCGGCCAGGTAGCGGTGGCCGGAGAGCAGGGTGTAGCGGGCGAGCGCGGCCCACATCTGGGTCATCACCGCGCCGTCGCGGTGGTCGGGGTGGACGCAGGACCGGCCGGCCTCGATGAGCGAGGGGCGCAGCGCCTCCAGGGCGCCGAGGTCGAACTCCCCGTCGGAGTAGAGCCGGGAGCTGCGGCCGGGCGGCAGCAGCCGGTAGGTGCCGACCACGTCACCGGTCGCGGTGTGGGTGATGACGAGGTGGTCGGCGAGCTCGTCGACGGCGTCGATGTCGTGGCCGGCCAACGGGCTGTGCAGGGTGGCGCCCAGCTCTCCGGCGAAGACCTGGTGGCGCAGCCGCTGGGCGGCGCGGATCTGCGTCAGGGTGTCGGCGATCTGCGCGGTGTATCCGGTGGTGGGAGCGGTGGCGGCTGGCGCCGCCGGCGATTCGGGGACGGTGCCGGACGCGGTCGGTGCGATGCTCATGGGAGCCCTCCTGCCCTTCTCTCCGGGGCAGACTGTTCCCCGGGGGGACGGCCGGGCACGTAACGCCCAGGGGGCGAGCGGATGACCGTCTCCCCACGTTTTCGGCTCTCCCGCCGTGGTGGTGTCTCGCCGTCGCTCCCCCACTGCCCAAAGGGGCTGGGAACCGAATACACGAGAAAGGGGCCGTGGCGGTTGTTCCCGCTGGTCAGTGGAGAGACAACATCTTTGGTGGACCTTCGGTGTTCGCATCAGACGCGAAGGCTTCGCGTCTGATGCGAACACGATCCGGCTGTCGAGGCGACTGGACAGCCGGCATGGCCGGTCCCGCGTGCCAGGCCGCGAGCGTCAGGACCAGGCCCCGGCCCTCGCTCGTCATCCGCACCTCGTCCTCGACGGACACCCGGTAGTACGCCCTACCTCGGTGCCTGGAAGCCGCCGATCTTCTGCTCAAGCAGTTCGGCCAGCCGCAGCGGGGTGCGGTCCTCGAACATCGGACCGATGAGCTGCACTCCCACCGGCAGACCCTCGGGGGACCGGCCCGCTGGTATGGCGGTGGCGGGCAGGCCGGGCATGGTGGCCAGACCGGCCCAGACGAGCTGGTCGAAGTACGGGTACTCGACGCCGTCGATGCCGATCCGGCGTTCCAGCGGATTGGGGTTGTGGTCGTGCGGGAACGCGGGAGTCGGCGTGATCGGACACACCACGGCATCGAACTCGGCGAAGAGCTGCCGCCAGCCGTGACGGTGGAGCTCGCGACGGCTGTTCGCCTCGATCCAGTCGCGGTGGCTCGACACCATCCCGCGCAGCACCGCCGCATCCAGACTCTGGTCGTCTGCGCTCAGTCCGGCGGCGCGGGTCCGTAGCTGCTCGTAGGAGTCGACGGGAAAACGTGCGACAGAGCCCGAAAAAAGCAACTGCCTGTAAAGCATGGCGGCTTCGGTCAGATCGGGCAGCAGCGGAGTGTGCCGTTCGACGCGGGCGCCGCCGTCGACAAGCGCGTCGGCCACCCGGTTCACGCCCGCCCGCACGGCGGACCCGGTCGGAATGAGCGGATGCTCCTCGATCACCAGGACTCGGAAGTCGCCGAGCCGCTCGTGGCGCGCGGGCGGCAGCGTCACGTCGTACGCCACACCGTGCGTCAGCGGGTCCGGTCCGGCCATGACGTCGAGCAGGAGCGTGAGGTCGCGGGCGGTGCGCGCCATCGGACCGACGACGGCGAGGTCGAGGTCGACCGGCAATGGCGGTGCCGGCGGCGCGACCATGCCGCGGGTTGCCGCCAGTCCGAGCGTCGGCTTGTGCGCGTAGATGCCGCAGAAATGCGCGGGGGTGCGCAACGAGCCGGCGAGGTCGGAGCCGATGGACAGCGCGCCGAACCCGGACGCCAGGGCCGCCGCTGATCCGCCCGAGGACCCACCCGACGTGCGACCGTGATCCCACGGGTTGTTGGTGGTGCCGTAGATCTCGTTGAAGCTCTGGATATCTTGCAGCCCCACCGGCACATTGGTCTTACCGAGCACCACCGCGCCCGCGGCCTTGAGCCGCGACACCTGGACCGCGTCCTCGGCCGGCATGAAGTTCGCCTGCGGCGGCATGCCCCAGGTCGTGGGCAGCCCGGCGATGTTGTAGGACTCTTTGACCGTCACCGGAATACCCAGCAGCGGCCGGTCCTCGCCGCGGGCGCGCGCCTGGTCGGCACCGCGCGCGGCGGCCCGCGCACGGTCGAAGTCCGGCACACAGATCGCGTTGATCGCCTTGTCGTCGCGCTCGATACGGGCAATCGCCTCGTCGGTCAGTTCCGCCGAGGTCACTTCACCGGCACGCAAGGCAGCCGCGAGTTCTTCTGCCGTCTGAAAGTTCCACTCCATGAATCCGACCGTACTGACCCCTGGCAGAGGTCATAAAATGTCGATTCGCACAACGGGATAGATGTCTCAACTCATCATGTCGCGATTCGCACAACACCTCTCACAACTTCCCCTCGTTTTGGCAGAGTTCTGAGAGACCGGAGGTACGCGACTCGGACCCAAAGATGCCGCGGCCGCGGTCGAACGCCACCCCTGCCCGCAACGCGACGTCCCTGCCGGCAACGCTTGCCGCACCCGCGCCGGGAGAGCCGCCGCCTCATACTTCACGCCCAGATGCTCACGCACGGCCTGCCGACGCCGCTTAGAGGTTGCGCAGATAGGTGATTGTCAGCGGCGTCGTTCGGGGCGGGTGCCCCAGCGATGGGTGGTCAGGCCAGGTGGATCAGGTTGCGGATCGTGATGATGGCGCCAACACTGACCTTCCAGTGGGCGTCACTTCGTAATGAGGCCGGTCGCGGTGGCGATCCGGCTGAGGGTCTGGCGTAGGGCCGCCGCCTCGGCGGGGCCGATCGCGCTCAGCAGGTCCTCATCGTTCTGCCGTGCCAGTGAGAGCGTCTGGCGCCGTAGTTCCCGGCCGGTCGGCGTCAGTTCGATGAGCTGACGCCGACGGTCGGCGGCATCCCGTACCCGTCGTACGGCATCGAGTTCCTCAAGTTCGTCGAGCATGTCGACAACCACACTCGCGGTCACACCGACGGCCTTGGCCAGTTCGAGCTGTGCATGTGGCCCGCTGGACAGAAGCTCCAGGACGGCACAGTGCCGGGGGCGCAGACCGAGCGGGGCCAGCCGCTCCGCGTACCGCCCGTTCGCCTCCCGGCCCAGCTTGCCCAACAAGAAACCCACTGTGTTGGTCAAAGACTCTTCCGTCGCCACGTGGTCAACGTTAGCCTAGCCATATGATTCGGCAACCGAACAATATGGCCCCCTCACTAAATGCCCGTCGGTTCGGCGGGCTTGTCGCACTCCTCACCACGGTCGCGTCCGGCTACTTCGCAGTATCCGGCCTGGTGGACCCGGGCGGGCTGGTGCACGGGGGCGACCAGGCCGCGGCCAGGACCTACGCCGCCTACCTGGCCGCCCGCAGCATCGTGCTGCTCGGCGGAATGGTCTGGCTGCTGGTCGTACGCGCCTGGCGACCGCTCGGCCTGCTACTGGCATTGAACGGAGTGGTCCAGCTAGCCGACGCGGTGATCGGCGCGGCCCACCATCAGGTCCCTCAGACGATCGGCCCCCTGGTGTTCGCCGCCGCCCTACTGCTGGCGGCCAGGCTGCTTGGAGTCCGCGCCCCGTTGCCGGGACGGCTCCGACCAGCCTCCCGGTGAAGCCGGCCACCGACGCACAACCACCGCCCCGAAGCCCGTCCATGCAGACGGCCAGACAGGCCGCAGGCCGACGCGAGGAGTTGCGCAGGCGCAACTAAAAGATCACCGAACCGTCCACACCTGTGATCAAGAACGAGGATCGTGAGTGCCTGCGCTTCCAGCTTGGCTGGTCGACCCGTTATGGGCTCAGTTCGAGGCCCTTCATTCCCGCTCGGCCGCCGTATGCCCTCTCGCATCCGCTGGGCTGCCATAGGCGGCGGATCGCCGACCGGGTCGTGTTCGACAAGCTGATCCAGCTGCTGCGGTTCGGCTGCTCGTACGAGGCGATCGCCGACTCGACCTGCTCGGCGACCACGATCCGCAACCGCCGCGATGAGTGGATCAAAACCGGCGTGTTTACGAAGCTCAAGCAGATCGCCCTGAATGCCTACGACCGGGTCGTGGGGCTGTTGCTGGAGCACATCGCGGTAGACGGCTGCATCACCAAGGCACCCGGCGGAGGTGAGCTAGCCGGACGGTCCCCGGTGGACCGGGGTGAGCAGGGGATGAAACGCTCGCTGCTGGTGGACGGCTACGGCATCCCGCTCGGTCGAGTGCTGGCGCCGGCCAACCGCAACGACTCGCCCCTGCTGGCGCCCACCCTCGACAAGATCGACGACCTCGGCCCGCTGCCCGCTGACATCACAGTCCACCTGGACGCCGGCTACGACTCCGGCAAGACCCGCGATGAACTGAACCGCCGCGGCCTGACCGGCGAGATCGCACACAAGGGCGACCAGGCCCCCGTTCAAGCGGGTCAGCGCTGGCATATCGAGCGGACCAACGCCTGGCACAACGCCTTTGGCCGACTCGCCCGCTGCTACGAACGCCAAATGACCATCGTCGATGCGTTCTTCGACCTTGCCGACACCATCATCACGATCCGCAGTCTGATCCGCCAAGCCTGGTCGACCTACCGTTGGGCCAACCGGCCTGACCGACGCCGTTGACAATCACCTTTCGGCGCGACCTCTTAGCGGTCCGATCCGCGTCAGTCCCACCACGGACCGGCCCTGACCAGCACCGGAACCTCACCGCGGCCCCTTCCTGGCGTATGCGGTTCCCACCCCTAAAGGGCGTGGGAGGTACCCCCACGCGGCGGGCGTGGTGTTGTCGGGTGCGGTGAGTGGGTGGAAGAAGACCGGTGGGGGTAACCGCCAAGGGTCACGTGCGCGTCAGTGGACAGACCGCACCCGCACCAGGAGAAGATCACCCCACTCACGGGAGGCGCCGCTCCGCAGGACGAAGTCCAAAGGAGTGGCACCGCAGACGACGCACAACGCCCGCCGCAGACGACAACGTGGGAGGACACGTGGACGTGAGTCGACGCAACCTGCTGGGCACCGCCGGAGCGCTCGGTGCGCGGGCCGCGCTCGGCGGGGCCGCTGCGACCGGGATTCCCCTGCGCGGGCCGGCGCGGAGCGCTCCGTACGACACCGCTCCGGCCCGGGCGGCGCTGGCCCGGGTGCTGCCCGACCACGTCGATCAGTTCCGGCTCGTCCCGCTGGCCGCGGACGGCTCCACCGACCGGTTCCGCGTCGAGGGCACGGCGGGCCGGATCACGGTCGCCGGGACCACTCCGGCGGTGCTGCTGTGCGGCGTCCACTGGTATCTCAAGTACACCTGCCGGGCCCACGTCTCCTGGGCGGGCGACCAGCTCGACCTGCCGGAGCGACTGCCCGCCCCGGCCTCCCCGGTCGAGCGGGCCACCGCCCTGCCGCACCGCTTCGCCCTCAACGACACCCACGACGGCTACACCGCCCCCTACGCGAACTGGCCGCGCTGGGAGCGGATGATCGACGTCCTGGCGCTGCACGGCGTGAACGAGGTGCTGGTCACCCCGGGTACCGAGGCCGTCTACCACCGGCTGCTGACCGACTTCGGCTACTCCGACGCCGAGGCCCGCGCCTGGCTCCCGGCGCCCTCGCACCAGCCGTGGTGGCTGCTACAGAACATGAGCCGCTACGGCGGCCCGGTCAGCGGTCAACTCCTCGACAAACGCGCCAAGTTGGGGCGAAGGATCTGCGACCGGCTGCGGGAACTGGGCATGCGTCCGGTGCTGCCCGGCTACTTCGGCACCGTCCCGGACGGATTCGCCGCCCGCAACCCCGGCGCCCGGACCGTGCCACAGGGCACCTGGTCGGGCCTGCCGCGCCCGGACTGGCTCGATCCGCGGACCGCGGTCTTCGGCGAGGTGGCCGCCGCCTTCTACCGCCACCAGCACCGCCTGCTGGGCCCCGCCGACCACTTCAAGATGGACCTGCTGCACGAGGGCGGCGACCCCGGCGACGTTCCGGTGCCGGACGCCGCCCGCGCCGTCGAACAGGCGCTGCGCACCGCCCGCCCCGGCGCGACCTGGGTGATCCTGGGCTGGCAGCAGAACCCGCGGCGCGATCTGCTGGACGCGGTCGACCACGACCGGATGCTGATCGTGGACGGCCTCAGCGACCTGGACACGGTCACCGACCGGGAGCGGGACTGGGGCGGGGTGCCGTACGCCTTCGGCTCCATCCCCAACTTCGGGGGCCGCACCACCATCGGCGCCAAGACCCACGTCTGGGCCGAGCGCTTCCCGGTCTGGCGCGACAGACCGGGCAGCCGGCTCGTCGGCACGGCGTACATGCCGGAGGCCGCCGAACGGGACCCGGCGGCCTTCGAGCTGTTCAGCGAACTGGCCTGGCGGAAGCGCCCGGTGGACCGCGCGGCGTGGTTCGCGCGCTACGCCGATCTGCGCTACGGCGGACGCGACGGGCAGGCCCGTGCCGCGTTCGCCGCGCTGCGCACCAGTGCGTACGAGATCACCAGCGAGGACGGCCGGCCGCACGACTCGCTGTTCGCCGCCCGCCCCAGCCTGACCGCGCGCGCCGGCACCACGTACGCCACCCAGACCCCGGCCTTCGACCCGGCCGCCTTCGACACCGCCTTCGCCGCGCTGCTCGCCGTCCGCCCCGCGCTGCGCGGCAGCGACGCCTACCGGCACGACCTCGTCGACGCCGCACGGCAGTCCCTCGCCAACCGGTCCTGGCAGCTGCTCCCCCAGCTGTACACCGCCCATCGGCGCCGGGACCTGTCCACGTTCCGGGCGCTGTCCGGGCTGTGGCTGCGGCTGATGCGGCTGAGCGAGGAGGTCACCGGCGCGCACCGGCAGTTCCTGCTCGGGCCGTGGCTGGCGGACGCCCGGGCCATGGCGTCCGACGACGAGGAGGCGGCCCGGCTGGAGCACAGCGCCCGGGCGCTGATCACCACCTGGGCGGACCGGGACACCGCGGACGGCGGACACCTCGCCAACTACGCCAACCGCGACTGGCACGGCCTGATCGGCGATGTCCACCTCCCGCAGTGGCAGGCGTACCTGGACGAGCTCGCGGACGCGCTGGCGGCGGACCGGCCGCCGAGGGCCTTCGACTGGTACGCCGCGGAGGAGCCCTGGACCCACGCGCGCAACGACCATCCCCTGCGGCCCACCGCCGATCCGCACCGCACCGCACAGCGGGTCCACGACGTCCTCGCCACGGCCCCCTACCAGGGCAAGGTCACGGTCACCGCCGCCCCGTCCGCGCTGCCGCCGGGCGGCCGGGGCACCGTCACCGCGGCGCTGCGCAACGTCAACGGGCTGCGCGCGACGGGCCGCGTCGACTTCGCCCTGACGGGCCTGGACGCCACCGCCTCGGGGCCGCTGTCCCTGCCCGCTGTCCCGCCCGGCGGCACCGGCACGGCCCGCTGGCGGGTCACCGCACCGGCCGGTCCCCCGGACGAACCGCTGCGGCCCCTCCCCTACGACCTCAGCGTCGCCTACGGCCCCGAGGGCGAGCCGCGGGTGACGGCCGCGCAGCACGGCACGCTGTTCGTGGCCGGGCCACTGGCCCCGGGCCTGAGGACGGTGACGACGAACGAGGCGGTCTTCGGTCAGCTGGACGACCGCTTCGCGATCAACGGCGCGGGCGCCGACCTGTGGCGGGCCACCACCGAGTTCGGCGCGGTCTACCGGCCGGGCGCACTGGCCGCCGGCGGAACGGTGGTCGTCGAGGTGACCCGGCAGGACCCGACCGGCCCCTGGGCCCGCGCCGGCATCGTCGTCCGCAACCGCCTCGCCGCCCCCGCCCCCGGCTCGTCGGACGCCCGGGGCTTCCTCAATCTCTCCGCGACGCCCGGCAACGGCATCGTCCTGTCCTACGACGCCGACGGCGACGGCACCTTGGACACCTACCGGCGGCTCGCCGACATCACCGCACCCGTCCTGCTGCGGCTGTCCCGCGGCCCGGACGGCGCCAACTCCGGTACGTACACCGGCTCCTGCTCCATCGACGGCGGCGCGAGCTGGCGCGAGATCGGCACCGTCGGCGTCCCCGGGGCCGCCGCCCGACAGGACACCGGGCTGCACCAGTCCGCCGCCAACTCCGCTGCCGGGAACCGCGGTACGGCTGCGTTCCGCCACTGGTCGCTCACTGGCAGCACACCTGGCCGACGCGTACGCTGACCCGACCGGCCAGTGCCGGAACGGATCACGAGCGAGGGGAACGACGGATGAGTGCCGCAGCCGAGAAAGAGTGGCTCTACGCCCTCGACATCTCCGACGCCACCTGGCAGCGCGCCCCCGGCGAGGCCGAGGAGGCCGTGGAGGTCGCCTTCCTGGAGCGCGGGGCGGTGGCGATGCGCAACTCCACCGACCCGGATGTGGTGTTGCGCTACACCGAGGCGGAGTGGCGGGCGTTCGTCCTCGGCGCGCGGGACGGCGAGTTCGACCTCACGTAGCGCGTCACCCGTCAGGGCTCCGGGCGCGTCGGTGACCCGCACAGGATTCACTCGTTTCACCGAACGTGACACAGCAGCAGGCGACACCGCAGCGTCCGGACCACGCCGCTCCCGGCAGCGTCGACGACGTCACTGGGACCAGTGACGTCATCGACGTCGAACAGGCCGAGGCGGCGCTGGTCGAGCACTACCCCCGGCTGGTCCGGCTGGCCTACCTCGTGCTGCCGCCCGGGCAGAGCCGCAGCCGCCGGGTGCTGGCCGCCCACGGCGTGGTGCAGCGCACCCTGCCGCGCCAGCGCACCTCCACCCGCGGCCTCGGACTGCCCGCCCAGCGCACCGGCACGGAAGCCGCCATCGACCCCGGCTACGCCTTCGTACGGCTACGGGTCCTGCGCACCGCGCTGGCCACCGGCCGCCGACGGGCGCTACCACCGGCGCTGCCCCAGGTGTGGGGCCTGCGGATGTTCCCCCGCTCCGGCGGAGCCGATGAACTCGCCCTGGACCAAGCGCTGTCGGCGCTGTCCGCGCCGGCCCGAGCGGCGTTCGTGCTGCGCGACCTGGAGCGGCTGAGCGCCCCCGAGACGCGCCGGCTGCTGGAGTCCGCCGGGGTGGCGCACCCTCGGGAGGCGCTGGAGGAGGCGGAGCAGGCGCAGACGCCGGCCGGCAGCCGGGACCGGTTGTTGCTGGAGTCGCCGGAGTTCGACCCGTGCGCACTCCAGGCCCGGCCGACGGATCTGATCCGGCGGCGGCAGCACGGGCGGGCGGTACTGGCGGCGGGCGCGGCGGTGCTGGTGTGCGGGGCGCTGCTGGGGCTGCCGGGCGAGGGCTGGGGCCCGGACGGCGCGGCGGCCCCGCCGTACGCGCAGAACGCGGCGGCCGAGGCGGCCCTGGATCCCGGCAAGGTGACGACGGCCCCGGCGACGGCCTGGAAGTCGGCGGCCCGGCAGGACTTCTCCGTGTGGCCGGCCCGCGGCAATCGCGTCCACGACAAGGCGTTGCTGCGTCGTGCGCTCGCGGTCTGGGCCAGGCCCGGCGCCGGGGTGCCGGTCTCGGCTACCCCCGGCACCGCGACCGGCCCGGCCGCCGGGCCGGCGCAGCTGCTCTTCGCGGGGGTGGTGGACCACGCCGTGGTGGTGCTCCTCCACGACGGCCTGCGGGTGGTGCGCTACGCCGAGGCGGCGGACGGCGAGGGCCAGACCCCCGGCACCGGCGCGGCGCTGGACTTCGCCCGGACGGACGGGGCGGCGGTCGACTCGGCGAGTGCGCTGGTGGTGGGCCGCACCCAGGCCAACGTCCGCTATCTGACGGCCCCGTGGGTGAAGTCGGCGGGGCTGGTGGATCTGCTGAAGCCGAACGTGGTGGGCCAGCCGGTGCACCTGGACGCGAGCGGGCTGACGGCTCCCGTGCCGACGCCGCGGCCCACCGAGACGTGCGCGGCCTGGCCCGCGCTGCGGATGGGCGGCCATCTGCTGACCGACCTGGGCGAGCTGACCCCGGCCCGGCTGACGTACGGCTCCCCGCGCAGGCCGGGCGAGGTGAGCGGTCCGCAGGCCACCGGGGCGTGGGCGCGGACGGGCTGCCAACTGACCGAGATGCGCGGGCGGGGCGTCCGTACGGTGAACGCCTGGGAATTCGCCCGGCAGCCGCTCCCCGGCGGAGCGGGCAGCGCGGCCTGGCTGTGCACCCGCGCCGAGACCTGGCGGGGGGCGGGCAGCCGGGCCACGGCCCAGATCCAGCCGCCGGCGCCGAGCGGGCAGCCGTTCGCGGCCGGGGCGGTGGCGGCGCGCGCCGAGGGCGGCACGGCCTGCGGCCCGCGGTCGCCCAGGGCGCTGGCCGGGGTGCTGTGGAAGGCCGGCAGCGGACAGTGGTGGCTGCTCGCCGCGGGCAGCGACCAGGTCACGTCGATCACCGCGACCGGCGGGGTGCACGGGCGGACACCGGGGCGCTTCGTGTCGCTGCCGGCGAAGGCGGGCGACCGGGCGGAGCTGGCGGGACGCCTGGCGAACGGCGGGCGGATCGGGGCACTGCGCTAGGAGGCGCCGCCCCCTCGGACTCGGAAAGGGCGCCTTTCCACGTCCGAGGGGTATCGACATTCCTTACCCACCAGTACATTGACGCCATGTCTAATACGGCCTCGCTGCGGCCCCAGCCGGTCGCGTCCGAGCACACCCCGCTGAAGGCCCGCAACGTCGCCTTCGACTGGTCCGACACCCCGCTGCACTGGATACCCGGCGATCCCGCCAGCACCCACACCATCAACGTCCTGCACCTGCTGCTGCCGGCCGGCGAACGCTGGTTCGTGCATGTGTACAAGCAGGCCCTGCCCGCAATCCGCGACCCTCGGCTGCGCGAGGACGTGATCGGGTTCATCGGTCAGGAGGCGATGCACTCGCAGGCGCACGACGAGGTGTTGCCGCACCTCAAGGCGCAGGGGCTGGATCCGACGCCGTACACCGCGCAGGTGGACTGGCTGTTCGAGAAGCTGCTCGGCGACCGCACGCTGCCACCGGGCCGGGCCCGCCGGTGGTGGCTGCTGGAGCGGGTGGCGATGATCGCCGCCATCGAGCACTACACCGCGTTCCTGGGCGACTGGGTGCTCAACGCCGAGGCGCTGGACGCCCGGGGCGCCGATCCGACGATGCTCGACCTGCTCCGCTGGCACGGCGCCGAGGAGGTCGAGCACCGCTCCGTCGCGTTCGACCTGTTCATGCACCTCGACGGCGACTACCGGCGGCGGGTGCGGACCTGGGCCACCGCGTTCACCGCGCTGGTGTTCCTCTGGCAGCGCGGCACCCGCTTCTTCATGACGCACGACCCCTCGCTGATCGACGGCAGGGCCAGCTTCCGGGAGTTCTTCCGCGCCGGACGGCAGGGCGTGCTGCCCACCGCGGGTGCCATGGCCCGCTCCATCCCCCAGTACCTCAGCCGCCGGTACCACCCTTCCCGGCACGGCGACACCGCACAGGCCGTCGCCTATCTCGCCGGGTCCCCCGCCGCGACGGCCGCCGAGGCCCGTACCGCCGGAGGTGCCTGAGATGCCCCGAATGCGGACGGTCGTGGTGGTTGCCGCGGCGGCGCTGGTCGTCCGGCGGGCGATGCGCCGACGGGTGGCGGCGTCGCCGCTGTGGCCGATGCCGGCGCTGGAGGAGCCCCTCTCGGGGCGGGGTCGCCGGGGCGCGGGCGGCCCGGAGGCGGTCCGGAACCTGCTGGTCGTGGATCGGACGGAGGAGGCCGACGGGGTGGTACGGCTCCGTCTGGAGGGCGCGGGGCTGCCGGCATGGGAACCGGGCGCCCACGTCGACCTGGTGCTGCCGTCGGGGGCCGTGCGCCAGTACTCGCTGTGCGGCGACCCCGCGACGTCCGGTTCGTACACCATCGCCGCCCGGCTGATCGAGGACGGCCGGGGCGGCTCGCGCGAGGTGCACGAGCAGCTGCACGAGGGGACGGAGGTGGCGGTCCGCGGACCGCGCAACCGCTTCCCGCTCCGCGACAGCCACGCCTACCTCTTCGTCGCGGGCGGCATCGGCATCACCCCGATCCTGCCGATGGTGCGGCAGGCCGAACGGGAGGGGGTGCCGTGGCGGCTGCTGTACGCCGGCCGGTCACGGGCCTCGATGCCGTTCCTGGCGGAGGTCGAGAAGCTGGCGGGGGCCGGTGCACCGCGGGTGACGGTGGTCGCCGAGGACGAGGACGGCCGGCCCGATCTGGCCACCGCCCTCGCCGACGCGCCGCCGCACGCGGCCGTCTACTGCTGCGGCCCCGAGCCGCTGATGGACGCGGTCGCCGCGCTGCTGCCGGACGGGCCCGAGGGCCTGACCCTGCACACCGAGCGGTTCGCGCCGGCCACCCCGGCGCGGTCCGGTGCGGACGCGGCGTTCGAGGTGGAGCTGCGGCGCACCGGCCGCACGGTCCCGGTGGCCGCGGACACCAGCGTGCTGCGCGCCCTGCGCGAACAGGCCCTGCCGGATCTGCCGTACTCCTGTGAGCAGGGGTTCTGCGGCACCTGCCAACAGCGGGTGCTGGCCGGCGAGGTGGACCACCGCGACGAACTGCTCACCGACGCCGAGCGCGCGGACTCGATGCTGATCTGCGTCTCGCGGGCGCGGGGCGACGGCGGGCTCGTGCTGGATCTGTGATTCCGCGCCGCGCCCCGGGTCGTTAGGGTGGTGCGCATGACGACCGGGGCGCGCCGCAGGATGGGCGTCGAGGAACGGCGCGATCAGCTGATCGCGGTCGCCCTCGACCTCTTCAGCCACCGTTCCCCCGAGGACGTCTCGATCGACGAGATCGCCGAGGCGGCCGGCATCTCCCGGCCGCTGGTCTACCACTACTTCCCGGGCAAGCAGCAGCTGTACGAGGCCGCGCTGCGACGCGCCGCGGACGAGCTGACGGCCCGGTTCGTGGAGCCGCACGAAGGCCCGCTCGGCGCCCGACTGTTGCGGGTCATGGAGCGGTACTTCGACTTCGTGGACGAGCACGGGCCCGGCTTCGCGGCGCTGATGCGCGGTGGCCCGGCGATCGGTTCGAGCCGGACCAGCGCGATGATAGACGGCGTACGGCAGGCCGCCTTCGAGCAGATCGTCGCCCACCTCGGCGTCTGTGACCCGCCCCCGCGGCTGGAGATGGTGGTCCGCTCGTGGATCTCGCTGGCCGAGACCACCGCACTGCTCTGGCTGGACGGCCGCCGGGTACCCCGCGCCGAGCTGGAACGCCAGCTGGTCCACGACTTCGCGGCACTGGCCGCGGTGAGCGCCGCGTACGACGAGCGGATGGCCCAGGTGGTCCGACAGATGCTCGTGGACGAACCGGCGGACGGCATGTTCGCGGACCTCGTGGGCCGACTCATGGCATTGCCGCAACCCGTTTGATCTGGGCGAGGGCCGTCTTTGACTGCGCGCAGTGGACCACTCGCGCCCGCCCCCACCACCGTTTTTCCTCCCACTCACGGGAGGGGACGGGCCGGAGGGGCAGGGGTGTGGGACGTAAAGCGAAGCAGTCCCACACCCCTGCCCCGCAGGACCGTCACCGCACCCAACAACCCACGCCCGCCGCAGGCGCCACGGCGAGACGACACACGGCGGGAAAGCCAACAACGTGCGGAGAACGCCGGCCGCCAAGGCCACGGCGAGAAGAAGCGCGGCGCCGCAGACGAAAGCGTGGGAAGCCAGAATGATCCGTATGGAAGAGATCATGTTTCGGTTGGCCGACGACACCGACCCGGTCGTTCTGGTGGAGTTGTACGACGCCGCGGCGCGGTGGATGCAGGAGTCCGGCATCGACCAGTGGAAGCCGGGCGGGAAGGGCGTGGAGCACTTCCGGCAGCGGATGGCGGAGGGTGAGGTCTGGTTGGCGGAGGCGGCCGGGCACATAGTGGGCGCCTTCGAACTGTGGTGGCGGGACGAGCCGGCGTGGGGACCGCGGCCGGCGGAGGCGGGGTATGTGCACCGGCTGATGGTGGACCGCGGGCGGGCGCCGGCCGGGACCGGGCGGGCGATGCTGGCGCACGCCGAGCGGCGGATCGCCGCGGCGGGCAGGGAGTGGTCCCGGCTGGACTGCGTGGCGTCCAACCCGCGGTTGCGCACGTACTACGAGGGTGCCGGGTACGCCGTCGTCGGGGAGCAGTCCGCCAAGACGGACGGCGGCGGCAGTCCGTACGCCGTCACCCTGCTGGAGAAGCGGCTGGTGTGAGGGCGCCAGTCCGCCTCAGCCCCGACGGAAGACCGCCACCGTGCGGCCCGGCACGGTGAAGGTGCCGGTGGCGCGGGCGAACGAGGCGGTGGCGGTGGTGGGGTCCGCGCCGTGGGCCTGGAGCGGATGGAGGCGGTAGGGCGCACCGGCGAGGGCGGGGACGGCCTGGTCCTGCCGGTGCGGGGTGGCGTTGAAGACGATCACCAGGTCGGCGAGGCGCATGGTGAGCACGCCGGGGGTCTCGTCCGTGCCGGAGAGCGGGAAGGAGAGCGCCGACTGGACGGCGGCGGTGGTGGACAGGCCGAAGGCCGGTTCGGTGGCGTGGATGCGGAGCAGGTCGCGGTAGGCGGCGGCGGTGGCGTCGATGGCGGCGCAGCCGGGGCGAAGGGCGGGGTCGGCCAGCAGGGGCCGGGCGTAGGGCCACTTGTCCTTGTTGTCGGCGGCCGGCGGCAGTCCGCGGCCGAAGCCGTTGCCGTCGGCGCAGTTCCAGTGCAGGGCGTTGAACCAGTCGCCGCTGTCGAAGGAGTTGCGGTCCAGGGACTTGGAGCGGAGCAGGTCCGAGCCGGCCTGGGAGAGCGCGGGGCCCTGGGAGAGGGTTGCGGTGGCGAGTGCCAGCACCTGCATCCGGGCGCGGTCGGCGGCGCTGGTGCCCTGCGGGAGTTTGTAGGCGAGCGCGTCGTAGAGGGTTTCGTTGTCGTGCGCGTCGGCGTATGCGAGGGCGTCACCGGGGGCGGCGGCGTAGCCGGCCGGGGCGCCGTTGTAGTCGACCTGGGAGCCCTTGACGCGGCGGCCGTCGCTGTCGGTGAAGGTGTAGTCGGCGAGGTTGCCGGTGAGGCCGACCTTGATGAGGTCCTGGTAGTGGCGGAGGCGGGCCCGCTGGGAGGCGGAATCCCCGTTCGCCGGTGAGGAGTTGGGGTCGGTGAACAGGCCCGAGGCGAAGCCCTGGAGGCGGGGGTCGGCGTCGAACGGGCCGCCGCCGCGCACCGCGTCGCGGGCCCGGTCGTCGAAGGTGGCGATGCCGGTGCCGGCCATGTTCTTCTGGGTGGCCTGGACGAAGCGGGCGTCGTCGGCGGCCTCGCCGAAGTTCCAGCCCTCGCCGTAGAGGATGACGGACCTGCCGTCGACCCCGTCCTTGCGCGGGGTCAGGGCGTCCAGGGCCTTGCGGACGGCGAGGATGTTGGCCTTGGGGTGGTGGCCCATGAGGTCGAAGCGGAAGCCGTCGACCTTGTACTCCTTGGCCCAGGTCACGACGGAGTCGACGACGAGCTTGCCCATCATGGCGTGTTCGGGCGCGGTACCGGAGCAGCAGGTGGAGGTGGCCACGCTACCGTCGTCGAGGAGCCGCTGGTAGTAGCCGGGGACGATGCGGTCGAGGACGGAGTGCGGGTCCTGGCCGCTCGCGGCGGTGTGGTTGTAGACGACGTCCATGACGGTGCGCAGTCCGGCGCCGTTCAGGCCCTGGACCATGCGGCGGAACTCGACGGTGCGGGCGGGTCCTTCGGGGGCGGAGGCGTAGGAGCCCTCGGGGACGGTGTAGTGCAGCGGGTCGTAGCCCCAGTTGTAGGCGTCGTGGGCGGCGGTCCGGGTCACACACTGCTGCTGGTTCTCGGAGTCCGGGGCGTAGGAGGCGAGGTCGCAGTCCGGGCGTTGCTGGTCGGCGCGCTTCTCGGGGACGGTGGCGCCGTCGAAGGCCGGCAGCAGGTGCACGTACGACGTTCCGGCCGCGGCGAGGGAGGCAAGCCGGCGCATGCCGTCGGACCGGCGGTCGGTGAAGGCGAGGTACTGGCCGGGGTGGCGGGAGGTGCGGTCCTCGACGGAGAAGTCCCGGATGTGCAGCTCCTGGATGCGGGCCCGGCGCAGCGGCACGGCGGCCGGCTTGCGCAGGTCCGCCCAGCCCTTGGGGGCGAGCCCCGGGTCGTCGAGGTCGACGACGAGGCTGCGGGCCGAGTCGGCGGTGAGCGCGGTGGAGTAGGGGTCGGTGACCTCGTTGGTGACGGTCCTTCCGACGGTGGGGGCCCAGACGGTGACGCGGTAGCGGTAGGGCTTGCCGGCCCAGTCGCGCGCGCCCCGCACCCGCCAGACGCCGCTCGCGTCGTCCCGTGTCATCGGGACCGTGCGGCCGTCGAGTTCGAGGGCGACGGTGCGGGCGGTGGGGGCCCAGACGGAGAGCGTGGGGCGCCCGTGGTGGAAGACCGGGCCGAGTCGGGTGTGTTGGGCGCGGGCGCCGTAGAGGTCGTCCAGGACTCCGGGGATCTGTACGCCGGTTGTGGTGCGCCGCCCGTCCGCCGTGCGCTGGGCGGCGGTCAGCGGGCCGCGCAGCGCGGTGCGGGCCAGGTCGCGGTCGCCGGGGGCGACGGTGAAGGCCGGATAGCCCGTCAGGTGGGGGAAGGCGTTGCGTTCGGCCGGGGTGAGGGAGCCGGGCGTGAGGCGGATGCGGCCGGCCGTCGGGGACCCGGGGTCCCCGAACTCCAGCTGGACGTCGGCGCGTTCGGCGCCCTTCCAGACGACGGTGTCGCGGTCGATCCACTGCGCCAGGGCCTGGCCCGGGGCGGACGGGGCGGCCTGGGCCGGCTGCTGCGGGAACGGGACGAGCAGGGCCGCCGCGCCGAGGGTCAGGGCGAGGGCCGCGGCCGGGCGCCGGGTGGACCGGCGGGTGGTGGAGGACATGGGTCATGGTTCTAGTCGGGGCGATTCCTCGTTGCAAGACCTTTCGCAAGACATTGCAACGGTGTTACGTTCCCGTAGGAGCAGGTCCGGCCGGCCGTCGGTCCGCCACAACGGGCCCTACGCGCCCGGCCGGCCGGACCGCCCCGGTCACCGACCCCGCGGCCGTCTGGCGGATAGTCACCGATACCGACAGGTGGGACGAATCGACCTCGGAGATCTGGGGAATCCACCCGCCATGGCCGACAACACCAGGGACGAGACCAGCCCGTCCGACCGCGACGAAACCACCCGGCGCTACTACGAGACCGGCGATGTCGACGCCTTCTACGACGCCGTCTGGGGCGGTGAGGACATCCACATCGGCATCTACGCCCATGCCGACGAGGCGGTCGCGGACGCCTCGCACCGCACCGTGCAGCACACGGCGGACCAGGTCGCCGACCTGCTCGGCCCGGACGCCACGGTGCTCGACCTCGGCTCGGGGTACGGCGGTTCGGCCCGGGCGCTCGCCGAGCGCTTCGGCTGCCGCGTGGTGGCCCTCGACCTCAGCGAGGAGCACAACGGGCGCCACCGCGCGGCCAACGCCCGGCGGGGACTGGACGGCCTGATCGACGTCGTCACCGGCTCCCTCCTCGACCTCCCCTACGAGGCGGGCCGCTTCGATGTCGTGTGGTCCCTGGAGGTCCTGTGCCATGTGGCGGACCGCGAGGCCGCGTTGGACGAGGCGGTACGCGTGCTGAAGCCGGACGGCGGCCTGGTCTTCTCCGACATCATGGTGGCCGAGGAGGCACCGGTGGAGGCCGTGCGGCCGGCGCTGTCCCGCCTCGGCGTCCAGACCCTGGCGACGCCGTCCCGCTACCTGGAGCACCTGTCCGAGCTCGGCCTCAAGGCCCGTTTCGACGACCGCACCGGGGACGTCGCCACCCACTACGCGCGCCTCGACGCGGAGGTGCACCGCCGAGCGGCCGAGCTGCGGCGCACCATCAGCCCGGCCTACGTCGACGACCTGCTGGCCAACCTTCCCCTGTGGACGGACATCACGCGCCGGGGGCTGCTGCGCTGGGGCCTCTTCCACGCCCGCCGCACCGCGGTCTGAACCGGTCCGTGACGCGCGGCCCGCGCCGGCCGGGAGCCGGCCGCGGGCCGTGCGTCACGGCGCCATCGACAGCAACACCCGCTCCCGCACCGTGTCGAGGAACGCCGGCACCTCCTCCATCGGGGTGTCGGTGCACTGCACGATCAGGCCCATCACCTCACCCGCCGACACCGCGATCACCATGGGCCAGACCTTGGCGATCTCCACCCGCTCCGCCATGTTCTTGACAACATGGAGGGCCAGGTTCAGTTCCGGGACGTTGCGGGTGTCGCCGTAGCTGAAGCCCTTCTTGATGACCCACATCTCGGGGATGATCAGCCCGTGCACGATGATGTGGGCCATCGCGAACATCGCACGCGCGGCCTCCACCGCCGCGTCCTCGTCGTCCTCGTCGTAGAGAGCGGCGACCGCGTCCTCGTCCTCCGCGAGGTGTGCCTGGATGAGCGCCACGCCGTGCAGCACTTCTTCCCTCGTGTACGGACGCGCCTCGTCGCTCATCACACACCCACTCCCGGTCACCGGTCGTACACCACAGCGCACCCAGTGTGGCAGGAGCCGGCCCGGCGCCGGAGGTCATTCGCGCAGCGGACCGGTCGACCCCCGGACGACCAGTTCCGGCCGGAAGATGAACTCCGTCCGCTGGGTGGGGCGCCGGCCCTGTGCCCGGTCGTGCACCTCCTCGATCAGGGCGCCCACCGCGGCGGTCGCCATCGCCTGGACCGGCTGGCGCACCGTGGTCAGCGGCGGATCGGTGAAGGCGATCAGCTGGGAGTCGTCGTACCCGACGACGGAGAGCTGCCCCGGTACGTCCAGCCCGCGCCCGCGGGCCGCCCGGACGACGCCGAGCGCCATCAGGTCGCTGCCGCAGACGATGCCGGTGCAGCCCTCGTCGAGCAGTGCGCCGGCCGCCGCATGGCCGCCCTCGACGCTGAACAGCGTGTGCTGGATGCGCCGTTCGGCCTGCCCCCTCGACAGGCCGAACGACTCCCCCAGCGCCGCCACGAAGCCCTCGGCCTTGCGGCGGGACGGCACGTAACGGGCCGGCCCGACGGCCAGCCCGATCCGCTCGTGCCCCAGCTCGGCCAGGTGCCGCACCGCCATCCGGGCCGCCGCGCCGTCGTCGGGCGAGACGAACGGCGCGTCGATCCGCGGATTGTGGCCGTTGATCAGGACGAACGGGACGCCGCGGGCGGTCAGCCGGGCGTAGCGCCCGGTGTCGGCGCGGGTGTCGGCGTGCAGCCCGGAGAGGAAGACGATGCCGGTCACCCCCCGCTCCTCCAGCTGCTCGACCAGTTCGTCCTCAGTGGCACCGCCCGGCATCTGGGTGCACAGCACCGGGGTGTAGCCGTGGCCGGCCAGCGACTGCTCGATGATCTGGGCGAAGGCCGGGAAGATCGGGTTGGTCAGCTCCGGGATGACCAGCCCGACCAGGCCCGCGCTGCGACGCCGTAAGCGCACCGGCCGCTCGTGGCCGAGGACGTCGAGCGCGGCGAGCACCCGCTGCCGGGTGCTCGCCGCCACGCCCGCCCGGCCGTTGAGGACCCGGCTCACGGTCGCCTCGCTGACCTGCGCCTGGGCGGCGATGTCGGACAGCCGGGGGGCCGGATGGGGACCGGGCAGGGTCACTCCTCCCACCAGGCGGTGGTGTCCGCGGGGAGGGTGAACTCGCCCGCGGAGGCGTCCGGTTGCGCGAACCCCTCGCGGGAGGACAGCAGCAGCCGTCCCGGCGTCGGCAGCCGGACCGGGGCCGCGGTGGTGTTGACGGTGCAGACCAGGCCGCCGGGCCGGCGGAAGGCCAGGACGCCGTCCGGGGCGTCCAACCAGCCGACCGCGTCACCGGCGCCCAGGCCGGGGTGGGTACGCCGCAGGGACAGCGCGCTGCGGTAGAGCTCCAGGCTGGAGGCGGGGTCGCCGGTCTGCGCCGCGACGCTGAGTGGAGCCCAGTCGGCGGGCTGGGGCAGCCAGCTGCCGCCGGCGCCGAAGCCGTACGGCGGCGCCTCGCCGGACCACGGCAGGGGCACCCGACAGCCGTCGCGCAGACCGTCCTGGCCGGTGTCCCGGAAGAAGGACGGGTCCTGGCGGACCTCGTCGGGCAGGTCGGTGACCTCCGGCAGGCCCAGCTCCTCGCCCTGGTAGAGGTACGCCGAGCCGGGCAGCGCCAGCATCAGCAGGGTGGCCGCACGGGCCCGGTCCGGGCCGCCGCCCAGGCGGGTGCGGTGGCGCACCACGTCGTGGTTGGAGAGCACCCAGGTCGTCGGGGCGCCGACCGGGCGCATCGCGTCGAGCGAGGAGTCGATCGCCTCGCGCAGCGCGGCCGCGTCCCAACCCGTGTTCAGGTAGTGGAAGTTGAAGGCCTGGTGCAGCTCGTCGGGGCGGAGGTAGAGCGCGGTGCGCTCGGCGGTGGGCGTCCAGGCCTCGGCGACCGCGATCCGCTCGCCGGAGTACTCGTCCAGGACGGCGCGCCAGGAGCGGTACACGGCGTGCACCCCGTCCTGGTCGAAGAAGGGCAGGGACTGGTTGCCGAGGAGCTTCAGCTGCCCGGCGTGGCCCATGTCGGGCAGGCCGGGGGCCTTCACCAGGCCGTGCGCCACGTCCACCCGGAAGCCGTCGACGCCCAGGTCCAGCCAGAAGCGCAGGATGGAGCGGAACTCGTCCTGGACGGCGGGGTGGTCCCAGTTGAAGTCGGGCTGTTCGGGGGCGAAGAGGTGGAGGTACCACTCGCCGTCCTGGACCCGGGTCCAGGCCGGGCCGCCGAAGAGGGACTCCCAGTCGTTGGGCGGCAGTTCGCCGTTCTCGCCCCGCCCCTTGCGGAAGTGGAAGCGCTCGCGGGCCGTGCAACCGGGGCCCTCCGCCCGTGCGCGGCGGAACCATTCGTGCTGGTCGGAGCAGTGGTTGGGGACGAGGTCGACGATGATGCGCAGGCCCAGCCGGTGGGCCTCGGTGATCACCGCCTCGGCGTCGGCCAGGGTGCCGAACATCGGGTCGATGGCGCGGTAGTCGGCGACGTCGTAGCCGGCGTCGGCCTGCGGGGAGGCGTAGAAGGGGCTGAGCCAGACGGCGTCCACGCCCAGGTCGCGCAGGTACGGCAGCCGGCTGTGGACGCCGGCCAGATCCCCCATGCCGTCGCCGTT
This sequence comes from Streptomyces sp. NPDC048506, assembly GCF_040651315.1. NCBI lineage: Bacteria > Bacillati > Actinomycetota > Actinomycetes > Kitasatosporales > Streptomycetaceae > Streptomyces > Streptomyces sp. NPDC048506. Next base: position 107,918 of record NZ_JBEZIX010000005.1, read on the forward strand.
GCCGTCGGCGAAGCTGCGCGGATAGACCTGGTAGATCACCGCATCGCGCCACCAGTCGGTGGCGGGAGTGACGTTGTGCTGGTGGGTCATCTCATCCCTTGGTGGTGCCGGCGGTCAGTCCGGCGACGAGGTGGCGCTGGGCGAAGGCGAAGACGAGCGCGGCCGGTACGGCGATGATCACGGCGGCGGCGGTCATCGAACCCCAGTCGTTGGTGTACTGGTTGACGAAGGTCTGAAGCCCGCCGGCGAGGGTCAGGTTCTCCTCGCCGGTCATGAAGGCGGAGGCGTAGGCGACCTCGGCCCAGGCGGTGACGAAGGTGTAGAAGCCGGTGACGGCGAGGCCCGGGCGGGCCAGCGGTAGCACCAGCCGCCAGAAGGTGCCGAACGGGTTGAGCCCGTCGACCCGTCCCGATTCGTCGATCTCCACGGGGATGGTGTCGAAGAAGCCCTTCATCATCCAGGCGCAGAACGGGACGGCGATGGTCAGGTAGGTGATGACCAGGCCCGCCGGCTGGTTGAGCAGGCCGAGACTCGCCAGCAGGTTGTAGAGCGGCACGATCAGCACCGCGACCGGGAACATCTGGGTGATCAGCAGCAGCCACATCAACGGACGCATTCCGGGGAAGCGGAAGCGGCTGACGGCGTATCCGGTGGTGGCGGCGATGAAGACGCCCAGGACGGTGGTCAGCCCCACGATGATCACGGAGTTCTTGAACCAGGTCAGGAACTCCGTGTCGGCCAGTACGTGGGTGTAGTTGCCGAGGGTGAAGTGGGTGACGAGGCTGGTGGAGAAGGCGTCGTTCTTCGGCTTGAACGACGTCACCAGCAGCCACAGCGGCGGGAAGACCGCCACCACGGCGGCGATGAGCAGGCCCGCGTGCAGGCCGACCGAGGCCGGACGGGACCGCTGGTTGCGCTTGCGGTTCATGGTGGTCACCACACCTCTCCCTGCTTGCGCAGCGCCCGGCGGTAGACCACCGCGACGACCGAGAGCAGGACCAGGATCAGGACGCCCCAGGTCGCGGACTCGGAGAAGTTGCGGGGGCTGTCGACGAAGGAGAGCCGGTAGGCGTAGGTCACCAGGATCTCGGTGGAGTCGCCGGGGCCGCCCCGGGTCAGCAGGAAGATCACCGGGAACATGTTGAAGGTCCAGATGGCGGAGAGCAGGATCACGGTGCTGCTGACCGACCGCAGGCCGGGCAGGGTGATGTTGCGGAAGCGCTGCCAGGCGCTCGCGCCGTCCATCTCGGCCGCCTCGTAGAGCTCGCCCGGTATGGACGTAAGGCCGCCGAGCAGGGCGACGAGCATGAACGGCACGCCCAGCCAGATGTTGACGGCGATGACCGAGAGCTTGGCCCAGGTCGGGTCGTTCAGCCAGGGGACGGCGTCGATGCCGCCGCCGGCCAGCAGCTTGTTGAGGATGCCGTTCTTCTCGTTGTAGAGCATCCGCCAGGTGAAGACGGAGATGAACGCGGGGACGGCCCAGGGCAGGATCAGCGCGAGGCGGTAGAAGGTGCGGCCGCGCAGCGTCCGGTTGAGCATGTTCGCCAGCGCCAGGCCGATCAGGAAGGTGAGGCCGACGCAGGCCACGGTCCACGCGACGGTCCAGCCGAGGCGGTCCCAGAAGACGCCGTCCGTGAGCACCGCCTGGTAGTTGTCCAGCCCGGTGAACGTGTAGGTGGCGGGGATGTGGTTGACGCCGATGTTCCGCTCGACGTTGGCCTCGTTGGCGTCGGTGAGGGAGAGGAAGACGCCGCGCACCAGCGGATAGCCGATGATCACCCCGATGACCAGTACCACCGGGGCGACCATCGTCCATGCGTACCAGTGGGTGCCGAGCGTCCGGCGCACCCGTACGGCAAGGGTCACTTGTAGTCCTTGAGCAGCTTCCGGTAGGCGTCGCCGGTCGCCTTTGCGGCTTCCTCGGGCGTGGCGGAGCCGGTGAGCACCTTGTTCATCTGGACCTTGATGGGCTCGAAGAGGGAGTTGCCCTCGGCGATCCAGGGGCGCTGGACGGCACCGTCGACGGCGGGCTTGAAGAACTTGACCATCTCGTTCTTCTTGACGGCCGGTACGTCGTACACGGACGTGCGGGTGGGCAGCAGGCTGAGCTTCTCGGTGGTCTCCTGCTGCACCTTGGCCGAGCTCATGTACTTCACGAAGGCGTACGCGGCCCGGAGGTTCTTGCTGCCGGCGTATACGGAGAGGTTCCAGCCGCCCTGCGGGGAGCCCTGGGCGGAGCTGCCACCGGGTACCGGGGCGACGCCGAGGTTCTCCTTGTCCTTGAAGGCCTTGCCGGCGCGGGCGCCCTCGATGTCCCAGGGGCCGTCGACGGCCATCGCGACGGTGCCGTCCTTGAGGGCCTTGAGCTGGTTCTCCTGGCCGTCGGTGGCGTCGGTGACCGCGGCCTTGGAGTCGACCAGGTCCTTGATGGTCTTGAACGCCTTCACACCGGCGCCGTCGTCGATCTGGACGACCTTGTCGCGGGCGTTGACCATGTCGCCGCCCTCGCCGTACAGGTACGGCAGGAACCAGTACGGGTCGTCACCGCGCAGGTAGAGGGCGGTGGCGCCGGTCTTGGCCTTGATCTTCTTGGCCGCGGTGGACAGTTCGGCGAAGGTCTTGGGCACCTCGACGCCGGCGTCCTTCAGGAGCTTCTTGTTGTAGAAGAGGCCGAGGGTGTCGATGACCTGGGGCGCGGCGTAGGTCTTGCCCTTGAACTTGGTGGAGCCGACGGCCTGCGGGAGGTAGTCGTCGGTCTTGTCGAGGGCGGGGGTGCCGTCGAGCGGGGCCAGGTAGCCGAGGTTGGCGAAGTCGGCGGTCCAGGCGACCTCGGTGCGCATCACGTCCGGGGCACCGGAGTTGCCGCCGGCGGCGTTCTTGAACTTGGCGTTGGCATCACCGAAGGGGACGTTCACATACTGAACGTGGACTTTGGGGTGTTCCTTCTGAAAACCCTCGGCAAGCTTGCGGTAGGTCGCCTTCTCGGCGTCGTTGGAGGTGTCCCAGAAGGTAACGGTTCCGGAGAGTTCGCCGCCGCTGTCGGTGCTGCCGTTGTCACCTCCGCCACCGCATGCCGTTGCCGCCAGTGCCAGGCCCGCTACCAGCGCGGTGGCGGTAACGCCCCGTATGCCACGCCGCATGTGAACTCCTTAGGGAAATGCCTCAGATGGCGGTCAGGAACGTAACAGCGCAGCAAACAAACCGAAAGACCTTGCGGCAAATTGCTGCAAGTTTGCTGGAAGGAATTGCAGCGAGCTGGCCCGAACGGGACCCTGGAGGAGCCGGCGGCACCGTCACCCCGTGACCGCCCGAGCGTTGACCCCGTGAACGCACATCCCCGCGTCCACACCTCTGACACGGCCTCGCCTCTTGACCTCGACAGGGACGGCAGATGACCCAGGAGCTCACATCCCCCAGCCCCGCCCCCCACGAGCCCGGACCGGACCGAGGTCCGCGGTGGTGGCGCGACGCCGTCATCTACCAGGTGTACGTCCGCTCGTTCGCCGACAGCGACGGCGACGGCGTCGGCGACCTGCGCGGGGTCCGCGCGCGGCTGCCGTACCTCAAGGACCTGGGCGTGGACGCCGTCTGGCTCACGCCGTTCTACGCCTCCCCGCAGGCCGACGGCGGCTACGACGTCGCCGACTACCGCGCCGTGGACCCGCTCTTCGGCAACCTCCAGGACGCCGACGACCTCATCCGCACCGCCCACGACCTGGACCTGCGGGTGATCGTCGACATCGTGCCCAACCACACCTCCGACCGGCACCCGTGGTTCCAGGAGCCGGAGCTGGCCCGGCAGCGCTACGTCTTCCGCACCGGCAAGGGCGAGCACGGCGAACTCCCGCCCAACGACTGGGAGTCGGTCTTCGGCGGCCCGGCATGGACCCGTACCGACCGCGGCGACTGGTACCTCCACCTCTTCGCCCCCGAACAACCCGATCTGGACTGGGACAACCCGGACGTGCACGACGAATTCGCCGCCGTCCTGCGCTTCTGGCTCGACCTCGGTGTGGACGGCTTCCGGGTGGACGTCGCCCACGGCATGGTCAAGGCGCCCGGACTGCCGGACATCGGGCACGGCGAGCAGGCCAAGCTGATCGGCAACCAGGTGCTGCCGTTCTTCGACCAGGACGGGGTGCACGCCATCCACCGCACCTGGCGCCGCCTGCTGGACGGCTACGGCGACACCCACGACAAGCAGGTGATCGGCGTCGCCGAGGCGTGGGCCCCCACCGCCGAGCGCCTCGCCCTGTACGTCCGCCCGGACGAACTGCACCAGGCCTTCAACTTCCAGTTCCTGAACACCCCTTGGCGGGCCGACGCGCTGCGCTCGGTCATCGACGCCTCGCTCGCCGCCACCGCCTCGGTCGGCGCCCCCACCACCTGGGTGCTCTCCAACCACGACGTGGTGCGGCACACCACCCGACTCGGCGGCAGCCTCGCCCGGGCCCGTGCGGCCACCCTGCTGATGCTGGCGCTGCCCGGCTCGGCGTACCTCTACCAGGGCGAGGAGCTGGGCCTGCCGGAGGTCACCGACCTGCCCGACGAGGCGCGCCAGGACCCGGCGTTCTTCCGCGGCCGGCGGGCCGGCGGCCAGGACGGCTTCCGTGACGGGTGCCGGGTCCCGCTCCCCTGGTCCGGCGAGGCGCCGCCGTACGGCTTCGGGCCCGGCGGCAGCTGGCTGCCGCAGCCCGCCGACTGGCGCGGCCTGACCGTCGCGGCGCAGACCGGCGACCCCGCCTCCACCCTGGAGCTCTACCGCACCGCCCTCGGGCTGCGGCGCCGTCTGCCGGGCCTGGGCGACGGCGAGATGACCTGGCAGCCGGCCCCCGAAGGCGTCCTCGCGTTCACCCGTCCCGGACTGTTGTGCACCGTCAACACCCGGAGCCACGACGTGGAACTCCCGCCCTCGGGCACCCCGCTGCTCTCCACCGCGCCGGTGACCGTCAACGGCACGACGACCGCGCTGCCCGGTGACAGCTGCACCTGGTGGGCAATCTGACAGCCGGACGGTAAGGTCCCCTTCATGACCGCCCGGCTGGCCGACATCGCAGCGCAGGCGGGTGTCAGCGAGGCCACCGTCAGCCGGGTTCTCAACGGGAAGCCCGGCGTCTCCGCCACCACCCGCCAGTCCGTGCTTGCCGCCCTCGACGTACTGGGCTACGAGCGCCCGGTACGTCTGCGGCAGCGCAGCGCGGGCCTGGTCGGGCTGATCACCCCCGAGCTGGAGAACCCGATCTTCCCCGCGTTCGCCCAGGTCATCGGGCAGGCGCTGACCCGCCAGGGCTACACCCCGGTCCTGGCGACGCAGACTCCGGGCGGCTCCACGGAGGACGAGCTGACCGAGATGCTGGTCGACCGAGGGGTGGCCGGCATCATCTTCGTCTCCGGACTGCACGCCGACACCTCCGCCGATATGCAGCGCTACGAGCAGCTGCGCGGCCAGGGCGTGCCGTTCGTCCTGATCAACGGCTTCTCCGACCGGGTGCAGGCGCCGTTCGTCTCACCGGACGACCGGGCCGCGGTGGACCTGGCCGTCACCCACCTCAGCGCGCTCGGCCACCGGCGGATCGGGTTGGCCCTCGGCCCCCAGCGGTTCGTGCCCGTCCAGCGCAAGATCGAGGGCTTTGTGCGGGCCATGCAGGAGCGGCTGGACATCGGTCCGGCCGAGGCGGAGCCGTACATCCAGCACTCCCTCTTCACCCTGGAGGGCGGGCAGGCCGCGGCGAGTGCGCTGATCGAGCGGGGCGCCACGGCCGTCGTGTGTGCCAGCGACATGATGGCGCTCGGGGCGATCCGGGCGGCCCGGCAGTGCGGGCTGGACGTCCCGCGCGACATCTCCGTCGTCGGTTTCGACGACTCCCCGTTGATCGCCTTCACCGACCCGCCGCTGACCACGATCCGTCAGCCGGTCACGGCCATGGGGCAGGCCGCGGTGCGCGCACTCCTGGAGGAGGTCGGGGGCACCCCGACGCCGCACAGCGAGTTCGTCTTCCACCCCGAGCTGGTGGTCCGCGGCTCGACCGCCTCGGTACCGAAGGCCGTCCGGATTCCCCGCCCGTTGCGCGCCACGTGAGGGCCGGCGGACCCAAGGGGTGTCTCCCCTAGGGCGCACCCCTCAGAAGTACGGCGGCGGTGTCCGTCTCAGGACCGATACAAAGGGTCGAATACCCGACCGAAGGATGATCGCCGGGACACCCCTTTCTGGCAGACTGTCTGCCTATGGGTGATGCGAACACGAGGACTCTGGACGGCCTGCCGACCACCCCGCCACCCAAGGGGGACGTTGCCGAGCAGCCGGAGGGCGAGGGCCGATTGGCCCGTCTGCGCTCCCCCCGCACCCCCCGGCTCTGGTTCGAGATCCTGCTGATCGCGGTCAGCTACTGGATCTACTCGATGATCCGCAACGCGGTGCCGGAGCAGAAGGCGAAGGCGCTGCGGAACGCCGACTGGATCTGGCAGGCGGAGCACGCCCTCGGCATCGCCGTCGAGCACACCGTCAACCACGCCGTGAACTCGGTGACGTGGCTGATCGTGTCGATGAACTACTACTACGCGACACTGCACTTCATCGTGACGATCGGGGTGCTGGTGTGGCTCTACCGCTGGCATCCCGGCCGCTACGCCGCGGCGCGGCTGGCCCTGTTCGCCACCACCGGCGTCGCGCTGATCGGCTACTACTTCTACCCGCTGGCGCCGCCCCGGCTGATGCCGGACGGCGGCTTCATCGACACCCTGATCGACCACGGGACCTGGGGCTCGATGGCGTCCGGCAACCTCGCCTCGATGTCCAACCAGTACGCGGCGATGCCGTCGATGCACATCGGCTGGTCGCTGTGGTGCGGCATCACCATCGCCCTGCTGGCCAAGCCGGTGTGGTGCAAGGTCCTCGGCATGCTCTACCCGACCGCGACCCTGCTGGTCATCGTCTCCACCGCCAACCACTTCTGGCTGGACGCGGTCGGCGGGATGCTCTGCCTGAGCCTGGGCTTCGGGTTGGCGTACCTGTGGTTCGGGGCGCTGCCGCACCGGATGACCCGCCATGCGTAGGGTGCGGTGACGAGCCGTCGGCCGGCGTGGGTGAGGTACCCGACCGGCCCGGCTCAGGCCCCGTAAAAGATCCGCTCCACCACGCCGCGGGCCCGCCGGGTGACCCGACGGTAGTCGTCGATCATCTCGCCGACGTGGCCCTCCTCGTAGCCGAGGTAGCGGCCCACCGCGGCCAGCTCCCTGCCGTCGACCGGGAAGGTGTCGCCGGGGCGGCCCCGGACGATCATCACCGCGTTGCGGACCCGGGCCGCCAGCACCCAGGCCTCGTCCAGGGTCTGGGCGTCCTCGGTGTCGATCAGCCCGGCGGCGTGTGCCGCGGCCAGCGCCTCGCGGGTGCGGGTGGTGCGCAGTCCGGGGACCTCCCAGCCGTGCTGCATCTGTAGCAGCTGCACCGTCCACTCGACATCGCTCAGACCGCCCCGGCCCAGCTTGGCGTGGGTGGTGGGGTCCGCGCCGCGGGGCATCCGCTCGGCCTCCATCCGGGCCTTGAGCTTGCGGATCTCGCGCACCGCGTCGTCGCCCAGGCCCTCGACCGGATAGCGCAGCGGATCGATCAGCTCGACGAACCGCTGCCCCAACTCCACGTCGCCGGCGACCGGTTCGGCGCGCAGCAGGGCCTGCGCCTCCCACACCAGCGACCACCGTCGGTAGTAGGCGGCGTACGAGGCGAGGGTGCGCACCAGCGGGCCCGACCGGCCCTCCGGGCGGAGGTCCGCGTCGACGACCAACGGCGGGTCGGAGGAGGGGAGTTCGAGCAGCCGGCGCATCTCGTTGGCGACCGCGTGGGCGGCCTTGGCGGCCTCGTGCTCGTCGGCGCCCTCGCGCGGTTCGTGCACGAAGAGCACATCGGCGTCCGACCCGTAGCCGAGCTCATTACCGCCGAACCGGCCCATCCCGATCACTGCGAAGCGGGTGGGCAGGGTGTCGCCCCACTGCTCGCGGACCGCGGCGCGCAGCGCACCGGCGAGGGTGGCGGCGTTGAGGTCGGAGAGCGCGGAGCCGACCGCGTCGACCGAGTGGCCGTGGTCGGTGTCGGCCGGGTTGGACTCCGTGCCGTACGCGCCGATCACATCCGCCGCGGCCGTACGGAACAGCTCCCGGCGGCGCACCCCGCGGGCCACCGCGACCGCCGTCTCCGCCCCGTCCGCACGGCCCACCGCGGCCAGCACCTCCTGCTCCAGGGCGGCGCGACTGCGCGACTGGAGCCCGTCGGGGGCGCCCAGCAGGGCCACCGCTTCGGGGGCGCGCAGCAGCAGGTCCGGGGCGAGTCGGCCGGCCGAGAGCACCCGGGCGAGGTTCTCGGCGGCGGCGCCCTCGTCCCGCAGCAGCCGCAGGTACCAGGGGGTCTTGCCGAGGGCGTCGGAGACCTTGCGGAAGTTGAGCAGTCCGGCGTCCGGGTCGGCGGAGTCCGCGAACCAGGCCAGCAGCACCGGCAGCAGGGTCCGCTGGATGGCGGCCTTACGGGTCACACCGGACGCCAGCGCCTCCAGGTGGCGCAGCGCGGCGACCGGGTCGGCGTAGCCGAGCGCTTCGAGGCGGTGGCCGGCGGCCTTGGCGGAGAGCCGGGCCTGGCCGGTCTCCAGATGGGCGACGGCATCGAGCAGCGGACGGTAGAAGAGCTTCTCGTGCAGCCGTCGCACCTCCCTGGCGTGCCACTTCCACTCCTTGCGGAGGGTGTCGACCGGCTCGGTCCGCAATCCCAACGACCGTGCCAGGCGCCGGAGTTCACCCTCATCTTCGGGCATGAGGTGGGTCCGGCGCAGCCGGAAGAGCTGGATACGGTGCTCCAGAGTGCGCAGAAAGCGGTAGGCGGCGTCCAGGGCGGCGGCGTCCTGCCGTCCGACGTAGCCGCCGGCCGCCAGCGCCGCCAGCGCGTCCAGGGTCGTGGCGCTGCGCAGCGTGGCGTCGCTGCGGCCGTGCACCAACTGGAGCAGCTGGACGGCGAATTCGACGTCGCGCAGCCCGCCGGGGCCGAGCTTGAGCTCCCGCTCGATCTGCGCGGCGGGGATGTTCTCGACGACCCGGCGGCGCATCTGGCGCACGTCGGTGACGAAGTTCTCCCGCTCGGCGACCTCCCACACCATCGGCGCCAGCGCGTCGACGTACTCCTGCCCCAGGCCCAGGTCGCCGGCCATCGGGCGGGCCTTCAGCAGCGCCTGGAACTCCCAGGTCTTGGCCCAGCGCTGGTAGTAGGCGAGGTGGCTGCTGAGGGTGCGCACCAGCGGGCCGTTGCGGCCCTCGGGGCGCAGGTTGGCGTCCACCGGCCAGATCGTGCCCTCGGGCGTGCTGTCCGAGCACACCTGCATCATCCGGGCGGCGAGCCGGGTCGCGGCCTGGAGCGCCTTCGCCTCGTCGACGCCGTCCTTGGCCTCGGCGACGAAGATCACGTCGACGTCCGAGACGTAGTTCAGCTCCCGGCCGCCGCACTTGCCCATGCCGATGACCGCCAGCCGGCACACCGCGGCGTCGCCGGGCGCCTCCTCGTAGCAGATCTCCAGGGCGGCCCGGATCGTGGCGGTGGCCAGGTCGGCGAGCTCCGCGGCGGCCTCGGCGACGTCGGTCGTGCCGCACACATCGCGGGCGGCGATGCCCAGCAGGGCCCGGCGGTAGGCGGCGCGCAGCGCGTCCGCACGCGGCCGGCCGGCGCCCCGCTCACCCCAGATGCCGTCGGCGAGGGCCTGCTCGAACTCGGGCGTGGTGGGATGCAGGTCGACCGACTCGTAGGTGACCAGCGACTGCCAGTCCGCCGGGTGCCGAGCAAGGTGGTCGGCGAGCGCCTCGGAAGCGCCCAGCACCCCCAGCAGCCGGTCACGCAGCGGTTTGGCCGCGACGACGGTGCTCAGCAGGGTCTGCGGCTCGTCCGGCGGCAGCGCGTCCACCAGCCGGACCAGGCCGTGCAGCGCCAGGTCCGGGTCCGCGGTGACGCCGAGCGCCTCCAGCAGCGCCGAGTCCTCGCGCACGGGGGCGAGTTCGGGGGTGTCGAGCAGCCCCGCGGCTGCCGAGGGGTCGGTGAAACCGTGCCTCAGCAGCCGGGTGAAGGTGCTGCTCCGCCGTCCCTGCGGAGCGGGTAGTGCCATGGTCCAGCCTCTCGGTGGCGCGGTGGCTCAGAGCACGGGCAGCATCTTGCGCAGCTCGAAGGCGGTGACCTCGGAGCGGTACTCCTCCCACTCCTGCTTCTTGTTGCGCAGGAAGAAGTCGAAGACGTGCTCGCCGAGGGTCTCGGCGACCAGCTCGCTGCGCTCCATCAGCTCGATGGCCTCACCGAGGTTCTGCGGCAGCGGCGCGATGCCCATCGCCCGGCGCTCCGAGTCGGACAGCGCCCAGACGTCGTCGTCGGCGCCGGCCGGCAGCTCGTAGCCCTCCTCGATGCCCTTGAGACCGGCCGCGAGCAGCACGGCGTAGGTCAGGTAGGGGTTCGCGCCGGAGTCGATCGAGCGCACCTCGACCCGGGTCGAGCCCATCTTCCCCGGCTTGTACATCGGGACGCGGATCAGCGCGGAGCGGTTGTTGTGGCCCCAGCAGATGTACGAGGGTGCCTCGCCGCCGGCGCCCGCGGTGCGGTTGGCCCCGCCCCAGATGCGCTTGTAGGAGTTGACCCACTGGTTGGTCACGGCGGAGATCTCCCCCGCGTGCTTGAGCAGTCCGGCGATGAACGACCGGCCCACCTTGGAGAGTTGGTACTCCGAGCCGGACTCGTGGAAGGCGTTCCGGTCGCCCTCGAAGAGCGAGAGGTGGGTGTGCATACCGGAGCCGGGGTGCTCGCTGAACGGCTTCGGCATGAACGTCGCCTGGACGCCCTGCTCCAGCGCCACCTGCTTCATGACCAGCCGGAACGTCATGATGTTGTCCGCGGTGGAGAGCGCGTCGGCGTACCGCAGGTCGATCTCCTGCTGGCCCGGGGCGCCCTCGTGGTGGCTGAACTCCACCGAGATCCCCATCGACTCCAGCATCGTGATCGCCTGCCGGCGGAAGTCCATGCCGACGTTCTGCGGGGTGTGGTCGAAGTAGCCGGACGAGTCGGCCGGGCGCGGCCGCGAGCCGTCCACGGGCTTGTCCTTGAGCAGGAAGAACTCGATCTCCGGGTGGGTGTAGAAGGTGAACCCCAGGTCGGAGGTCTTCGCCAGGATGCGCTTGAGGACGTAGCGCGGGTCGGCGTAGGAGGGCGAGCCGTCCGGCATCAGGATGTCGCAGAACATCCGGGCGGTGCCGGGCGCCTCGGCGCGCCAGGGCAGGATCTGGAACGTGCCGGGGTCCGGCTTGGCGATCATGTCCGATTCGTACACACGGGCGAATCCCTCGATGGCCGAGCCGTCGAACCCGATGCCCTCGTCGAAGGCCTGTTCAAGCTCGGCGGGGGCCACCGCCACGGACTTGAGGAACCCGAGTACGTCGGTGAACCACAGCCGTACGAAACGGATGTCGCGCTCCTCCAGCGTGCGGAGCACAAACTCCTGCTGCTTGTCCATGGGTCACCAATCCTTGCAGGTCAATCGGCCTGTCCACGCACGTTGATCGCGTGCGTGGCACACCAGTATCACGTGAGGGGGTTACCGTCACATTACGCACCCTTGGCCTGAATCAGAACCGCCGTCCCGTAACCCTCGCCACAGATGTTTTCCCGCGGCGAGCCAGCTCAGCGCGGCGGGCGCCGACAATCAGGGGGCTTGGCCCAGTCTTGAAGGGGCCCTGAGGGGTCGTTGACCCGGTGTTGAAGGGATCGTTCCTTGCCGTTCCCGGGGTGGTGCCGGACCGTGAACGGCCCGGCACCGGTTCAGGGAATCACCGCCGCGCCCCGCCCCGTCCCCGACAGGTCCAGCACCGCCTGCACCACCGACTCCGGCACGTCGGCCATCACCAGATGGCCGGCCGGTGCGGCGACCGCGAACCGGCCGCCCAGCTCGGCGGCGAGCGCCCGCTGCCGCTCCAGCCAGCGCAGTTGCCCGGCCGTCTCGCTGCCGTCGTACGCCGCCAGGACCGTCACCGGGACCTGGGGCATCGGGCGCTCCGGGCGCAGCGCGACGAGCTCGGCGGCCTGGTAGGGGTAGGTCGCGTTCTCCAGGACACAGGCGCGCACGACCCGGCTGGTGCGGTAGCCGGCCCGCTCCCACGGGTGCGGGGGATGGTTGCCGACGGTCGAGGCACGGCCTATCAGGCGGCGGGCGGCGGGTCCCAGGACGCGCGGCAGGCCGGCGGCGGACAGGGCGCCGGCCAGCCCGCCGGCCCAGGCCGTCCGCACCGTGCGGGGCAGCCGGGGCCGCGGGTCCTCCTCGATGCTGCCGTCGACGAGGACGAGACCGGCGCAGCGGTCCGGGTGCAGCCGGGCGAACGCCTCGGCGTGGAATCCGGCGAGCGAGTGGCCGACGACGGTGGCCGGGCCGGCGTGGCCCAGCGCGTCGAGGAGGCGCGCGATCCGGTCCGCCTCGGCGGTGAGCGTCGGGGGCTCCGGCGTCGGGGCGCTCAGGCCGAGGCCGGGGCGGTCGAAGCGGACGACGGTGCGGTACGGGGCGAGCAGCGCGGCGACCGCGTCCCAGTCGAACCACGCCATCCCGAGGCCGCCGCTGAGCACACAGACCGGGCCGCTCCCCTCGGTCACGACGTGCAGCGGCACCCCGTCGACGCGCAGGAAACGGCCGGGGGCGGGGAGCGGGGGGAGGTCTCGGCTCATCGGTCTCCTTCTCCTTCTCCGGCGGTTCCGGCTTGTGGTGCTCCGGTTTGTGGTGCACCGGCTTGTGGTGCTCCAGTTTGTGGTGCTCCGGCATCGTCCCCGGCGGCTCCGCCCCCGGCCCGCTTCCGGCGCCGGGGTGGCCCCGAGCGCGCCACACAGCCGGCGAGCACGGCGACGTAGGCGGCGACCAGCAGGACCTGGAGGCGTTGCCCGGCGCCGAGGGCCCAGCTGCCCTGGCCTGCGGTGAAGGCCGCGACGGAGGCCAGCGTCCAGGTCGTGGCCGCGAGTTCGGCGAGCACCAGCGGCGGCCCGAAGCGGCCCAGCGCCGGCCAGCGGTCGTGGCGCCGGGCGGCGAAGGTCAGCAGGACCAGCGCGGCGAGGGCGCCGACCATCGCGGCGGAGCTGCTGACCGCGTGCGCGGTGTGGGTGGCCGGCACCAGCCCGGCGGTCTCCCGGGCGGCGCAGACCGGATCGCTGGTCGGTGCGCAGCTCAGCGGCAGCCGGGAGTCGACCGCGGTGGCCGCGCCGAAGAGCGCCAGCGCGGCCCAGCCGGCCGTCGCCCAGGGCCTGCGCTCCGTCGTCAGCAGCGCGGTCACCGCACCGGCCAGCACCAGCAGTCCGGCGACCAGGTCGGTGGCGCGGAAGAGGCCGCCGAGCGGCTGGTCGGCGGCGGCCAGCTCGCTGACGTACGCCCGGACGGGGTCCAGGCCGGTGGCGAGCACCAGCTCCAGCACCCATGCGGTGTACGCGACCGCGCCGAGCAGCAGCAGGGCGGCGGCCGCCCGGCCGGGGGCGACGCGGGAGACGGTACGGCGGGTACGGGTCACGGACATCCAAGCGCTCGGGGACCGGCCGATCCGGGCTCCTCCGGCGTGCCGGGACCCCGGCGCGCCGGAGACGCGGAAGGCCCAGGATAGGCAGGCATCACTCCGTTCGGCGGACGGTGCGGGAGGCTGATACCCCTCGGGGGTAGTGTTCCCACGGCAGCGCCCTCAGGGCGCCCGCCAGCACGTCGTTCCGTCGAGAGGTACGCGATGCGTGAACAGGCCAAGGCCGCCGCCCGGTGCGGCCGGCCGCTGCCGTTCACCGCGCCGGTCGGCGGCCTCGTCACGCCCCCCGGTACAGCGGCTCCTCGCACCCGGCTGCTGCGCGGCCTGTGGCCAATATCCACGCCGCCGCGTCCCTAGTTCTCCTCCCGACTGTCGGTGCTGCGCGTGCAGGAGCGCCCCTCCGCCGACGCCCTGGAGTGCGCGGCAGTGCCCCCTCACCGACCACACCGCCCCATCGACATCGCCAAGAGGTGCTTTCCCTATGCGTACGCACTCCCGCCGCGCCGTGCTCGGCGCGGGTCTCGCCGCCGCCGGAAGCGGGCTGCTGTCCTCCCGTTCCCCCGCATCCGCCGACCCGAACGACAGGTACGGCGGGCACCCCTCCCACGGCTCACCCGGTTCGCACGGCCCGCGCCACGACGACGTTCCGGCCGGCTACGTCACCCCCGACGGCCCGGAGGTCGTCGACTGCGAGCGCAACCGGAGAGGGGGCTCCGTACGACGCTTCTCGCTGACCGCCGCCGAGACCGAGCTCGACCTGGGCGGCCTGACCGTCAACACCTGGGCGTACGGTGACCGGCTGCCCGGCAAGGAGATCCGGGTCACCGCGGGCGACCAGATCGCCCTGACCCTGCACAACCGCCTCCCGCAGGACACCACCGTCCACTGGCACGGGCTGCAACTGCGCAACGACATGGACGGCGTCCCCGACGTCACCCAACGGGCCGTCAAGCCCGGCAACTACTTCGACTACCGCTTCACGGCCAGCACGCCCGGTACCCACTGGATCCATCCGCACGTCGGAGTGCAGCTGGACCGCGCGCTGTACGCACCACTGATCGTCGACGACCCCGATGAGCCGCTGTCGTACGACAAGGAGTGGATCGTCCTGATCGACGACTGGCTCGACGGAGTCGACGGTGTGACCCCGGACGACGTCCTGGACGAGCTGAACAAGGACAAGCCCGGCGGGGCCATGGGCCACGGCAGCATGCAGCTGGGTCGCAAGCGCCGCACGGGTCACGGGTCCGCGGCCGCCGCGGCCCTGCTGCACCGGCACACCACGAAGAAGCGGGCCGACGACTCCGACGACGACCGCTACGAGATCAATGTGGAGCATCCGTTCCACCTGATCAACGGCCGGACGTCGAGGGACCGCGAGACCTTCCGCGCCAAGCCCGGTGACCGCATCCGGATCCGGATCATCAACGCCGCCGCCGACACCGCCTACCGGGTCGCGCTCGGCGGCCACAAGATGATCGTGACGCACACCGACGGCTTCCCGGTGGAGCACCGCGAGACCGACAGCCTGCTGATCGGCATGGCCGAGCGCTTCGACGTCCTGGTCACGGCCAAGGACGGCGTCTTCCCGCTCACCGCGCTCTCCGCGGGCAAGCCCAACCTCACCGCGCAGGCCCTCCTGCGGACCGGCGGCGGCGAGGCACCCGACCCGAAGACCCGCCCCAAGGAGCTGCGCAGCGGGGGGTTGAGCGCCGACAAGCTCAAGGCCGACGAATCGGTGCTGCTCGAAGACCGCAGCCCCGACCGCGAGATCAAGATGGAGCTCACCGGCACCATGGACAAGTGGGACTGGGCGATCAACGGCAAGCCGTACACGCCGTCGCAGCGCTACCCCGTGAGGGAGGGGGAGCGGGTGCGGATGACCTTCGAGAACACGACCACGATGTGGCACCCGATGCATCTGCACGGGCACACCTTCGGGATGCCCGACGGCGGCCCCCGTAAGGACACCACGATCGTCCTGCCAGGCAAGAAGCTCTCCGTCGACTTCGACGCCGTCAACCCCGGCCTGTGGATGCTGCACTGCCACAACATCTACCACTCGGAGTCGGGGATGATGACGGTCGTCGGCTACCGGTCACCGAAGTCGTCGAAGTGACCCGAGGCGCCGCACCGCCTCCCGGCGGGTGGCCCGCGAGCGATCCCGCGGGCCACCCCCCGAACTCTCGCGGAGCAGGCGGGGACCCTGCTCGCTTCCGCAGCACCGCCGACACGACTCCGACCCCCATTGCGTCAGAAAGACGATTACACTGGCGGGGTGCCTCAACTTCGTCTCGCCCTCAATCAGATCGACTCCTGCGTCGGCGATCTCGCCCAGAACGCCGAGACGATCGTGCACTGGACCCGGCACGCCGCCGACCAGGGCGCCCACCTCGTGGCGTTCCCCGAGATGGCGCTGACCGGCTACCCCGTCGAGGACCTCGCGCTGCGCCCGTCGTTCGTCGAGGCGAGCCGCACCGCGCTGCGGACGCTGGCCGCGCGGCTGGCCGCCGAGGGCCTGGGCGAGCTCCCGGTGGTCGTCGGCTACCTCGACCGCGGCGAGCAGGCCGCACCGCGCTACGGACGCCCCGCCGGCGCCCCGCAGAACGCCGCGGCCGTCCTCCACCGCGGCGAGGTGGCGCTGTCCTTCGCCAAGCACCACCTCCCCAACTACGGCGTCTTCGACGAGTTCCGCTACTTCATCCCCGGCGACACCCTCCCCGTCATCCGGCTCCACGGCGTCGACATCGCGCTCGCCATCTGCGAGGACCTGTGGCAGGAGGGCGGGCGGGTGCCCGCGGCCCGTTCGGCCGGCGCCGGGCTGCTGCTGTCGGTCAACGCCTCCCCGTACGAGCGCGACAAGGACGACACCCGTCTGGAGCTGGTCCGCAAGCGGGCCCAGGAGGCCGGCTGCACGACCGCCTACCTCGCGATGATCGGCGGCCAGGACGAGCTGGTCTTCGACGGCGACTCGATCGTCGTGGACGCGGCCGGCGGGGTGATCGCGAGGGCACCGCAGTTCGCGGAGGGCTGCGTGCTGGTCGACCTCGACCTGCCGGCAGCGGCGCCCGAACCGCCGTCCGGCGTCCTGGACGACGGTCTGCGCGTCGACCACCGCACCCTCTCCGCCGACCCGCTGCCGCGGTACGCCCCCGAAACCCTCGGCGGCGAGGCCGAACGCCTCGACGACATCGAGGAGATCTACACCGCGCTGGTCGTCGGCCTGCGCGCGTACGTCGCCAAGAACGGCTTCCGCAGTGTGGTGCTGGGCCTCTCCGGCGGGATCGACTCCGCCCTGGTGGCCGCCCTCGCCTGCGATGCGCTGGGCGCCGGCCAGGTGCACGCGGTGGCCATGCCGTCGCGCTACTCCTCCGACCACTCCCTCTCCGACGCCGCCGAACTCGCCCGCCGCACCGGCCTGTCCTTCCGCACGGTGCCGATCGGCCCGATGTTCGACGCCTACATGGAGTCCCTCGCGCTCACCGGGCTCGCCGAGGAGAACCTCCAGTCCCGGCTGCGCGGTACGACGCTCATGGCGATCTCCAACCAGGAGGGCCACCTGGTCCTCGCGCCGGGCAACAAGTCCGAGCTGGCCTGCGGCTATTCGACGCTCTACGGCGACTCGGTGGGCGGCTACGGCCCCATCAAGGACGTCTACAAGTCGGTCGTCTACCAGCTCGCCCACTGGCGCAACCAGGCCGCCGCCGACCGGGGCCAAACCCCGCCGATCCCGGAGCACACCCTCACCAAGCCCCCGAGCGCCGAGCTCCGTCCCGGCCAGGTCGACACCGATTCGCTCCCCGACTACGACGTCCTCGACCGCATCCTTGCGCTCTACGTCGACCAGGACCGCGGCCGGGAGGAGATCGTCGCCCAGGGCTTCGACGAGCCCCTGGTGACCCGGGTGCTGCGGATGGTCGACCACGCCGAGTACAAGCGCCGGCAGTACCCCCCGGGCACCAAGATCTCCGCCAAGGGCTTCGGCAAGGACCGCCGTCTGCCGATCACGAACCACTGGCGCGAGGGGAGCTGACCCCGTCCGCCCCCGCGGCCGCGTCGGCCTCTGCGCTGCGCGCCACGATGCGGGAGCCGTCCTGCGCGCCCCGGTCCAGCAGCCCGGCCACCACCGCGACGGCCAGGCCGAGCGCCGCCAGCACCGCGCCCACCAGGGTCGGCGACGTCCAGCCCCAGCCGGCGGCGAGCGCGAGGCCGCCGGCCCAGGCGCCGCCCGCGTTGGCGAGGTTGAAGGCGGACTGGTTGGAGGCGGCGGCCAGGGTGGGGGCCTGCTGGGCCTTGTTCATGACCAGCATCTGGAGGGGGGTGGTGGTCAGGAAGCCGACCGCGCCGACCAGGACGACGGTGACCAGCGCGGCCCACTTCACCTGGGCGGTGAAGTGGAAGACGGCGAGGACCAGGGCGAGGGCGGCCAGCGAGCCGTAGAGGGTGGGGCGCAGGGCGCGGTCCGTGAGGGGGCCGGCGGCCAGCGTGCCGAGGGTCATGCCGATGCCGAAGAGGGCGAGGACCAGCGGCACCGAGCCCTCCGCGAAGCCGGTGACCTCGGTCATCATCGACGCAAGGTAGCTGTAGACGGCGAAGATGCCGGCGAAGCCGAAGACGGTGGTGAGCAGGCCGAGCAGCACCTGGCCGTCGGCGAGGGCGCGCACCTCGCGGCGGAGGCCGATGTGCTCCTCGGCAGGCAGCGGCGGGATCAGCCGCGCCAGGGCGGCCATGGCGACCAGGCCGATGGCGGCCACGATCAGGAAGGTGGCGCGCCAGCCGAGCTGCTGGCCCAGCAGGGTCGCGGCGGGGACGCCGATGATGTTGGCGATGGTCAGGCCGAGGAACATGGTGGCCACCGCACGGGCCTGACGGCCCTCGCGCACCAGCCGGGCGGCGACCACCGCGCCGACGCCGAAGAACGCGCCGTGCGGCAGGCCGGCCAGCAGCCGGCCGGCGATCAGCAGGCCGAAGCCGGGGGCCAGGGCGGAGGCGAGGTTGCCGACCGTGAAGACCGCCATGAGCAGGACGAGCATGCGCCTGCGGGGGATGCGGGATCCCAGGGCGGTCAGGAGCGGGGCGCCGATGACGACGCCGAGGGCGTAGGCGGAGACGAGGTAGCCGGCGGTGGGCACGGACGTGCCCAGGTCGTCCGCGACGTTGGGCAGCAGGCCCATCATCACGAATTCCGTGGTGCCGATACCGAAGGCCGAGATCGCGAGCGCGAGCAGAGCCAAGGGCATGGAAGACCGGGTCCTTTCAGGACGTTCCGTAAAGGAGCATGCGCTAAGTTCTCTTACGAAAC
Organism: Streptomyces sp. NPDC048506; assembly: GCF_040651315.1. Classification (NCBI taxonomy): domain Bacteria; kingdom Bacillati; phylum Actinomycetota; class Actinomycetes; order Kitasatosporales; family Streptomycetaceae; genus Streptomyces; species Streptomyces sp. NPDC048506. The sequence continues at coordinate 126,771 of NZ_JBEZIX010000005.1, forward strand.
AAAGTCTGGCAGGCCCAGTGTTCCGCCGCGGGAACGGGGCGTTACGCGCACGCGTCCGTTCCCGCCGTCTCCGGTCCGGGCGCGGCTCGTCAGATCTTGACGGTGGCCGCGACGGGCAGGTGGTCACTGCCGGTCGACGACATCACCCAGGCCTTGACCGGGTCCATGCCCTTCATCATGATCTGGTCGATCCGGGCCATCGGGAACGACGCCGGCCAGCTGAAGCCGAAGCCGTCGCCCGCGGCACCCTGGGCGGAGCGCATCTGGGAGGTGACCGGCGCCAGCGAGCGGTCGTTCATGGTGCCGTTGAGGTCGCCGAGCAGCATGACCTTCTTGACCGGGTCGGCGGCGATCGCCTCGCCCAACGCCGCGGCGCTGCCGTCACGCTGGTTGGCGGTGAAGCCCGCCTCGACCTTGACCCGTACCGACGGCAGGTGCGCGACGTAGACGGCGAACTGCTGGCCGTCGGCGGCGGTGACGGTGGCGCGCAGCGCGCGGGTCCAGCCCATCTTGATGTCCACCGGCCCGGCGTCGGTCAGCGGACGCTTGCTCCACAGGCCGACGGTGCCCTGCACGGTGTGGTACGGGTACGCCTTCGCCAGACCCTGGCGATAGGTGGGCAGCGCCTCGCCGGTCAGCTCCTCCAGGGCCACCACATCGGCGCCGGACGCCACGACGTCCCTGGCGGTGGCCGCCGGGTCGGGGTTGCCGGCGTCGACGTTGTGGGTGACGACGGTGAGGTTCCCACCGGTACCCGCCTTGTCGGTGAGCTGTCCGGCAAAGAGGTTGAACCAGGCGAAGACCGGCAGGACGAGGGCGACCAGCGCGGTGGTGGAGCGGCGCAGCACCGCGGCGAGGAACAACAGGGGGAGGCACAGGCCGAGCCACGGCAGGAAGGTCTCCAGCAGACTGCCCAGGTTTCCCACGGTGTTGGGGATCCTGGCGTGCAGGATCATCATCAGCCCGAGGAGCACGGCGAGCACCGCGAGCACGATGCCGCGCCGCCACATCCCTTCCGGGCGCCACCAGTTCCGCAGGCGTTCGGCCCGGGAACCGGCCCACTCGGACCCCTGTCCCTGTCCCGGCTCCGTCATATATGCCTGCGCCATGTAGCTGTCCTCACTGCCTGCTCCGGTGCGCCTCGCCTGTGGTCCACGACCCTAGGCGATGGCCGTAATGCACTTTCTTAGATCCGAAGTGCGCCTTCTCGGATGTGAGGACGGCGCGGCGGCGGGTCGGGGTTCCGGTCGGCGGGTTCGTGACGGCCGCTGTGACAGAACGGGCATGGTCCGGTCATATGACCCAGTGTCCGGGGAGTCGACGGGGGCGGGCCGCTGCCGGGCCAACTCACCGGCGCGGTGGGCGCGTTCGGCCCGCGGGCTCAGCCCGCGGCGGCCTGCGGCCGGGGCCGTACGCCTTCCAGGACGGTGTCGACGATGTCCTCCGCGAGCCCCTCGGGCATTTCCCTCCACTCGTGGAGGATGGCGTGGGCCAGCATCGGGCCGACGAAGAGGTCGGCGATGGTCTCCAGGTCGCGGTCGGTACGGATCTCACCGTTGGCCACACCGCGCCGCAGCACCGCCAGGAGCGCCTCGTGGCGGGCCCGTACGACCGCGTCGTGGTACTCGGCCCACAGTTCGGGCTGGGCCTGGACGTGGCTGACGACCGTGCGCAGCAGCGCGGAGCTGCGCTTGGCCAGCCCCCGGCGGCGCAGGAACTCCAGCAGCGAGACCAGGTCGTCGCGCACCGAGTCGCCGTCCAGCTGCGGGCTCTGGTCGTCCAGCGACCGCATGACGTCGAGCATCAGGGCGTTCTTCCCGGACCAGCGACGGTAGACCGTGGCCTTGCCCACACCGGCCTCGCGGGCGATCCGCTCCATGGACAGCTCACCTATGGAGACCCCGTCCTCGATCAGGCACAGCACGGCCTCGATGATGGCGGAGTCGGCGGCGGCGCTGCGCGGCCGACCGCGGCGTTCGGCGGTCACCGGTCCCGGCCGCGCCACGACCTCCGACGCCTCGGGGTGCTCCGCCGCCCGGCTCATCGTGCTGCGCCCGCCTTCCGTTCGTCGTACGGCTCCGCCGACTGCGGCGCCGGTCCCATTTTGCCCGGCAGGAATGCCAGCACGACCAGGGCCCCGAGCACCGAGACGGCGGCCGAGCCGAGGGCGGTGACGTGCATGGCGTGGACGAAGGCGCGGTCGGCGGAGCCGATCAGTGACCGGCCCGCGACGCCCATCCGGTCCGCGAGGCCGAGGGTGGCCTCGATGGACTCGCCGGCCGCCTGCTGGGCCGCGGTGGGCACGCCGGGCAGCCCGTCGAGCCTGGGCTGGATGCCGTCGCGGTAGGTCGTGGACAGCAGCGAGCCCAGGACGGCGACCCCGAGGGTGCCGCCGACCTGCCGGAAGACGTTGTTGAGCGCCGAGCCGGAGCCGGCCTTCTCCCGCGGCAGCGACTGCATGATCGTGACGGTGACCGGCGGCATGATGTGCGCCATCCCGGCACCCTGGAGGAAGAACAGCACCTCCATGACCCAGATCGGGGTGTCGATGTCCAGCAGCAGCATCCCGGTCATGGTGGCGGCCACCACCAGCATGCTCACGGTGCACACCGCGCGGGCGCCGAAGCGGTCCACGGCGAGCCGGGCCCGCGGCGCGAAGATCATCTGGGCGGCGGCCAGCGGCAGGATCAGCAGGCCGGCCTGGAGCGGGGTGTAGCCGCGCACGCTCTGCACGTAGAAGACGATGAAGAACGTGACGCCCATCAGCGAGAAGAAGACCAGCGCGATGGCGGCGATGGCGGCGGAGAACGCGGGCTTGCGGAAGTAACCGATGTCGATCGACGGGTGGTCGCTGCGCTTCTGGTGCACCACGAACCCGGCGAGCACCGCCAAGCCGCCGGCGATGGTGCCGAGCACCCGCGGGTCGGTGAAGTCGGCGAGCTGGCCGCCCTTGATGATCCCGTAGACCAGCAGGACCAGCCCTATGACGGACAACAGCACCCCGACCGGGTCCAGCCGGCCGGGGCTGGGGTCCTTGGAGTCGGGCACCAGGATCAGCATCGCGGTCAGCGCGATCAGCACGATCGGGACGTTGACCAGGAAGACCGAGCCCCACCAGTAGGCGTCGAGCAGCAGACCGCCGGCGATCGGGCCGATCGCGATGGCCAGCCCCACCCCGCCGGCCCAGATGCCGATCGCCCGGGGCTGCTCGTCGCGCTCGAAGACGTTCATCAGGATGGCGAGGGTGGCCGGCATGACGAAAGCGCCGCCCAGGCCCATCACGGCGCGGAAGGCGACCAGCTGGGTGGGCGATCCGGCGAACGCGGCGAGCACCGAGCCGGTGCCGAACACCGCCAGCCCGAAGAGCAGCACCTTCTTGCGGCCGAGGCGGTCGCCGAGCAGTCCGGAGGTGAACAGCAGGCCGGCGAAGACCAGCGTGTAGGCGTTGATCGCCCACTCCAGCTCACTCTGGGTGGCCCCGAGGCCGTGGGGGGCCGGGGTGGCGATCGTCTTCATGGCGACGTTGAGGATCGAGTTGTCCAGCACCACGATCAGCAGGCTGAGCATGAGCGTGGACAGGATCGCCCAGCGGCGGCGGTGGATGCGTTCGGGGACCTGCCGCGCCGGTGGTCCGCCCGGAGCGGCGGAGGGGATGGGTGAGGTGGCCATGTCGACACCATACGCGCTTTATCGATACGGACCCGTTCCGTATCGGAACTTTGCCGACACGATACGGAACCAGCCGGACATCGGGAGCGCTCGGGAAGCTCCTGGAGCCCTCCCCTTTTCCTTTGTGTGCGGGCCATGCCAGCATGGTGGGGAGTCCGGGGACACCGTCAGGGTGCCTCGAGATGACGAACAGGAGCCGTCACCATGACGCAGCTTTCGCCTGCCCAGAAGCCGGTCCCCAAGTCGCTGTACGGGGGCACGAGTTCACGCCGGATCACCGTCCGGGACATCGCCGCCGCCAAGGAGCGCGGCGAGAAGTGGCCGATGCTCACCGCGTACGACGCGATGACCGCCTCCGTCTTCGACGAGGCCGGCATCCCCGTACTCCTCGTCGGCGACTCGATGGGCAACTGCCACCTCGGCTACGAATCCACCGTGCCGGTCACCCTGGACGAGATCACCATGCTCTCCGCGGCGGTCGTCCGGGGCACCAAGCGCGCCCTCGTCATCGGCGACCTGCCGTTCGGCACGTACCAGGAGGGCGCGGTCCAGGCACTGCGCAGCGCCACCCGGCTGGTGAAGGAGGCCGGGGTCGGCGCCGTCAAGCTGGAGGGCGGCGAGCGCTCCGCCGACCAGGTCGAGCTGCTGGTCTCGTCCGGCATTCCGGTCATGGCACACGTCGGACTGACCCCGCAGTCGGTCAACGCCTTCGGCGGCTACCCCGTCCAGGGACGCGGCGAGGAGGCCGCCCAGCAGCTGCTGCGGGACGCCAAGGCGGTGCAGGACGCGGGCGCCTTCTCGGTGGTCCTGGAGGCCGTACCCGCCGAGCTGGCCGCCGAGGTCACCCGATCGCTGCACATCCCGACCGTCGGCATCGGCGCCGGCCTGGAGTGCGACGCCCAGGTCCTGGTGTGGACGGACATGGCCGGCATGACCGCGGGCCGGGTACCGAAGTTCGTCAAGCAGTACCTCGAAATGCGCGAGCTGCTCGGCGGCGCCGCGAAGGCGTTCGCGGAGGAGGTCGTGGGCGGAACGTTCCCCTCGGCGGAGCACACCTTTCACTAGGCCTTGGCGGCCGGCGTTCTCCCCACGTTGTCGGCTGGCCCGCCGTGGCCTGGCGGCCGGCGCTCGCCCCCACGTAGTTGGCTTTCCCGCCGTGGCGCCTGCGGCGGGCTGTGCCGCTGCGCGGGGCTGTTCGCTACGGGTGCGGTCCTCCGGGGTAGGGGTGTGGGACTGCTTCGCTTTACGTCCCACACCCCTACCCCTCCGGCCCCCACCCTCCCGTGGGTGGGAGGGAAGAAGGCCGGTGGGGGCTCGCACGAGTGGTCCCCCATTCGCAGTGAACTGACAGGGCCCGCCCCCACCGGCCTCTCACCACCCACTCACGGGAGGGGACGGGCCGGAGGGGCAGGGTGTCCGGACGTAAAGCGAAGCAGTCCGGACACCCTGCCCCGCAGGCCCGTCACCGCACCCAACAACCCACGCCCGCCGCAGGCGCAACGCCGACCAACCACCACGGCGGGAAAGTCGACAACGTGGGAACAGCGCCGGCCGCCAGGCCACGGCGGGAAAGCCAAAAACGTGCGGGTCAAGCCAAGCGCAGCGATTTGTCGGTGGGATGTCGGCGCGCTGTCGGTGGCGGCTGGCACCTTGGGGGCATGACGCGACAGACGATGACCGCCAGGGGCGGGAACGCCGTGGAGGTGCGCGGTCTGGTCAAGCACTTCGGAGAGGTCAAGGCCGTCGACGGGGTGGACCTGGACGTGAAGGAAGGCACTGTGCTGGGCGTGCTCGGCCCCAACGGCGCCGGCAAGACGACGCTCGTACGCTGCCTGTCCACCCTCCTGGTGCCGGACGCCGGACGCGCCGTGGTGGCCGGCTTCGACGTGGTGCGCCAGCCCCGGGCACTGCGCCGCACGATCGGCCTCACGGGGCAGTACGCCTCGGTGGACGAGAAGCTCTCCGGCTGGGAGAACCTCTACATGATCGGGCGGCTGCTCGATCTGTCCCGCAAGGAGGCCCGCCGGCGCGCGGACGAGATGCTGGAGCGGTTCTCGCTGACCGAGGCCGCCAAGCGCCCCGCGGCCAAGTACTCCGGTGGCATGCGCCGCCGGCTGGACCTCGCCGCCTCGATGATCGGCCGTCCGGCCGTGCTCTACCTGGACGAGCCGACCACGGGCCTGGACCCGCGCACCCGCAACGAGGTGTGGGAGGAGGTCCAGCGGATGGTGCGCGAGGGCGCGACGGTGCTGCTGACCACCCAGTACATGGAAGAGGCCGAGCAGTTGGCGAACGAGCTGACGGTCATCGACCGCGGCCGGGTGATCGCCGAGGGCCGGGTCGACGAGCTGAAGGCCAAGGTCGGCGGACGGACGCTACAGATCCGGCCGACGGACCCGGGCGAACTGGACCGGATGGTCGGCGCCATCGCGCAGGCCGGTCTGGACGGCATCGCGGGCGCCACCGCTGACCACGACGGGGGTGTGGTCAACGTACCGATCATCAGCGACGAGCAGCTGACCGCGGTGGTCGGGATGCTCGGCCAGCGGGGCTTCGCGCTCGCCGGGATATCCACCCATCTGCCCAGCCTGGACGAGGTGTTCCTGGCCATCACAGGCCAGAAGGCCTCCGACGCCGCGGACGCGGTGCGGGCCGACGGGGTCGAGGACGAGCGTTATGCGGAGGTGTCGGCATGAGTACGGCGACGATGACGGCGCCGACGGTGAAGCCCGGCGCCGACGAGGGACGGATCGGCCTCCGCGCCAACCTGCGGCACATCGGCGCCCTGGTGCGCCGGAACGCGCTCCAGATCAAGCAGGACCCGGAGTCGATGTTCGACGCCCTGCTGATGCCGATCGTCTTCATCCTGCTGTTCACCTACGTCTTCGGCGGCGCGATCGCCGGCAAGGGCAACCAGCACGAGTACGTCCAGCGCCTGGTGCCCGGCATGATGGCGATGATGGGCATGAACATCGCCATGGCGGTGGGCACCGGCGTCAACGAGGACTTCCGCAAGGGCGTGATGGACCGCTTCCGGACGATGCCGATCGCCCGGTCCTCGGTCCTGATAGCCAAGATCGTCGTGGAGGTCGGCCGGATGCTGATCGCCACCGCGATCCTGCTCGGCATGGGCTTCCTGCTCGGCCTCGAAGTCCGCGGCAGCGTGCTGGAGTTCCTCGCGGCGATCGTGCTCTCCACGGCCTTCGGGGCCGCGTTGATGTGGATCTTCATCCTGCTGGGCCTGTCGGTGAAGACCCCGCAGGCCGTGCAGGGCATCGCGATGCTGGTGCTGATGCCGCTCCAGTTCGGCTCGTCGATCTTCGCGCCGACGACGTCGATGCCCGGCTGGCTGGAGGGCTTCACCAAGGTCAATCCGCTGTCCAACCTGGCGGACGCGGCCCGGGCGCTGATCAACGGCCACGGTGCGGTGGCGCACCCGACGCTGGTCACCCTCGGCTGGGCGGTCGCCATCACGGCGATCACGATGCCGCTCGCGGTGTCGCGGTTCCGCAAGAAGACCTGACGGACTGACGCACGTCCCACGGGGGCTTCCCGTGGGACGGTCCTTCGCCCGGCTCGCGTCAGACTCGCGTCAGATGAGGGCGGTGGCCTCGTCGAGGGTGAGGCCACCGCCTTCGGTGTACGCGCGGGCGTACGCCGCATCGCCCAGCACCGCCCGCACCACCGCCTCCGTACGGACCCGGTCGTCGCGGATGATCAGCGCCGGGACGTGGCTGGTGGCCCGCAGGGCGTCGTACGCCCCGACCAGGCGGGCCGCGTCGGCGGCCGCCCCCTCGCCCCGCACCGCCATCAACGTCCGGGCACCGGTGAGGAGTTGGAGCACCGGCAGGTCCGGGGCGACCATCTCGGCCAGCGGGTCCCGCATCATCGCGAGGGCCGCCCGGTAGCGTGCCAGCAGCCCTTCGTCGCGGTGCCCGTCGTCCAGGTCCAGCGAGATCAGCGAGGTCTCCAGGATGCCGACGAAGAGGTCCGGGGCGCGCGGGGCGAACACCTCCCGCACCGCTTCCAGGTGCACCCGGGCCTCGGCCCGCCGGCCGGTCATCCCCAGTCGCATGGCGAGGGTCAGCCGGGCGAACGGCTCGGTGTCCCGGCCGCTGTTGCCCTTCGCGGCCTCGGCCAGCACCTCCCGCAACATCCGTTCACCGGCCTCCCCCTGCCCGTCCTCGATCAGCACGCCGCCCAGCCGGCAGCGCAGCAGCAGGGTCTGGCCGTGCGCGCCCAGCTCCTCGGCGTGCACCATCGCCGCCCGGTAGTCCTCGGCCGCCAACTCGTAAGCACCGCGCTTCTCATGGCTCTCACCGCGCCCCGACAGCGCCTCGGCCGCGCCCCAGGCGTCGCCGACCCGCAGGAAGATCCGCAGCGCCTCGTCGGCGTCGTGGGCCGCCTGCGGCAGCCCGCCGGGACGGTCGTTGAAGACCTTGGAGCGCAGTTGCAGGACGTAGGCGAGCTCCCAGTCGTAGCCGAGGTCGCGGCAGGCCCGTACCGCGCCGTCGATCAGCTCCGCCAGGTCGTCGAACCGCCCGGTGAGCAGCACCGCGTAGTGCCACATCACCCCGGGGACCTTGCAGGTCTGCGGCAGGCCGATGCGGTAGGCGGCGAGGATGCCGGCGAGCTCCTCCTGCATCGCGGGGTCGCCCAGCGCCGCGATGTCGCTGTCCAAGCTGGAGAGCGCGACCAGGCGGGCCTCGCGGCGGGCCTCCATCAACTGCTCGGGGGCCATCGGCGGCGGTCTGTCGATGGGCCGCTCGGACAGCGCGGGGGCCGGTTCGACCGGTTTCAGGAAGGGGTTGGGGCCGAGCTCGGAGACCGCGGCGGCCCAGTGGCGGGCGTCGCTGCGGTGGTCGCGCAGCGACCAGAACCACTGGAGGGACAGCACCAGGCACAGCGCCTCGTGCTCGTCACCGGCGGCGACGGCGCGGCGCAGCGCGGTGCGCAGGTTGTCGTGCTCCAGCTCCAGCCGCTCCATGCCGGGGCGCTGGGCGGGGCCGCGCAGCAACGGGTCGGTGGTCCGGGCCAGTTCGCGGTAGGCGACGAGGTGACGGCGCTCGGTGTCGGCCCGCTCCCCCGCCTCGTCCAGCCGCTCCGCGGCGTACTCCGCCACCGTCTCCAGCAGCCGGTAGCGCATCTGCTCCGGTGCCGGCACCGCCACCACCAGCGATTTGTCGATCAGCGAGCCGAGCAGCCCGGCCACCTCGTAGCTCGCGACGCCGTCGCCCGCGCACACCGCCTCCGCGGCGGCCAGGTCGCAGCCGCCGGCGAAGACGGACAGCCGGCGCAGCACCGCCCGTTCGGGCGCGTCGGTCAGGTCCCAGGACCAGTCCACCACCGCGCGCAGCGTCTGCTGCCGGGGCAGCACGGTGCGGCTGCCGTTGGTCAGCAGCCGGAAACGGTTGTCGAGCCGGTCGGCGAGCTGACGCGGGGTCATCAACCGGAGCCGGGCGGCGGCGAGTTCGATGGCCAGCGGCAGTCCGTCCAGCCGGCGGCAGATCTCGGCGCAGGCCGCCTGCGTCTCGTCGTCGGCCTCGACGCGGAAGCCGGGGCGGGCGGCGGCCCCGCGGTCGGCGAGCAGCCGCACCGCGACCGGGTCGGGCAGCGGCTCGACCGGTCGCAGCATCTCGCCCGGCACGGCCAGCGGCTCGCGGCTGGTGGCCAGCACCGTCACGCCGGGGCAGTCGGCCAGCAGCCGCTCGGCGAGTTCGGCGGCGGCGCCGATCACATGCTCGCAGTTGTCGAGGAGCAGCAGCATCCGGCGCCCCGCGCAGTGCTCGGCGAGCCGGCCCAGCGGGTCCAGCGCGGTCGGGTCGGTGGCGGCCCGCAGCCCTTCGGCGGTGCTGCCGCGGACGACGGTCTCGCGGGCGCCGAGTGCGGTGAGCACCGCCTCGGGCACGGTCTGCGGATCGTCGACCGGCGCCAGCTCGGCCAGCCAGACGCCGTGCTGCCAGGCGTCCGGCAGCGCGGCGGCGGCCGACTCGGCGGCCTCCTGCGACAGCCGGGTCTTGCCGGCGCCGCCGGGACCGAGCAGCGTCACCAGCCGGTGCTCGGCCAGATCGGACCGTATCGCCGCGAGATCGATGTCCCGGCCCACGAAGGAGGTCAACCGGGCGCGGAGGTTGCCGGGGCGGGCCCGGGTGGGCGCGGGCGCGGCGGCCGGGGGCCGGACCGGTTCGGTTGCCGGGGCGAGCAGCTCGGCGTGCAGGGCGCGCAGCTCCGGCCCCGGATCTGCGCCGAGCCGGTCGACGAGGCCGGTGCGTATCTCCTCGTAGGCCGCCAGCGCCTCCGCGGTACGACCCGCCGCGCGCAGTGCGCGCAGCCGCAGTGCCTGCAACGGCTCGTCGAGGGGGTGGTCCTGGCACAGCGCCGCGAGGGTCGGCAGCGCCCGGTCGGCCCGGCCGAGTGCGAGGTCGGCGGCGAGCCGGAGGCGTTGGGCGTCCAGCCGACGGCTCTCGGCTCGGGCCGCCTCCACTCCGGCGTCCGGGAGGTCGACGAGGGCGGGGCCGCGCCACAGCGTCAGCGCCTCGTCGAGCAGTTCGGCGGCGCGGGCCGGGTCCGCCGCGGCGAGCGCCCGGCCGCCGTCCGTGGCGAGCCGTTCGAAGCGGTGCAGATCGACGGCGTCGGGCTCGGCGCACAGGCGGTAGCCGCCGTCGACCGAGGCGACGGCGGCATGGCCCAGGGCCCGGCGCAGCCTGCCGACCAGCGCCTGGAGCGCGCCGGCGGCGTCCGCGGGCGGGTCCATGCCCCATACGTCGGCGATCAGCACGTCCGGGGGGAGTGTGCGCCCCGGGCGCAGCGCGAGGGCGGTGAGCAGCGCACGCAGGCGCGCACCGCCGAGGGCGACGGCGGTGCCGTCGGTTCGGTCGGCCTGGGTGGTGCCGAGAATTCCGTAGCGCACCGGCCCATTGTCGTCCAGGGCGGGAGTCGTTCCGCCACCGAGTTCCGTCCGCGCGGGCGGCGGGGCCGGGGACGGCCGCCGGCGTGCGGGCAGAAAGGGGCCCCGGTACCGAGCCCGTGGCTCGGTACCGGGGCCCGTTCCTTTTACCTCTCGTCGTCGCCGTGGCCGTGGCCGTCGGCAACGCTGTTGTTGCAGCCCATGGACGAGCCCATCTTGGTCGACTGGGCACCCGGCGCGCCCTCGCCGCCGAGCGCGTTGCCCAGCACGCCGTTGAGGATCCCGACCTCACCGAGGACGTCCACGTTCAGGTCGTGCGAGCGGCAGGAGCTGCCCGACTTGATCATCCATGAATCGCCGCCCCTCTTGCCCTCCATCTTGCCCTCCACGCCGTCGGCGTGAGCGGCGCCGGCGCCGAAGAGACCGACCGTGCCGAGGGCCGCGAGTACAACAGCAGCCTTGCGAAGCTTGCGCATTTCTTCTCCGGTAAGTTGAGCCGATGCGATCAGTAACTGATCGACTTCGTACAGTGATGGAAGGCTAATACGGATATATCGCGCAGTTCTAAGCGACGCGCCGCATTCCCCGACAGCCGCCGACGGACGCCACTCCGGAGGCCCTGCGCCCCGAGCGGGTTGCGGCACCACGAAGGCGCCGGCCGACCGCGCCGGCCGCCGGCGCCCGGTCCGGGCCCGGCCCCAACGACCGGGCCCGGGACCGGCGAACGCGCGGCACGGACATCGGAACGCACCGTTGTCGGGGCGTGTGATTATGGGGCTGGTTCGACCCGCGCATGGGAGGGAAGGGGCAGCCTGGTGACTGCGACGACGACGGCCCGATCCGAAAAGCGGGGGATCAGCCCCCTGTTCCTCGCCTTCGTGGCGATCATGCTGGTGTCGGGGTGGGCCGTGTGGAGCCGGACGCTGGCGGCGAACACCGGGTTCGCCGTCTTCCTGTTCGTGGTGTCCGGCTGGGTGGTGTCACTCTGCCTGCACGAGTACGCGCACGCCCGCACCGCGCTGCACAGCGGCGACCTGACGGTGGAGGCGAAGGGGTACCTCCAGCTCAATCCGCTCGCCTACAGCCACGCCCTGCTCAGCATCGTGCTGCCGGTACTCTTCGTGATCATGGGCGGTATCGGCCTGCCGGGCGGCGCCGTCTTCATCGAGCGGCATCGCATCCGGGGCCGCTGGCGGCACAGCCTGATCTCGGCCGCCGGTCCGCTGGTGAACCTGGTGTGCGTAGTGGGGCTGTTGCTCCCCCTGGGGCTCGGCTGGCTCGACACGGCGCCGGTCGAATTCCAGGCCGCACTCGCGTTCCTCGGCTTCCTGGAGGTGACCGCGACGCTGCTCAATCTGCTGCCGGTGCCCGGCCTGGACGGCTACGGCATCGTGGAGCCCTGGCTGCCGCCCGGTCTGCGGCGGCAGGTGGCGCCGTTCGCGCCGTTCGGGCTGCTCGCGGTCTTCGGGCTGCTGTGGGTGCCGGAGGTCAACCGCGTGTTCTTCGACGTGATCTACGGCCTGATCCGCGCCCTCGGGACGCCTCCGGAGTTGGCCGCCATCGGGGACAGCCTCTTCCGCTTCTGGCAGTAGGAGGCCGTCCGCGGGCCCTGGTGGTTGCCCCGGCTCAGCCGGTCACCTCGGCCCGCTGTTCCCGCTCCAGCTTCGCCCGGCGCAGGTAGAACCACGCCATGTTGCTGGAGACACCGGCCAGCAGGATCCAGACGATGCCGACGAAGCTGCCTGCCGCGAAGGAGACGACGGCCGCGACGACGGCGAGGACGCAGACGGCGAGGGCCATGAGGGCGAGTCGGGGCATGGGGTCGGCTCCTGTACGGGGGATCGGACAATCCCTCCCAGTGTCCCCCATGCCCCAGCGACGCCGGCACGCCCCCGCCCTCCGCGGGCGGGGCGGCGGAAAACCCCGCCGGTGGGACGGCCGGCACCGTGGGGGGACGCCCCGTGCGGCGGAGGGTCAGACGTCGGTGACGCGCAGCCCCGCGTGCGCCTTGTAGCGGCGGTTGACCGAGATCAGGTTGGCGACCAGGGACTCGACCTGGTGGGCGTTGCGCAGCCGGCCGGCGAAGACCCCGCGCATCCCGGGGATGCGGGCGGCCAGCGCCTGCACCAGGTCGGTGTCCGCGCGGGACTCGCCGAGCACCATCACATCGGTGTCGATCCGCTCGACCTCCGGATCCTGGAGCAGCACCGCGGAGAGGTGGTGGAACGCCGCGGCCACCCGGGACTCGGGCAGCAGGGCGGCGGCCTGCTCGGCGGCGCTGCCCTCCTCCGGCTTGAGCGCGTAGGCACCCTTCTTGTCGAAGCCGAGCGGGTTGACGCAGTCGACGACGAGCTTGCCGGCCAGCGGCTCGCGCAGCGCCTGAAGGGTCTTGGCGTGACCTTCCCAGGGCACCGCCACGATCACGACGTCGCTGCGCCGGGCGCATTCGGCGTTCTCCGCGCCCTCGATGCCCAGGCCGAGCTCGTCGGCGGCGGTCCGTGCCCGCTCGGCCACCCGGGAGCCGATGATCACCTTCTGGCCGGCCTTGGCGAGCCGGTAGGCCAGACCGCGGCCCTGGTCGCCGGTCCCGCCGAGGACGCCGACCACCAGGCCGGAGACGTCCGGGAGGTCCCAGGGGTCCTTCGCCGTCGGCTTCTTCACATCGTCAGGAGTAGTCATGACAGCGATACTGTCACGCCGCGAGCCGGTCACGCCTTGACGCTGCCCTCGGTCAGCCCGGTGCGCCAGTACCGCTGGAGCACCGTCATCAGCACCATCAGCGGCACCACCGACAGGAACGCCCCGCCCACCGTGTACTGGTAGAGCACCGGTTGCCGGTCCGCGTACCCCGTCCAGCTGGTGAGCCCCAACTGGATCGGGTAGAGCTCGGAGTCCGAGAGCATCACCAGCGGCAAGAAGTAGTTATTCCAAATGTGGACGAACTGGAAGAGGAAGACGGTGACCAGCGCGGGCGTCATCAGCCGCAGGCCCAACCCGCCGAAGATCCGCGCCTCCCCCGCGCCGTCGATCCGGGCCGCCTCCAGCAGCGAGTCGGGGACCGCGGCGGCCGCGTAGATCCGGCAGAGGTAGACGCCGAAGGGGCTGACCGTGCTGGGGATGAGCACCGCCCAGAAGGTGTTGGCCAGGCCCATCGCGCTGAAGAGGAAGTAGAGCGGGAGGGCGAGGGCCGTGCCGGGGATCAGGACGCCGGCGAGGACCACGTTGAAGAGCGCCTCGCGGCCGGGGAACGGGAACTTGGCCAGGGCGTAGCCGGCCGCCGCGGACAGCAGGGTGGCACAGACCGCGCCGACCCCGGCGTAGAGCAGGGAGTTGGCGAACCAGCGGGCGTAGATGCCGTGGTCGTAGGCGAGGACGTCGGCGAGGTGGCCGAAGAGGTTCGGGTGGTCCGCGAACCAGAAGCCGAAGGTGCCGAAGAGGTCGGCGCTGTTCTTGGTGGCGGAGACGACCAGCCAGTAGACGGGCAGCAGGAAGTAGAGCGCGGCGACGGTCAGCAGCGAGGCGGTGATGATCCGGTGGCGGACCGGGGGCCGGGCGGTCCGGGCACGGGCCGGGGGGCGGGGGGTACGCGCTCGCAGCAGGGTCATCGGCGCTCCTTCGCGCGCCCGCCGACCAGCCGCAGGAAGCCGAAGGACAACACGCACGCCACGAGCGCGAGCAGCACCGCCTCGGCCGCCGCCGCGTGCTGGTTGTTGCCGACGAACGCCTCGCTGTAGGCGTGCAGGTTGGGGGTGAAGCCGGAGTCGATGGAGGAGGCCAGCGGGCGCAGCACCATCGGCTCGGCGAACAGCTGGAGGGTGCCGATCATGCTGAACACGGTGGTGAGGACGAGGGCCGGCCGGATCAGCGGGATCTTGATGTGCCGGGCCACCTGCCAGGCGTTGGCGCCGTCGATCCGCGCCGCCTCGTACAGCTCGCCGGGGACGGCCTTGAGCTGGGCGATCAGCACCAGCATGTTGTAGCCGGTGAACTGCCAGGTGACGATGTTGGCGATGGACCACAGGACGGTGCCGCGGGAGAGGAAGTCCACCTGCCAGCCCACGGCGTCGGCGATCTTCATCAGAGGGCTGATCCCGGGTACGTAGAGGAAGCCCCAGAGGATCGAGGCGATCACTCCGGGCACGCCGTACGGCAGGAAGAAGGCGCTGCGGAAGAAGGGCACACCGCGGGCACTGGCGCTCTCCAGCAGCAGGGCGAGGGCGGTGGCGAGCACGATCATCAGCGGGATCTGGACGGCGCCGAAGAGCAGCACCCGGCCGAAACCGGTGAGGAACCGGTCGTCGGAGAGCGCCTGGGCGTAGTTGTCGAGCCCGGCGAACGCCTCGTGCTCCCGGCCGCCGAGCCCGAGCGGGCCGGTGCGTTCGGTCCGGTGCAGGCTCTGGTACACGGCGTAGCCGATCGGGGCGAGGAAGCAGAGCGCGAAGACGGCGAGGAAGGGCAGCACGAAGCCGGCCGCGGCGCGGGCGTTGCGGGCCTCGGTGCGCGAGAGGCGTCGCCAGCGGCGTCGCGGCGGGGCGGGCCGCCCCCCGGTGACCGGTTCCGGCCGGCTCAGGGTGTCCCGGCTCAGCACCTCCCGGTTCACCCGCTCTCCACCTTCAATCCCTTGCCCTTGAGGTCGGAGAGGGTCTGACCCTGCACCTTCGTCAGGACCGAGCGGAACGAGCTGCCGTCGGCGAGGGCGTCGGTGAAGGCGTCACCGAGCCGCTGGTAGAGGGTGTCCACGCCGGGCCCCCACTGCCAGCTGGTGTCCACATGCGCACCGGCATTCGCGAAGACCGTGCTGTACGCCTGGCCGCCGAAGAAGGCCTTGTCGACGTCGAGGTCGGTGGTGGCGTAGCCCTTCTTGGCGCTGGGGAAGCCGTAGCCGCCCTCGATCAGCAGCGCGATCGACTCGGGGTCGGTGTTGAGCCAGACCGCGAAGTCCAGGGCGTCCTTGGGGTAGCCGGCCTTGGCGAAGACCGCGGTGGTGGAGCCGCCCCAGTTGGCGAAGGCCTGGCCGCCGGCCTTCCACTGGGGCAGCGGCGCGGCCCGCCACTTCCCCTTGGTGCCCGGTGCGTTGCCGACGAGCAGGGCGTCGCCCCAACTGGCGCCCACCCAGGCCGCGATGGCGCCGGTCTGGAGGTCCTTGTACCAGGCGTTCTGGCGGTCCGGGATGGTCTTGACGAGCTTCCGCCGGACGAGGGACTCCCAGTAGTCGGCGACCTTGCGGGTGGGTTCGTCGTCGACGGAGACGATCCAGGTGTCGCCGTGGGTGGCGTACCACTTCGCGCCGGCCTGCCAGGCCAGGCCGGCGAAGCGGTTGCCGTTGGTGGGGGCGAAGGTCTCGATCCAGGCGCCCTTCTTGCGGAGGGTCCTGGCGGCGGCCTCGTACTCGTCCCAGGTCCCGGGGGCCTTCACTCCCCACCGGTCGAAGAGGTCCTGACGGAGGAACAGGCCCATCGGCCCGGAGGCCTGCGGGATGGCGTAGATGCCCTTGCCGAAGACGGACTGCTGCCACTGCCAGCCGAAGAACTTGTCCTTGTGGCGGGCGGCGCCGAGCGGGGCGAGGTCCAGCAGCCCGTCGTCGAGCAGGAAGCTGGGGACGACCGGGAACTCGATCTGGCCGAGGTCGGGCGGGTTGCCGGCCTTGATGGCGGCGTGCATCTTCGCGTACTGCTCGCCGTTGACCGCCGACACCTTCTCGACCTTGACCTGGACCTCGGGGTTCTTGCGGTTCCACAGGTCGACGGGCTTGTCGATGCCCGGTACCCAGGACCAGAAGGTCAGGTCGATCTTCTGTCCCTTCTTGCGTTCCCTGGGCGCGGCGTCGCGGTCGTCGCCGCTGTCGCCGCAGCCGGCGAGCGCGAAGCCGGCGGCGAGGGCGGCGGCCCCGCCCAGGACCGTTCTACGCGTGGGAGGCGTGCTGGGGATGCTGGTCATCTCGGCTCCTCCACGGGGATGCGGCGGAAGGTGATCGTCGAGTACGCGCTGAAGTCGCCCGTCTCGTAGAGCAGTCCGACGCTGTCGCGGTCGAGGCGTACGAGGTCGGAGTAGCCGGCCGGGAGTCCGCCGGCGGTGTGCGCGGGGCGCCAGGTCAGGCCGCCGTCGCGGCTGGTGCGCTCCTCGGTGGCGTCGGCCGCGCTGTGGACCCGGAGGAGCAGCACCCGGCCGTCGGCGAGGACGACCGGTGCGGGGTTGCCCGCGGTGCCGGGGCCGTTGCGGGCGACGACCTGGAGCGGGCCCCAGGTGCGGCCGCCGTCCAGGGACCGCTTGAGCACGAGATCGATGTCGCCCCGGTCGGCGGCCGAGGCGACCCGGCCCTCGGCGAAGGCCGGCACGGCCCCGGAGCGCGCCCGGACCACGGCGGGGATCCGGAAGCTCGTGTACCCCTCGGTCCCGGCCCGGTACGGCACTGAGCTCTCGTACGCCATGGGTCACCCCCAATGGGCAGGGACGTAGGATGTCCCTCGTCCTGCGGTGACCATAGGGAGTGCCCAACTGACCGTCAAGGCACCGCACATGGCGCACTTCGTGTCGGCAACTGCACCGCCGCCATGGGGTGAAATCCCGGTGAACGGGATCAATGAGTCAGTGCTCCCCCGCAACGGCGCCCGCGGCAACCGCTACTCGGCCAGCCGGCGCCGGATGCCGTCGAAGTGCCGGTGTATCGCCTCCACGGCGCGGTCCGCGTCACGGGCCTCCAGCGCGGCCACGATCTCAGCGTGCTGACGGTAGGTCACCTCCGGGTCGGGACGGGCGTCGGAGAGGTCCTCGCGCACCCGGCGCAGCGCCGCCCAGAACGCGTCCAGCACCTCGCTGAGGAGGTGGTTGCCGAGCGAGCGGTAGAGCGCCAGGTGGAAGGCCCGGTCGGTGGCGCTCTGCACCATCCCGCCGCGCGCCTCCTCCGCCATCCGCTGCACCAGCCCCTTGAGCACGGTGAGGTCCGCGACCGGCAGGGTGCGCGCGACGGTGCCGATCAGCCCCGCCTCCAGCGCCTCGCGCACCTCCATCAGCTCGTACAGGCTGGGCTCGCCCTGATGGTGCCGGACCGCCGCGCGGAAGGCGACGCCCTCGACGAACGGCTCCAGGGTGAGCGGGCCGACGTAGGTGCCGAAGCCGTGCCGGATCTCGACGATCCGCATCGCCTGGAGGGCCTTGAGCGCCTCGCGCACCGAGTTCCGGCTGACGTCGAGCAGCGCGACCAGCTCGGCCTCGGTGGGCAACGGGTCGCCCGGCACCAGCCGGCCCTTGAGGATCAACTGCTTGATCTGCGCCTGCACATCCTCGGACATCGTCCCTCGCGCCATGGGATCTCCCTCTCCGCACCCGCGTCTGCCGAGCCGTCGGCCCGCCCCGCGACCCGCCCCCGCACCAGGGCCGCACGTCCTTGACCGACCGCCTGTGAACAGGTCTATTGTGCTCTGACATGGGACATCCCACGTCCCATGTCCGATGTGCGATATCACGTGCGATCGGAGACGGAGCCCCTCATGGCACTGCCCACCCCCCTGCACGGCGTCATCCCACCGGTCTGCACCCCGCTCGACCTGCGGGGCGAGGTCGACACCGGCTCCCTCGCCCGCCTGGTCGGCCACCTCGTCGACGGCGGCGTCCACGGGCTGTTCGCGCTCGGCTCCAGCAGCGAGGTCGCGTACCTGACCGACGCCCAGCGCGCCACCGCGCTGGAGACCGTCGTCAAGGCCGCGGACGGCCGGGTACCGGTGCTCGCCGGCGTCATCGACACCACCACCCCGCGGGTCCTCGACCACGCCCGCACCGCCGCCGGCCTCGGCGCCGACGCCCTGGTCGCCACCGCGCCCTTCTACACCCGCACCCACCCCCGCGAGATCGCCGCGCACTTCCGCCGCCTGCGGTCGAGTGTGGACCTCCCGCTGGTCGCCTACGACATCCCGATGGCCGTGCACAGCAAGCTGCCGCCGCCCCTGGTGCGCGAGCTGGCCGAGGAGGGCACGCTCGCCGGGGTCAAGGACAGCAGCGGCGACGAGGGAGCGCTGCGCCGGCTGCTGGTGGCCCTCGGCGGCCGCACCGCCCGCCGCACCGGCCCCGCCCCCGGCTTCGCGGTGCTCACCGGTTCCGAACTCACCGTGGACGCGGCCCTGTTGGCGGGCGCCGACGGGGTCGTCCCGGGACTCGGCAACGTCGACCCGGCGGGCTATGTGCGCCTCTACGCCGCCGCGCGGGCCGGTGACTGGGAGCGCGCCGCCGCCGAACAGGAGCGCCTGGTCGCGCTGTTCTCGATGGTCGACGCCGGACCGGAGTCCGAAATGGGCCGCAGCTCCTCCGCACTGGGCGCCTTCAAGGCGGCGCTCCAGCTGCTCGGCGTGATCGAACGGGGCACCACCGCGTTCCCGCAGCTCCCGCTGAGCGAGGAGTCGGTGCGGGAGGTGGGACGTCGGCTGTCGACGGCCGGGCTGCTGCCGCCGCGCTGAGCCACCCGCCCTTCCCCTCCGTTCGGGCCCCAAGTCCCGTACGGGTGACACCGGTTGAAACGGCGATCGGATGACGCCGCGCTGCGGAAGGATGCCGGGCCATGGATGCCGTACGGGTCGCGCTGCTGCGCGAGGTCCTCGCCGGAACCGAGTGGATCCAGGCCACCCGCCGGTTCGCCGGGTCGCTGCGGTCCGCCGTCGGGCCGCACGGCGGCGGTCTGCTGCTGGTCGGCAGCGCCGCATACGAGCCCTGGCACCTGGCCGCCCACCTGGACGACGAGGCCGCCTGGTCGGGCCTGCCGGAGCTGTCGCCGACCCTGGTGCGGCACCGGGTCCCCGGCGGCGCTCCGGCCCATCTGTCGGTCGGGCTCGGCCGGTTGGTGGCGGCCGGACGGGGCGAGACGCTGCTGGTCGTCGCGCCGGGGCAGCCGGGCGCCGGACTGCTGGAGCGGGTGCACGACGCCCGTCGCAACGGCGCGACGGTGCTCGCCCTGGACGGCGGCGACCGCGATCTGCACGCCCTGGCCCATGACGCGCTCGCCGCGCCCCCGTCCCCGCCCGAGGGCGCGACCGGGGCGTCCCATGACCTGGACCTCGACATGGTCCAGCACCTGGTGAGCGCGGCCGCCGGCGAGAACGGCCCGCCCGCGCCCCGCCGGCACCGTCGCTTCCGCGACCGATTGGCCCGCCTCGCCGACGAGCTGACCGCCCCGCCGCCACCCCGCTGGTAGCAGCGGCCGACCGAAGGACCCGGCGGGCGGGGCCGCCAGCACGCCGATTC
Source organism: Streptomyces sp. NPDC048506 (assembly GCF_040651315.1). Classification (NCBI taxonomy): domain Bacteria; kingdom Bacillati; phylum Actinomycetota; class Actinomycetes; order Kitasatosporales; family Streptomycetaceae; genus Streptomyces; species Streptomyces sp. NPDC048506. The sequence continues at coordinate 146,575 of NZ_JBEZIX010000005.1, forward strand.
CGGCAGGCGCCCACGCCCGTTCCGGCAAGCCCACGCCGGTTCCGGCAAGCCCACGCCGGTTCCGGCAAGCGCACAGCGGTTCTGGCCAGCCCACGCCGTTCCGGCAAGCGCACGGCGGTAATTCCTTTGCGCCGCCCCGCGCGCGTGCGGACGATGGGGCCTCGTGACATCGGACGTCCCCCCACCCCCCTCCCGCGCGCCGGGTGCCCGCAGGCGCCTGACCGCGCTGCTGCCGGACCCGGCCCCCTGGCGCTCCTCGCGCGACTTCCAGCTGATGTGGTGCGCGGGTGCGATCACGGTCTTCGGCAGCTTCCTGACCTTCGTGGCGCTACCGCTTCAGCTCAAGGAGCTGACCGGCTCCACGCTCGCGGTCGGCGCGCTGGGCGCGGTGGAGCTGGTCCCGCTGGTCGTGTTCGGCCTCTACGGGGGCGCGCTCGCGGACGCCGTGGACCGGCGCCGGCTGATCGTGGGGTCGGAGCTCGCGCTCGGCCTGATCGCCGCGCTGCTGCTCCTGAACAGCCTGCTGCCGCACCCGCTGGTATGGCCGCTGTACGCGAGCGCCGCGGCGTCCAGCGCACTGACCGGTCTGCAACGGCCGGCCCTGGACGCGGTCGTGCCGCGGATCGTCCCGCACGACCAGCTCGCCGCGGCCGCCGCCCTCAACTCGCTGCGCTGGCAGATCGGTGCCATCGCGGGCCCCGCGCTGGCCGGCGGCCTGCTCGCCTACACCGGCACGGCCTGGGCGTACGCCCTCGACGCGGCCACCTACGCGGTCTCCGTCCTGCTCTCGTGGCGACTGGCGCCGCAGCCCGCCGCGCACGACGCCGAGAAGCCGTCGCTGCGCGGGATCGCCGCGGGCGCACGCTACGCCTGGAGCCGCAAGGAGCTGCTGGGCACCTACGCCATCGACCTGACCGCGATGCTGTTCGCCTTCCCGATGGCGGTCTTCCCGTTCCTCGCCGACGATCTGCACGCGCCGTGGGCGGTGGGGCTGATGTACGCGGCGCTGCCCGCCGGGTCCCTCCTGGTGAGCCTGACCAGTGGCTGGACGTCGCGGGTCCACCGCCAGGGACGGGCCATCGCGCTGGCGGCCGCCGGGTGGGGGCTGGCGATCACCGCCGCCGGGCGGCTGCACGACGTCTGGCTGGTGCTGCTGTGCCTGACGCTGGCCGGTTCCTGCGACATGATCAGCGGGATCTTCCGTTCGGCGCTGTGGAACCAGACCATCCCCGACGAGCTGCGCGGCCGGCTGGCCGGCATCGAGTTGCTGTCGTACGCCACGGGCCCGCAGCTGGGCCAGGTCCGGGCCGGCGGGATGGCGGCGCTGATGGGCGTGCGGGCGTCGGTGTCGGTGGGCGGACTGCTGTGCTTCGCGGGGGTGACGCTGGTGGCGCTGGGCCTGCCGAAGCTGAGGGCGTACGACTCGCGGACCGATGAGCACGCCCGGCGGATGCGGGAGCGACGGGCCGCCGCGAGTGCGGGAGACGCCGGGAGCGCGCGAGACGCCGGGACCGGTCCGGGGCGCTCGGGCCAGGACGCCGACGCGGCCCCGGACCCGGACCCGGTCACGAGCTGAGCGCCACCGCTCCCCGGCCCCGCCCGGCCTCCGGGACGGGGCGCACGGCTCGGCTTCCGGGCGGGCTACTCGTCCTGCGCGCCCCCCTTGCCCATGTCGTGCCACTTCGGGTCGGTCTCCCACTCCAGGTTCCGCTCGCGCGCGGACTCCATGGCGTGTGCGGCCTCCTCGCGGGTGGCGTACGGGCCGAAGCGGTCGGCGGCCCGGCACTGGGGGCCCTCCTCGACCGTCCCGTGCTTGAGGCAGTAGTACCACTCGCCCGGCTTCCCGACCGTCCGCCTCTTGAACAGCGCCATCGCGGCCTCCCATGGGTCTTCTGTGCCACCATCCTGCCCGACGGCCCGCGGATACACTCGCTGGCATGTCTGGCCAGTCGCTTCTTGTCCCGGGAGAGATCTCCCCCACCCGCCCCGTCCCCGCCTCGATCCCGCGCCCCGAGTACGTCGGGAAGGACGCGCCCACGCCCTATACGGGGCCCGAGGTGCAGGACGCCGAAACGATCGAGCGGATGCGGATCGCCGGCCGGATCGCCGCCCAGGCGATGGCGGAGGCCGCCAAGCTCATCCAGCCCGGTGTGACGACCGATGAACTGGACCGGGTGGCCCACGAGTTCATGTGCGACCACGGCGCCTATCCGTCCACGCTCGGCTACCGCGGCTTCCCCAAGTCCCTGTGCTCCTCGCTCAACGAGGTCATCTGCCACGGCATCCCGGACTCGACCGTCCTGAAGGACGGCGACATCGTGAACCTGGACGTCACCGCGTACATCCACGGCGTGCACGGCGACAACAACGCCACGTACCTGTGCGGCGAGGTGGACGAGGAGTCCAGGCTGCTGGTGGAGCGGACCCGGGAGGCGCTCAACCGCGCGATCAAGGCGGTCAAGCCGGGGCGGCAGATCAACATCATCGGCCGGGTCATCGAGTCGTACGCCAAGCGCTTCGGCTACGGCGTGGTCCGTGACTTCACCGGCCACGGCATCAACTCGTCCTTCCACTCCGGCCTGATCGTTCCGCACTACGACAGCCCCCACCACACCACCGACATCAAGCCCGGCATGACCTTCACCATCGAGCCGATGCTGACGCTGGGCACGTACGAGTACGACATGTGGGAGGACGGCTGGACCGTGGTGACCAAGGACCGCAAGCGGACCGCCCAGTTCGAGCACACCCTGGTGGTCACGGAGACCGGGGCGGAGATCCTCACCCTCCCCTGACCCGGAGCGGAGCGGGTACCGCCGGTCCTGGGGGACTTTTTACCGACAGGCTGTCGGGAACGGCGGTAGGCTGGTTACCGACAGGACGTCGGGAACAGGGTTGACTCAGGCAAGCCTCAGTAGTTGGGTGAGCCCGAGTTCCAGCGGCTCAGCGGAGCCCCCTGTTCCCGTCCGCTCCCCCGGTCCTCGGAGGTCCGCCTTGGCAGCGTCCAGCCCGACCAGCCCGACCCCGTCCGATCTCCCCGGCGACACCGCTCCCGCGACTCCCGCCACGCCCTTCTCGACGCTCATCCGCACGGCGTCCCACGAGCAGCACACCGAGGCCGAGAACTCCTCGTTCATGAGCGACCTCCTCGGCGGCCGGCTCGGCGTCACGGCGTACCGGCGCTACACCGAACAGCTGTGGTTCGTCTACCGCGCACTGGAGGACCCCTCCGAGGCGCTCACCGAGGACCCGGTCACGGGCCCCTTCGTCCGCGCGGAGCTGGCCCGCACCGACGCGCTGGAGCGCGACCTGACCCACCTCGGCGGGCCGTCCTGGCGCGACGGGCTGCACCCCCTCCCGGCCACCGCGGCCTACGCCGAGCGCATCGCGGCCTGCGCCCGCGACTGGCCGGCCGGCTACGTCGCCCACCACTACACCCGCTACCTGGGCGACCTCTCCGGCGGCCAGATCATCCGCGGCACCGCCGAGAAGGCCTGGGGCTTCGCCCGCAAGGGCGACGGCGTCCGCTTCTACGTCTTCGAGGAGATCGCCAACCCCGCCGCCTTCAAACGCACTTACCGGTCACTGCTGGACGCACTGCCGGTGGACGACCTGGAGAAGCAGCGGGTGGTCGACGAGTGCAAGCAGGCGTTCCGGCTGAACGGCGCGGTGTTCCGGGAGCTGGGCGAGGAGTTCCCGCTGAGCGCGTAGCGCCGCCCGGGGGCCGCGCTACGGAGCGTCCCGGCGCACCCGCCCGCCGACCTCGATGGTGCCGTCCGGGTAGGTGCGGGTGAGGATCTGCGAGCCGACGCCCTGGCGGACGTCCAGGGCGCGGCCCCGTTCATGGGTCAGCAGCAGGGCGGCGGCGCCGGTGGCCTCGTCCTCGACGACACCGTCGCCGCGGCGCGGGAAGGCCCGCGCGCGGACCACGCCCGCGGGCTCGTCCTGCCAGGCCCAGGCGTAGAGCCAACCCTCCCCCGGAGGCGGCGCGGGCAGCGCGTCGACCTCGGCCGCCGAGGCGTAGCGCTCGGTCCTGCGGGCGGTCACCCACTCCGCGCGGCCCCGCACCCAGGCGACGTCCCCCTCGAAGCGGACCTCCACCTCGCCGGCCGGCGGGCGCAGGATGCGCGGCGGCCGGCCGAGGCTCCGCAGCAGCCAGGCCAGACCGACCAACGGGTGCCCGGCGAACGGGAGTCGGACGCTGGGGGTGTGGATGTCGACGGTGCCGCGTGCGGCGTCGTCGAGGAACACGGTCTCGCTGAAGCCGAGTTCGGCGGCGAGGGCGGCCCGCTCGGCACGGCCCGGGATCGCCGCCCCGTCGCGCACCACGGCCAGCGCGTTACCCCCGGCCCCGTCCGGCCCGCAGAACACCCGCAGCACATCGATGTCGATCATCCCCGTATTGAACAGCAGGGGCGGGCGGGGTGCTGCGCGGGCGGACCGGGAGGGCGATCGTCCGCACCAGGCCGCGACGCAGTCCGGCACAGCACACACGGACGCGGAGGCGGAACCGGTCGCGCAGGGAGTCGTGGAACGCACCCTGACCGTGCTGACCGTGCAGCAGCATGGAGCACTCCTTCCTCATAGCTACTTAGGTAAGGCTAACCTAACTAGATCACATATGGCGATACAGGGTCTCCGCGAGCCCGGATTTCCCCCGGTCATGAGTCGTCGCAAGTCGTGACCCTTACCTTGACCGTCGCGTGACGATCCCGTGACCCAGTTCCACCCAATCCGCGATCGGCCCGTTATCCATGAGAGCGGGATCACTGGACAGACGGGGAAGAAGTAGGTAAGCCTCAGATAAGTTAGGGCCGCCTTAGTGGCGACCCTGACCGCTGTCTATTGTTCCGGTACGTCGAATCCGTACAGCCGAGCCCGCTTGGAGCCCCGTATGCGAGCCCTTCGCTCCTCCGCCGTCGCCGCCATCGCCGCGGCCGCGGCCGTCACCGCCGTCGCCGGCTGCGCCGCGAAGGACGACGGCAAAGGTGGCGGGAAGGGCACAGTCGACGTGACCGCCACGGACTCCAGCTGTGAGCTGTCCGCCAAGGAGTTCCCGGCCGGGCACGTCCGTTTCGCGGTGCAGAACAAGGGCTCCAAGGTCACCGAGGTGTATGTCTACGCGCCCGGCGACCGGATCGTGACCGAGCGGGAGAACATCGGTCCCGGCACCAACGCGGAGATCACCGCAGAGATCAAGGCCGGCTCGTACGAGATCGCCTGCAAGCCGGGCATGAAGGGCGACGGCATCCGCCAGAAGGTGACGGTCACCGGCAAGGCGACGGCCGCCAAGCGCGACCCCAAGCTGGACGCCGCGGTCGCCGCATACCGCAAGTACGCCCAGGAGCAGGCCGACCAGACCATCCCGAAGGCGCAGAAGTTCGCCGACGCGGTCAAGGCCGGCGACCTGGAGGCCGCGAAGGAGGCCTACGCCGTCTCCCGGGTCGGCTGGGAGCGCACCGAGCCGGTCGCCGAGTCCTTCGGTGACATCGACCCCAAGGTCGACGTGCGCGAGGACGGCGTGGAGAAGGGCCAGAAGTGGACCGGCTGGCACAAGCTGGAGAAGTCCCTGTGGGAGACGGAGAAGATCTCCGCGGACGACAAGAAGCTCGCCGACCAGCTCATGACGGACCTCAAGGACTGGCAGAAGCGGGTCGCCACCGCCGAGATCACCCCGACCAGCATGGCCAACGGCGCCAAGGAGCTGCTCGACGAGGTGGCCACCGGCAAGGTCACCGGTGAGGAAGAGCGCTACAGCCACACCGACCTGATCGACTTCCAGGGCAACGTCGAGGGCGCCGAGAAGGCCTACGAGCTGCTCAAGCCGGTCGCCGCCAAGAACGAGCCGGCGCTGGCCAAGGAGTTGGACAAGCAGTTCAAGGCGATCCACGCGCAGCTCGACAAGCACCGCGACAGCAAGTCCGCGGACGGCTTCGCCTCGTACGACACGGTCGGCAAGGGTGAGCGCAAGGAGCTCTCCGACGGCGTCAACGCGCTGGCCGAGCCGCTGTCCAAGCTGGCCGCCGCCGTGGCCACCACCAAGTAGTCCGCCGCCAGGCAAGGGGTCATGATGACGCACGACGAGGGCACGACCACCGAGGGCACACCGGCCGCGGGCGAGCCGGCCACCGACGCCACCGACGCCGGCAACGGCCGGGCGCCGTCCCGGCGTTCGCTGCTCGGCTGGGGCGGCGCGGGGCTGGCGCTCGGCGCGGTCGCGGCCGGCGGTACCGCGGCTGCGCTGCGCACCGGCAGCGACGTCCAGCCGGCCGGCGCGGACGCCAGCGCGGGAGCCGCGGTGGCGTTCCACGGCGCGCACCAGGCGGGGATCGCCAGCGCCGTCCAGGACCGGCTGCACTTCGCCGCGTTCGACGTCACCACCGACGACCGCGACGAGCTGATAGCCCTGCTCAAGGACTGGACGAAGGCGGCGGCGAAGATGACCGCCGGCGACGCGGTCGGCGACGGCGCGGTCGGCGGGCTGGCGGAGGCGCCGCCGGACGACACCGGCGAGGCGCTCGGCCTGCCGCCGTCCCGCCTCACCCTCACCTTCGGCGTCGGCCCGACGCTGTTCGAGAAGGACGGCAAGGACCGGTTCGGCCTCAAGGACCGGCGGCCCGCGGCGCTGATCGACCTGCCGCAGTTCCCTGGCGACAACCTCGACAAGACCCGCAGCGGCGGCGATCTGTGCGTCCAGGCGTGCGCGGACGACCCGCAGGTCGCGGTGCACGCGATCCGCAACCTCGCCCGGATCGGCTTCGGCAAGATCGCCATCCGCTGGTCGCAGCTGGGCTTCGGCAAGACGTCCTCGACGACGCCGGAGGCCCAGACACCGCGCAACATGATGGGCTTCAAGGACGGCACCCGGAACATCGCGGGCACCGACCGCGCGGCGCTGGACCGGCACGTCTGGGTCGGCGAGAAGGACGAGAAGGGCAAGGCCGGCTGGATGGCCGGCGGTTCCTACCTCGTCGCGCGCCGCATCCGGATGCACATCGAGACCTGGGACCGCACCTCCCTCAAGGAGCAGGAGGACATCTTCGGCCGGAACAAGGGCGAGGGCGCCCCGGTCGGCCGGAAGAACGAGCGGGACGAGCCGCACCTGAAGTCGATGCTGCCGACCGCCCACGTACGGCTCGCGCACCCGGACTCCAACGACGGCATCCGCATCCTGCGCCGCGGCTACTCCTTCACCGACGGTACCGACGGCCTGGGCCGGCTGGACGCGGGGCTGTTCTTCCTCGCCTACCAGCGGGACGTCCGGCAGGGCTTCGTGCCGCTCCAGCGGCGGCTGTCGGCGAACGACGCGCTCAACGAGTACATCCAGCACGTGGGTTCGGCGGTCTTCGCGGTGCCGCCCGGCGTCCGCAACGGGGACGACTGGTGGGGCCGGGAGTTGTTCGCCTGACGCCTCCGGTCCGGAATCACCGTCGGCGGCGGAGTGACGACCGCCGCCCCCATGAATGTCGCTGTATGAAGGAAGGGGTGGCACCGACGTGTTCGGCAACTACCTGATCGGCCTGCGCGAGGGCCTGGAAGCCAGTCTGGTCGTCTGCATCCTGATCGCCTATCTGGTCAAGACCGGGCGGCGGGAGGCGCTGCGTCCGGTCTGGCTCGGGATCTCGCTCGCCGTGGTGCTGTCGTTCGCGTTCGGTGCGGCGCTCCAGTTCGGGTCGGAGACCCTGACGTTCAAGGCCCAGGAGGCGCTCGGCGGTTCGCTGTCGGTCATCGCCGTGGGCCTGGTGACGTGGATGGTCTTCTGGATGCGGCGCACCGCGCGGCACCTGAAGAAGGAGCTGCACGGCAGGCTCGACGCGGCGCTCCAGATGGGCACCGTGGCGCTGGTGGTGACCGCGTTCCTGTCGGTGGGCCGGGAGGGCCTGGAGACCGCGCTGTTCATCTGGACCGCCGCCCAGTCCGCCAACGACGGCGTACGGCCGCTGGTCGGGGCGCTGTTGGGGCTGCTGACGGCCGTGCTGCTGGGCTGGCTGTTCTACCGCGGTGCGGTTCGGATCAACCTGGCGAAGTTCTTCACCTGGACCGGCGGGATGCTGGTGGTGGTCGCGGCGGGCGTGCTGGCGTACGGCTTCCACGACCTCCAGGAGGCGGACATCCTGCCGGGGCTGACCTCGCAGGCGTTCGACATCAGCGCGCAGATCCCGGCCGACAGCTGGTACGGCACGCTGCTCAAGGGCATCTTCAACTTCCAGCCGGACCCGACCGTCCTCCAGGTCACGGTGTGGGCTCTGTATCTGGTCCCCACGCTGTCGTTCTTCTTCGCCCCCGGTAGGGTTGCGCCGAATCGTGCCACCCCGGCGGCCGCCCAGTCCGCCCCGGTCGCCCCGAAGGAGCCCGAGCCCCATGACACGCAGGTCGCCGTTCCGGGTGCCCGCAACACTGACGTCGACAGCGGCGGCGCTGGCGATACTGAGCGGGTGCATGACGGTGCACGGCGAGAGGGAGATGCTGCCGGCGGTGTCGAAGGCTGAGGGCGCCAAGGCGCTCCAACGCTTCACCGACGGTTTCAACAAGGCCAACCGCGATCTCGATCCGAAGCTGAACCCGTCCTTCGAGGCCGGCGCGCTGCTCGCCATCGACCAGGCGGGGATAAAGGCGGCGCACGCGCTCCGGCCGCAGGGCAACCCGGGCTTCCCGGAGCTGACGTTCAAGGGCGCGCGCTTCACCGTGCCCAAGCAGGCGGGCTGGCCGAAGTACTTCCTCGCCGACGCGCTCAGCAACCGCAAGGGCGCGGACGGCTCCTTCAGCCGCTGGTACCTGGTGTTCAGCCGGAACGCGATCAACGAGAAGTGGCGCGCGGTGTACGTGGCGGAGTTCCCGGGCAACAAGGCGCCGGAGCTGAAGAAGGACGGGGACGGCTACGCCGAGGCGGTGCCCGCCGGCGGGAAGTCCGGGCTCGCGGTCGCCCCCGACAAGCTCAGCAGCGCTTACGCCGACTACCTCAACACCGGCCACGGCAGCGCCTTCGCCTCCGGGCCGGACACCGACGGCTGGCGGGCCCGGCGGGCCAAGGACGCCAACCAGCCCGGTGCGCGGATCCAGTGGGAGGACAGTCCGGCGAACTATCCGCCGGTGGCGCTGCGGACCGCGGACGGCGGTGCGCTGGTGTTCTTCTCGACCCTCTACCACCAGCTGAAGACGGTCTCGGCGGGGTCGACGATCACCGTCCCGGCGGGCCTTCGGGGCCTCATCGTGGGGCAGCAGAAGAAGACCGACCGGATGGCCTTCACCACCGTCTCCGCGCAGACGGTCACGGTGCCGGCCAAGGGGTCCGGCGACAAGGTCACCGTGCTGAACCGGCGGGAGTTCAAGACCGAGGTGAAGCCGCTGTAGCCGCGGAGTGCGTCCGCGACGTCCGCGACGGAGGCGGCACGCGCCGAACGCGACGGACGCAGCACACGCCGAAGGGGCCGTCGGGGTGATCCCGGCGGCCCCTTCGGCGTACCGGCGACCACCGGCGGGGGCGTACTGGCGAGCGGGCGGGCTCAGCGGCCGATCGGCCAGGCCGCCGTCTCGTGGTAGGGCTCGCGGTCGGTGCGGTCGTTGAACTCGGCGCACGCGTCGGTGAGCGACTCCAGCAGCGTCAACGGGTCGGGCAGCGGCAGCTCGGGGCCGCGCAGCCAGGTCACCGCGGGCTGCTCACCGGGGAGCGTGGAGGGCGGCAGGAGGACGTAGCTGCCGCGGCAGTGCCAGCGCAGGCCGGGGTGCTCGTCGAGGGTCTCGGGGTGGCAGTCCAGCTCACAGGGCCACCACTCGTCCTCGTCGTCCGGGGTGCCGCGGGTCGCGGTGAAGAAGAGCATCCGGCCGTCGCCGAAGCCGGCGCCGCTGAGGGTGATCGGGCCGACGTCGACGCCGGCCGCCTCCAGCCGTCCCAGGGCGCTGCGGCCCGCTTCGACGGGGACGTCCAGGACGTCGTGGGCGATGCCGGTGGCGGTGATGAAGTTGGCCTGCGGGAGGGTGCGGACCCAGGCGGCGACCTTGTCGCGGTCGGTGGTGGCGACGGTCTGCCAGCCGAAGGAGACGGGATGTCGGCCCGGGGTGGGACAGCCGATGCGTTCACAGGAACAGCCGTAGCCCGAGGGGTGGGCCGCGGGGGCGATGGGGAAGCCCGCTTCGGCCGCGGCCAGCAGCAGGTCCTCGCGGCCGCGCGCGGCGGCCGATCCCGTGTCCGTATCGACGCCGTCCGATCCGCTCTTCGGCCGGCGCAGCCACTGGGAGAACCTGCTCTTGCGTTCCATCTATCCCCTCACTTCGAGCGGTGGTCTGGGATCAATGCTGCCACCATCCTGCGCCTCGGGTGACCGGTGTGGGGATCCGGGGTGAACGAAGGGCGGCCGAATACCGGCAATTCACCTCATCGGCGACATGCACCGGCCGTCCCCGTCGGCCGCCCGGCGCGGTCAGTCGCGGGGACGCAGACCGCTCAGCACCTGGTCGACAAGGGTGTCGACGAAGTCGTAGGTCAATTCGCCGGTGCGCATCAGCCAGCGCTGTGAGAAGGGACTCAGCACCATCTCGGCGGCGATCCGCACATCGACCCCGGCCGCGATCTCGCCGGCCTCCTGGGCCACCCGCAGCCGTTCGCCGTAGACCCGGATGCCGGGCTCCACCATCCGGCCGACGAAGGTGCGGGAGAGCTCCTCGTCGTTGGCGCCGGCCACCGCGAGGGCGCGGTAGGGCGCCTGGAACGCCGGGTCGTTGAACTCGTCCGCGGTGGCCCGCAGCACGAACTTCAGGTCCGCGGCCAGGTCACCGGTGTTCGGCAGGCCCTGCTCGACGTCCCCGTCGACGCCGGCGGTGAACGCGTCCAGGAGGACGGCGGCCTTGGAGGGCCACCAGCGGTAGATCGTCTGCTTGCCGACCCCGGCGCGCGCGGCGATGCCCTCGATCGTGAGCTTCTCGTAGCCGACCTCGCCGACGAGCGCGAGGGCGGCATCGAAGATCGCGCGACGGGAGCGTTCGCTGCGACGGGAGGCGTCGGGGGCTGCTTTGTTGGCCATGGAACGGAGTGTAGCGAGAAAGAGGCGAGACGTATCGTCTTTACGAGACGGAACGTCTCGCCGAAATGGGGTGCGTGACGGCCGAGGTGCGCTGAGTCAGTCCTGCTCCGGCCAGGCGTCGCCCCACGCGGCGTCGCGGGCGACCTTGTACTGGGCGCCGTGACGCTTGGTGACCGTCGTCCGCGCCAGACCGTCGTCGACCGTGCAGAGGTCCAACAGGACCTGCCCCTTGCGGAGTTGGGGCTTGCGGACGATACGGGCGGCGGCCGGGGGCGCGGCGAGGGTGGTGGCGGCCACGTAGCTGAACTTCTCGTCCTCGTACGGGAGGGAGCCGCCCTTGACCTGACGGTGGAGGGAGGAGCGGCTCACCCGGGCGGAGAAGTGGCACCAGTCCTCCCCGGGGACGATCGGGCACCGCGCACTGTGCGGGCAGGGGGCCGCGACCCGCAGTCCGGCCGCGATCAGCTGGTCGCGGGCCTCGCGGATGCGCGCATAGCCGGCCGGGGTGCCCGGCTCGATCACCACGACGCTGGTCGCCCGGGCCGCCTGGTCGACCACCGCCCGCCGGTCCTCCTCGGTCAGCTCGCCCAGTACGTACGAGATCGTGACCAGGTCCGTGCCGTCGGGGAGGGTCAGGCCCGCGCCGATCGTCTGGCGGCGCCACTCGACGTCGTCCAGCACCCCCCCGGCCAGCTCGCGGCCCAGCGCCAGCGCGGGCTCGGCCCAGTCCAGGACGGTGCTGTGGTGGCCCCGCCAGGTGGCGGCGGTGGCCCAGGTGGCGGCGCCGGTGCCGCCGCCGATGTCGACGTGGGTGGCCGGGGACCAGTCGGGGACGCGGGCGGCGAAGGCGGCCAGTGCCGCGCGGACCGCCTCGAAGGTGGCCGGCATGCGGTAGGCGGCGTACGCGGCCACGTCCGCGCGGTCGCGCAGGACCGGGGCGTCGGTCGGGGTGCGCCCCCGGTAGTTGGCGATCAGGCGGTCCACCGCCTGCGCGGCCTGCTTGGGCGGCAGGCCGTCGAGCAGGCCGGCCAGTGCGGCGCGCAGTTCGTCGTGCATTGGAGGAATTCTACGGCGGGCCGGAGCGGCCTCAGACGGTGCGGACCACGGCGCGGGCCAGGCGGGTGGCGGCCGCGGCGCGCGGGGCGCTGCCGCCGGTGCGGCGGCGCGGGTGGACGGTGTTGGCCAGCAGGATCAGGAAGGTGTCGGTGGCGCGGTCGAGGACCAGGCTGGTGCCGGTGAAGCCGGTGTGCCCGGCCGCGCCGCGGCCCGCCAACTCGCCCATGAAGTACGGCTGGTCGATGCCGAAGCCGAGGCCGGGCGGGTCGAGCAGGGCGGCGACCGCGCCGGCGCCGAGGATCCGGGTGCTGCCGTAGGCACCGCCGTTGAGCAGCGTGCGGCACAGCACGGCCAGGTCCTGGGCGGTGGAGAACAGGCCGGCGTGGCCGGCCACCCCGCCCAGCGCCCAGGCGTTCTCGTCGTGCACCTCACCGCGGAGCATGCCCCGGTCCGCCTTGGCCCAGGGGCGCCGCTGGTCCTCGGTGGCGGCGACGCCGTGCGGCGCCAGCGGGCCGTAGCAGGTGCTGGACATGCCCAGCGGGCCGGTGATGCCCTCGTGGACCAGGGCGTCCAGGCGGCGCCCGGTGAGCTGCTCCAGGATCAGCTGGAGACAGATCAGATTGAGGTCCGAGTAGAGGTAGCTGGTGTCGGGGCGGCCGGTGGGCGCGGCCACCTCGTGCCACAGCAGCTCCAGCTGCGCGGTGCGCCCCTCGTGTGCATAGAAGGGCAGCTCGGGGGCGAGGCCGGAGGTGTGGGTGAGCAGCTGCCGGACGGTGATGCCGGGGGCGAAGGCCGGCAGGTGGACCCTGACGTGGTCGTTGAGGACCAGGCGGCCGCGCTCGACCTGCTGGATCGCGGTGATGGCGGTGAAGAGCTTGGTGAGCGAGGCGAGGTCGAAGACGGTACCGACCCGCATCGGCTCCCACTCGTCGCGGGGCAGGTCCAGGCCCCGGTCCTGCGCGGGGTCGTAGGCGCGGTAGCGCTGGGCCCAGCCGGCGGCGGCCTCCGCGACCACGACCGGGCCGCGGCCGGCCAGCACCACGGCTCCGGGGCACCAGGGCGGCCGGCCCTCGGGCAGCGCCTGCACACCACGGACCAGCCGTTCCACCCAGGCGGGGTCCAGTCCCGCCCGGGACGGCGTGCCGTAGGTGAGCCGGGATGCGTTCAGAGTCCGGTCCTCTCGCCCGTGGTGCTCTCCTCCCTACGCTGCCACGGGCGGCACATCCCCAGGAAGCCGAGGAGCGCCAATACGGCGCAACCGAGCTGTACGAGGGCCATCGGTACGGCGGTCCGCTCGCCCGCGATGCCCACCAGCGGCGAGGCCACCGAGCCGAGGAGGAAGGTCGAGGTGCCCAGCAGCGCGGACGCGGAGCCGGCCGCGTGCGGGGTGCGCAGCAGCGCCAGCGTGCTGGTGCTCGGCATGACCAGGCCCATGGCGGCCATCAGGACGAAGAGACCGGCGGCCATCGGGGCCAGCCCGACGTGGCCGAGGACGCCGGCAGACATCAGCAGCAGGGCGGTCGCGGCGAGCGCGATCAGCGCCAGTCCGATGCCCAGCACCGTCTCCATGCGGACCCGGCCGACCAGCACCTTGCCGTTGAGCTGGCCGACCAGGACCAGGCCGATCGAGTTGACGCCGAAGAGCAGGCTGAAGACCTGCGGGGAGGCACCGTAGATCTCCTGGACGACGAACGGGGAGGCCGAGATGTAGGCGAAGAGGGCGGCGAAGGCGAAGGCGCCGACCAGGAGGTAGCCGGAGAAGATCCGGTCGGCGAGCAGATCGCGCATGGTGCGCAGGGCCTGGCCGAGGCCGCCGGGGTGCCGGCGCGCCGGCGGCAGGGTTTCGGGCAGGGTGCGCCAGACGAGGACGGTCATGGCCAGGCCGACGGCGGTGAGGACGACGAAGACGCCGCGCCAGTCGGTGATCTGGAGGATCTGGCCGCCGATGAGCGGCGCGACGACCGGCGCCACCCCGGAGATCAACATCAGGGTGGAGAAGAAGCGGGCCATCGCGACGCCGTCGTAGAGGTCGCGCACCACGGCCCGCGCGATGACGATGCCGGCGGCACCCGCCAGGCCCTGCAACAGGCGGAAGGCGATGAGCAGTTCGGTGGTGGTGGCGACCGCGCACAGGGCGGTCGCCAGGACGTAGATCACCATGCCGACGAGCAGCGGGCGCCGGCGTCCCCACTTGTCGCTCATCGGGCCGACGATCATCTGGCCCAGCGCCATGCCGGCCAGGCAGGTGGTCAGGGTGAGCTGGACGGTGGCGGCCGGACTGTGCAGGACGGCGGTGACCTGCGGCAGGGCCGGCAGGTACATGTCCATGGAGAGCGGCGGGACGGCCGTGAGCCCGCCGAGGACGAGGGTGACGAGGAGGCCGGCGCGGCGCGGCGCGGAAGACGCAGCCGGCGCTGCCGGCGCTGCTGCCGCGTCCCGCTCGGCTATGGCGGGCGAGTCCGCTGTCTCGGCCGCGCTGGGGCCGGGCTCCGTCATGAGTGTCTCCATGGGTCGGTGATGTCGGTCCATGGTGTCATGCACGGGGCGGATTCCGGCCGTGCGCGGGCCCGTCCCTTCGTCCTAGGTCGGCCCTGGGCCGGTCCTAGGACGAAGGGCCCGGTCAGGCCGGCTTGAGGCCCGGGTTGCCGGCCTCGGAGACGAAGGAGGCGGCCGTCTTCACCGGCGCGCCGGGGGTGGTGACCGCGGACACCGTCCGATAGTCACCGCGTGCGGTGTCCCCGTCCAGGGTGACGGTGACGTAGCCGCGCCGGCCGTTGTAGAACTTCAGGTGCGGATTGGCGGCCAGGTACGTGGCCCAGTTGGCGGGCTTGTCCGCGCCGTCCTTGCCGCTGGCGATCGAGGTGGTGACGAACTCCACGCCCGCGGTGCGCGAGCTCGGGTCGGCGAAGTCCCGCTTGATGTCGAAGGCGTAGTGGACGTGCACATCGCCGGTGAGCACGACGAGGTTCTCCACCCCGGCCGACTCCGCACCCGCCAGGACCCGCCCGCGGGAGGCCGCGTACCCGTCCCAGGCGTCCATGCTGACCTTGTAGTCGGGGCCGGTGGCGTTGCGCCGCTCGGAGAAGGTGACCTGCTGGGGCAGGACGTTCCAGCGGGCGGTGGACTGCCGCCAGCCGTCGATCAGCCAGCGCTCCTGGGCGGCGCCGGTCAGGGTGCGCCCGGGGTCCTCGGACTCGGGGCCCGGCGCGTGCCAGCCGTCGCCGTAGGCCTGGTCGGAGCGGTACTGGCGGGTGTCGAGGATGTCGAACTGGGCGAGCTGCCCGTAGTGGACACGGCGGTGGAGCCGGGCGTCCGCGCCCTTGGGGCGCTGCGGGCGCCGCAGCGGCTGGTTCTCCCAGTACGCGCGGTAGGCGGCGGCCCGGCGGACGAGGAACTCGGCGGGTGGGAGGTCGTCCTCGCTGATGTCGGAGGCGTAGTTGTTCTCCACCTCGTGGTCGTCCCAGGTGACGATGAACGGGTGCGCGGCGTGGGCGGCCTGGAGGTCCGGGTCGGACTTGTAGAGCGCGTAGCGCAGCCGGTAGTCCTCCAGGGTGACCGTCTCGCGGTTGAAGAGGCCGGGCAGCGTGCGGTCGGTGTAGTTGCGGGCCCCGCCGGTCGCGCCGACCGGGTACTCGTAGAGGTAGTCGCCGAGGTGGAAGACGACGTCGAGGTCCTCCTGGGCGAGGTGGCGGTAGGCCGTGAAGTAGCCGTCGTGGTAGGCCTGGCAGGAGACCGCGGCGAGCTTGAGCGCGGAGATCCGGGCGGACCGCGCGGGGGCGGTGCGGGTGCGGCCGACGGGGCTGATCCAGTTGCCGGCGCGGAAGCGGTAGTAGTAGACGCGGTCGGGCGCGAGGCCGGTGGGCTCGATGTGCACCGCGTGGTTGAACTCCGGGTGCGCCTCGGCGCGGCCACGGCCCGCCAGCCGCTTGAAGTGCTCGTCGTAGGCGACTTCCCAGCGGACGGTGACCCTGGCGTTCGGCATGCCTCCCCCGTCCGGCTCGTACGGGCGGGGGGCGAGGCGGGTCCACAGCACGACGGAGCCGGGCTGCGGGTCACCGGAGGCGACGCCGAGGGTGAACGGGTTCTCGGCGATCTTCCGTGCATCGACCTCGACGGCGTATGCGGCGCCCGCGCCCGGGAGGTTGGTCGTGAAGGCGAGTGCGGCGGCGGCCCCGGTGGCGGTGAGGAAGCGGCGGCGGCCGATGGGCGCGACGGTGCCCGACGGCGCGGGCCCGGTCGCGGGCGCGAGCAGTGCGGCCGCGGCCCGGACCTCCTGCTCGTAGGCTGCGGTGTGCGTCATCTGGCCCTCCCCTGGCGGCGGTTGTCCCTGGACATTGGACGGCCGCGGAACGGCGCGGCGCTGACCCGTGTACGACGCATGCATGACAGCCGGATGATGCTTGGTCCGGGACCGGACGCCCCCGGACATTCGAGACGTACGACGGCTGTCAGTGCCGTTCCGTAGGATTCGGGTATGGCAGAACTGATGGTGCGTGACGGCACCTGGAGCTTCGACGGCGAGGCGGTCCGCATCGTGCCGGGGCGCGAGCGCGGAGTGCACAAACTCCGCCAGGATCTCGGCGAGTTCGCGGTTCCGCTGGCCGCGATCGCCGGCATCGCCCACGAACCGTCCCGCAAGGGCGGCCGGCTGCGGATCCGGCTGCGCGACGGAGCCGACCCGCTGCTCCAGGTCACCGGCGGCGGGCTGCCGGACGACGCGAGCCCGTATCAGATGGCCGTGGACGCCGGACGGGTCGATGTCGCCGAGTACTTCGTGGACGCGGTCCGGCAGGCCCTGCTGCTGGAGCAGATACCGGACGGGCCGTGCGACCGCTATCTGCTGCCCGGCCCGTCCGTGCCGCGGTCGGCCGGCGGGGTGGACGGCATCGCGAGCTTCGACGGTGAGCGGGTACGCGTCGACTGGCGCTGGAACACCAGCGAGACCAAGCGGCACAGCGGCCCCAGGGACTACACACTGACCGACCTGGAGGCGGTGGAGTGGCGGCCCGCCATGGGCCTGGAGTCCGGCTACCTCCGCTTCCGCCCGCACGGCGCGCCGGAGCCGGTCAAGCCGGAGCACGACCCCAACTCCATCGAGCTGTGGGGCTTCAAGAAGGAGAGCGGGACGACGGCGCTGCTGGCGGCCGCGGTGACGGCGCGGCTGCCACATCCGTCGGCCGGCAGCGCAAAGCCCCTGCCCTCGGGGGCAGCGGCGCGCACCCCGGCCGCCGCGGAGCCGACCGCCGCGGCCGCCCCCGGAGACGACCACGACACGCTGCTCCGCCGGCTGCGCGAACTGGGCGAGCTGCGCCGTGACGGCGTCCTGACCGAGGAGGAGTTCACCGCCACGAAGGCGGCGGTCCTCCAGCGCTTCCACACCGGCGGCTAGCACCCGGCGCCTCCGGCCCGGTCCCAACCCCGTTCCGCGCGGCCGGGCCTGGTGCCCGGTTCGCTCCCGGTACGCCGTTTACGCTGCCGCCATGGCACAGAACACAGAGCGGGCACGGGCAGCACAGGTGACGCCGACGGCACGGGCCGGGCAGGTGGGCGGGGTGGCGACGCCGACCCGGCCCACGCTGCCGGCGCCCTCCTCACGGGGCGGGCGGAGCTCGCAGACGGCACCGGCGCCACAGGAAGCACGGCACGGCGGGGCCACGCCCCGGAAGGTGGCCGTGGTCACCGGCGCCGGCTCCGGTATCGGTCGGGCGGTCGCCCGGGCGCTGGTCGACGACGACTGGACGGTGGTGCTGGCCGGGCGGCGCGCCGAGGCGCTGGCGGAGACCGCCCGTCTGGTCGGCCTCACCGAACCCGACAGCCCGGCGGTGACGACGGTGCCGACCGACGTCACCCGCCCCGACCAGGTCGACGCCCTCTTCACCGCGGTACGCGACCGCTTCGGCCGGGTCGACCTGCTGTTCAACAACGCCGGCACCTTCGGCAAGGCAGTACCGCTGGACGAGTTGGCGTACGACGACTGGCGCGCGGTCGTGGACGTGAACCTCACCGGCGCCTTCCTGTGCGCACAGGCCGCCTTCCGTGCGATGCGGGCCCAGGACCCGCAGGGCGGACGGATCATCAACAACGGCTCCGTCTCGGCGCACGCCCCCCGGCCGCACTCCATCGCGTACACCGCCACCAAGCACGCGATGACCGGGCTGACCAAGTCGCTGTCCCTGGACGGCCGTCCGTACCGGATCGCCTGCGGCCAGATCGACATCGGCAACGCGGCGACCGAGATGACCGGCCGGATGCAGACCGGAATCCTCCAGGCCAACGGCCAGATGGCGATCGAGCCGGTGATGGACGCGACGGACGTGGCGCGCACGGTCGCCCATATGGCGGCGCTGCCGCTGGACGCCAACGTCCAGTTCGCCACCGTCCTGGCGACGAACATGCCGTACATCGGGCGGGGTTGAATCCCGGTACGCCCCCTGCCCTCCCGCCGCTTCCAGTGGCACCCTGGCTTCGGATCCGCACCACTCGTCTGCCGGGCCGCGGCCGCGCGGCCCCGTCCCCCCGCGGCCGCGCGCGCCCGCCGCGCGCGGCCCCCGCAGAAGGAGTCACGCGTGAGACGAACCGAACGTGGTACGGCGGTAGTTGACGGCATATCGGGCCGGCGCCCCGTGGGCCGGTCCCGGGCCGCCCTGGGCGCCCTGACGGCCGCCGGGACGCTGCTCGCCCTGCTGCTCCCCACCGGCTCGGCCGGCGCCGCCGCCACCCCGCAGAACTCCCACCGCTCCACCACCCCACAGGCCGCGCTCGACGCCTTCTGGACGGCGAGCCGGATGCGCTCCGCCACTCCCCTGGACCTCGGCACCCCCGCGCAGCGGCCCGGCGCCGCGGTCCCGCGCAGCGCCCCGGCGACGGTGCCGCCCACCCTCCCCTCGCTACCGAAGCTCCTGAAGGCGCCGGCCCTGCCGTCGCTGCTGCCCGGGGTCCTCCCCCAGGCCGGCGGGCCGTGGACCGGCGGTGGCGCGGTCACCAAGAGCATCGGCCGGGTGTTCTTCACCTACCAGGGCCGTACCGCCTCGTGCTCCGGCGACGCGGTGACCGGCGGCAACAAGAGCACGGTGGTCACCGCGGGGCACTGCGTGAAGCTGCAAGGCGCCTGGCACACCAACTGGGTCTTCGTCCCCGGCTACCACGACGGCCAGGCCCCGTACGGCAAGTGGCCGGCCGCCACGACGCTCTCCACCCCGCAGTGGACGGCGAGCGAGGACATCAACTACGACGTCGGCGCGGCGGTCGTCGCCCCGCTCGACGGCAGGAAGCTCACCGATGTCGTCGGCGGCCAGGGCCTGTCGTTCAACTCCGGCTACAACAAGGCGATGTACGCCTTCGGCTACCCCGCGGCCGCCCCGTACGACGGCAGCAAGCTGATCTACTGTAGTGGCAACACCATCAAGGACCCGCTGTTCTCCAACGACCACGGGCTGTCCTGCAACATGACCGGGGGCTCCAGCGGCGGCCCCTGGTTCACCTCGTTCGACGAGAAGACCGGCGCCGGCCTTCAGTCCTCGGTGAACAGCTTCGGCTACCAGTTCCTGCCGAACACGATGTTCGGCCCGTACTTCGGCGACGACGCCAAGAACCTCTACGACAAGGCGCAGGCGTCCTGACACCCGCCCGCGGGGACCGTGCGGCGGCAGGCTACGGCTGCCGCCGCACGACCTTCCTCACGGCTGGTACCACCCGACGTCGTCATAGCCCACACCGGCCAGCGCCGACGCGGCGACCACGATCGCCACGATGACGGCGAAGACCAGCAACGGCCGTGCCTCGTACGCCAGTTGACGCGTCCGACGGCGGCCGGGTCGCGGACCCCGGCCCGAACCGCCCAGCGCCCGGCCGATCCGCCGCTTCCAGTACACCAACCGGTAGTAGTGCTTGAGCACGCCGCCCCCGCTCGTACGCCCATGCGAACGCATCCGTCATGAGGGTACTGGGTGGCGGGGGCGGAGTCCGGCCCGGGGAGCGCCGGTGCCGCGGTCTCAGTGGGGCGTCAACTCCCGCAAGGACGCGAGCAGTTCGGTGCCGACCGGAACGCCGAGTCCGGT
Organism: Streptomyces sp. NPDC048506; assembly: GCF_040651315.1. NCBI lineage: Bacteria > Bacillati > Actinomycetota > Actinomycetes > Kitasatosporales > Streptomycetaceae > Streptomyces > Streptomyces sp. NPDC048506. The sequence goes on from NZ_JBEZIX010000005.1 coordinate 166,706, forward strand.
GCAGGCGTTCCAGCCCGGGGCGGCGCTGAAGTCCCCGTTCGTCCCGGTGGTGATCTCACGGAAACCGGGCGAGGTGTGGCCCGGGGTGGCGCCCGCGTAGAGCAGCGGATGGAGCATGCCGAGCGGACGGCCGAGCGCCTCGACGAGCCGGCAGGTCAGGGCCGCCCAGAGCGGGGCGACCGCGCTGGTGCCGCCGATGACGGAGGGCCGGCCGTCGACCAGGACCTCGTAGCCGGTGGCCGGGTCGGCGACGCCCGAGACGTCCGGGACGCCGCGGCCGGGGCCGCCGCCGTTGTGCGGGACGCCGGCGGCGTCCTGCCAGGACGGGAGGCGGAAGGCCTCGCTGACCCCGCCACCGGTGGCGCCGCCGTCGGTGCCGCCCCAGACCTGTTCGCTGCGGATCCGGCCGGTGCGCGGATCGGCGTCCAGACGGGTGCCGCCGCAGGCCAGTGCGTGCGGGCTGGAGGCCGGGAAGTCGGTGTGCGGCTTGCCGTCGTCGACCCCGTCGCCGCTGCCGTTGTCGCCGGCCGCGACGCACACCGTCACGCCGAGCGCCGCGGCGTCGGCGAGCGCCTCGTCGAACACCGCACGGGCCTGCTCGGTCCAGAAGATCTCCGGCGCGCCCCAGCTGATGCTGAGCGCGGCCGGCGTCGGGGTGGCGTGGACGGCCTGGCTGACCGCCTGGACGAAGCCCCGGTCGGTGTTGTGCGCGAAGTAGACCTTCTGCTCGGCGCCGGGCGCCAGGGCGCCGGCCACCTCGATGTCGAGCAGCACCTCGCCGTCGGCGCCGTCCGGGTCGCCGCCCGGCACGTTGTGGGCGGTCCCGACCTTCACCGCCGTCACCTTGGGCATCTTCGGCAGATCGAGGGACCGGAAGTACGTGTCGAGTTCGGACTGCGCGAAGCCGCCGCCGAGTTCGATGATGGCCAGCGTCTGGCCGGTGCCGTCGGTCCCCTCCGGGAAGCGGTACACCGTGGCCAGCTCCGAGGGCTTGTAGGAGATCTGCCGGCCACGGGCACGGGCGTGCCGCAGGTGGGGACGGGCCTGCGGACGGTCGTCCAGACCGAGGACCGCGACGACCACGCCGTCCAGCTCGGCGGGCACATGCAGCGGCCCCTCGCGGTGGCGGTGCTCGACGGGCGCGCCGCCGATCGGGTCCGGGCTGGCGGTCCGGGTCAGCTGGGTGCCGAAGGCCGCCGACATCTCGTCCACGCTGCCGGTCACCTTGGCGCTCCGGGCCGCCATGTCGACGTCGGTCACCTCCAGCCCGTGGCGGCTCAGCACCTCGCGCACCAGGGCGACGTCGGTCGGGTCGGCGCCGTAGCGCTGGGCGAGCTCGGGCTGCGAGATGGTGTCGGGGCCGACGATCAGGTCGCGGGGGACCGAGGCCCGGCGCCGCAGCATGACCGTGGCCTCGATGGGCATCGCCCCGTCGAGGGGCCCCGCGGCGCGCGCCTTGGGCGCGGCCGTGCGTTCACTACCAGGTATGGGAACAAATCGCTCAGTCATAGCACAAAGTATCGACCCGATTACGGTGGGCTCGCACGTCGAGCAGGACCGCTGAGGTGGGCAGGGCCTGCTGCGGCGCCCGGCGGGCGCGCACCGCGCGGCCGGGCGGCGACCCGGCGCTGGGCGGTGCCGACCTCGCCCCCGGTGTCAGGTCCGGGGCTGATCCCGGCAGGAGAGGGCGTCGATGGTCTCCACGCGCGGCTTGTAGTCGGTCTCCCACCGGGGATCGGCCTTCGGGACGGACCACAGCGACGTGGCGAAGTCATGGCTCCAGTCGTTGCTTCTGACGTAGTCCCGCAGGGCGTCGCGCAGCTTCAGACAGTCCGCGCGGTGCCCCTTGGCCATCGCGATGCCGTAGTGGTTGGCGGACCCGTAGGTGATGTCCGGGACGACCCGGAGATCCGGGTTCTCCTGGGTGAAGCCGTACAGGATCATCTGGTCGGTGGAGACCGCGTCGGCGACCTTCTTGACCTTGAGGTCGTCGATGCAACTGGACGCGTCCGGCCGCTCGTAGACCGCGATCCGGCTGTACTCCGGCCCCTGAAGGGTGGTGGCGGACGTGGTCCCGGGCCAGGTGCAGACGCGCTTGCCGAAGAGGTCGTCGGGCCGGCGGATCCGGTGGTCGTTCTTCCGGACCATGATCCCCTGGTACGTGGACGCGTACGGGCCCGCGAAGTCCAGCTCCTTCATCCGGTCGACGGTGATCGAGAACGTGGCCACGACCAGGTCCTTCTTCTTCTCGACGAGCACCGCGCCGCGGTCCTCGGACGGCACGATCCCGAAGTCCGGCTCGACGCCCACCGCCTTGAGGACCTGCTGGGCGACGGTGATGTCGAAGCCGGAGAACTTGTAGGTATGGACCACGCCGGTGCCCGGCTGGTCGTTCTTCGCGCCGACCGAGACCTTGCCGGACGCGAAGAGCGAGGGCGGCTCCGCACTCCCGCAGGCGCTCGCGGCCAGCGCCCCGACCACGAGGAACACCGCGGCACCGACCACACGACACCGCCGCCCCCGTCTGGCCCTGCCCACTCCCCCAACTCCCCTACCCATCCGTCTCCCCCGTCCTCCCCCACATGCCCACACCGCTCGTCCCCCGTCCTCGTCCTCACACTTGTGCTCGTCCTCGCGCTCGTCCTCATACGCCCCGTCCCGCACCCGGGGCCGCCGTAGGGCTGCCCATCATGCGGCTGCCCATCATGCGGCTGTCCGTCGCAGGGCCACCTCGTACGGCTACTTGCCGTAGGGCCACCTCGTGCGGCTACCTGTCGTGCAGCACCGCCCCCGCCACCTGGACGGTCATCCGGCAGCCGCGGGCGGTGTGCAGCCGTACGCCGATGCGTACCGTCCCGGCGCCCGCGCCCAGCGAGAAGTCGGCGGTGCCACCGGGGCGGACGTCCGTCGACTGGGCCGCGGCACCCGAGGTGAGTAGCGAGAGCGTGGCGTGGGTGTCCGGCAGACAGGTCGGGCCGGCCGGATCGTGGTCGGCGATGCCCAGCGTCAGCCGGAGGGCGTTCCGTTGCTCCTCCGGGGCGGACACGTCGAGGCGCAGGGTGAGGGTGGGGTGCGTACCGTCGTCCAGCGGCTGGGTCCCCTCGGTGCGCACCCGCCCGGTCACCTCGACCTCGCCGTGCGTCAGGACGTTTCCGAACGCCAGCCAGCCGCCGACGGTGGCCAGGACCGAGACGAGCGAGAGGATGCCGACCACCCGGGCGTCCCGGGGCCTGCGGTTGAGGACCCGGGCGGCGGCGGTGACCAGCGACAGCCCGGCAAGCGTGCCCCACAGGACGTACTGCCGCGCCGGCCCGTCCGGCCACCGGGTGCCCGCGATCACCAGCGCGGCGCAGGCCAGCAGCAGCGGCAGCCATCGGGCACTGGGATGCAGCACCCACTTGATGATGACGTTCTTGATGTCGTTGGCGGCGATGGAGTGGTCACCGTGCGCCGTGGGGCTGTTGTAGACGTCGCCGCGCTGCCCGGGCCGGCGGGTCATGAGCCGTCCTGGCGACGCTCGCTGCCTCCGCTGCCTCCCATATGGATGTCGCCGTGGATCTCGACGGCCGCGATGGAGCCTTGGCCGGTCGCGGTCGGCGTGTTGTAGACGGTGTGCCCACCGGCGGACAGGGTGAGCCGGGTGACGTGCTCCAGCAGCAGCGGGGCGTCCCGTCGCTCGGCGGGGGCCCGCAGCCAGTTGCTCACCGCGGCGGACAGCAGGTGGCGTTCCTGGTCGGTGAGGGTGTCCAGCAGGGCGTCGAGGGCGTCCGCCCGGTCGGCGTCGAGCGGCTGGACGGTGCCCGCCCCGAAATCCCCGGCGGCGCTGTCACCGCGGTGCAGCAGCCGGCGGAAGAAGCCCTCACCGGCCGTGACGGTGCGTTCGGCGATCCGCTGCTGGGCGGCGGTGATCACCGACGTGCCCAGGCTGTTCGCGGCCAGCGCGAGGTAGGGAGCGATCTCGGCCGATACGGTCGCCAGGTCGGACATCCAACTCTCCCCCCACTTCGCGCCACGGGCACCACAGCACCGCAACGCCCCTACCGGAAAGGCGTGTTACCCATGTGGAGGGTGAACCACACCTACACCAATGAGGGGTTTCGAGCCGGTTTTGGCCGCTGAGGCACCCGCACACCACAACGGCCCTGCTCCGCCCCCACAAGGAGGGACAGAACAGGGCCGCCGGCATGCACCAGATCAGACCAGATCCCCACCGGGAAGCTGCGCCACGTCCGACAGCCCCTTGGTGGGCAGCGCATCGGTCGACACACCCTTGGTCGGCAGCGCATCGGTCGACACACCCTTGGTCGGCAGCGCATCGGTCGAAAGGCCCTTGGTCGGCAGCGCATCGGTCGAAAGGCCCTTGGTCGGCAGGCCCTTCGTCGGCAGGCCCTTCGTCGGCAGGCCCTTGGTCGGGAGGCCCTTCGTCGGCAGGCCCTTCGTCGGCAGGCCGCCGAGCAGCGCCTTGCCCCCTTCGGCCGCCTGCGCCGCACCACCCAGGGCACCCGTGGCGGTACCCGTGGTCTGCGCGACCGTGGGCGCCGCCCCACCGACCAGGCCGCCGACCGTCTGCACGGCGCCGTCCGTCGCCTGGCCGACCGTCTGCGCGGTCCCACCCGTCGCGTCACCCAGACCACCGGCGTCGACCCCGCTCACCTTCCCCAGGTCAGGGGTCTTCGGCAGGTCGACAGCCTGGGCGGCACCGGCCGACCCCAGGGTCACGGCGGCAGCGGCGGTGGCGGCGGCAGCCGTAAGGACTCGTCGCATCAAAACTCCTTCAGAAGTGGGGAGATGGGCTTTTACGATGAGAACGACGGTCCCTGCCGCCAGACACGCACCACCCGTCGCACGACACCACTCCGAGCGCTCCCCACGGGCCTTCCGGAGCGCAAAAGAGCCCCGTCACCGCAGGTGAGGGGGCTCAGAGGACGGACGAAACAAATCGAATCGACCTGTACACCGGGGCACCCGGCGCCGTCTCGCTCAATGCCGAAGCGAATGGTGGCTCCTTCCGGCGCATTGTGGGTCTTCTGCGCGATGGGACCCCGAATCCGCATGGCGACCGCGGCGTCCTTGACCGACAGGTTGTCAAAGTCGTAGGCGCCGCCCGTGACGAAGAACTGGAGCGGGATCAGGCGTTCATTGGGCTCCAGCGCACCGTTCTCCTTCTGGAAGGCGTGCGCGAACGAGTTCACCCCGTTGACATCGGGATCGGACAGCAGCCACCCCGCCCAGGCCTCCAGACTGGCACCGAGGGGCTTCACATCCATTGGACCGCGGGCTCGGCCCATGAGCTGCTCCAGTGCGCTGCTCTGTGTCATGCGTTCCGCTCCGCTGCTTCGGGGCCGATCGGCCGGGTCGGACGACAAGGACCTGCCGCCGTGGTACCACTCGGCTCCCCGCACACACCCGAGCCGAAGCCGACGGTAAGCGAGGGCAGGTCAATGCCGGTACCCATGCCGGTACCGGCACCAGTATCGGTCAGTACCAGATGGCGACCGGGCGCCCGTCCGCATCGCGCTCGGGCGGGTCCGGGAGGGGGCGCGCACGGCCGCGGGCGATCCGGTGGGCCGTCCACGCCGCCGCGGCAGCGTCCAGTACGTCGTCCGGCGGGGTGTGCCCCGCGGTCCCCAGGTCGTCCGGGAGGACGATTCCGGCCGTGGCGAGGAGCGAGCGCCGCGTCGTCTGCCCCGCCCAGCTCTTCTTGCGCGCAAGCAGCGCCGTTCCGCCGGCCAGGGCCCGGAACGACACCTCCGGGTGCACTTCGAAGAGCCGGTCGCCCCCGGGTTCCGCCAAGCAGGCGTTCGCCTCACGGAGTTTGGACGCGAGCCCCCAGCTCTGGCGGCTCAACCCGGCCCCGGTGAGTTCGCGGCACCGGCGCCGCGCATCGTCGTACGTCTCCTCCTGCCACACCGCGCGCGGCGGCACCCGGAAGACGCTTCCCTTGCGCGGTCCCAGCTGGGCCGCCGCCTCGGTGTCCGCCCGCCGCCACCCGGTTTCGAGGAGCCCCAGCGGCATGTCCACGGCCACGACCGCGACGCCACCGGCCGCGGCAACGGGCAAGAGGGAGCGCAGGGTTGTGACGGCTCGTGCCTGGGCGAAGCGGCCGTCGCGGAGCTCGACCGCCAGCCAACCGCCCGGGCAGGCGTCGACGCCGAGGACGCTCACCACGTCAGCCATATGTCCGCCACCATGTCAGCCGGTGTCCTCGAACGGGGCCGCCGGGGCATGGCCCGTCGGGGAATACCCGTACTCGCCGAAGAGGCGGACGAAATGAGCGAGAACGACGGTACGGCGGCGCACGAGTCCCTGACGCGTCCGCTCGTACAGCTCGACCCACTCCTGGCCGCCGGGCCCGATCGGCTGCACCAGACGGCCACCGACCCGCAACTGTGCGGCCAGCGGCGGCGGTACCTCCGGGAAGGCGGCACAGACCACGATCGCATCGAACGGAGCCCGGTCCACCGCGCCCAGGGTGCCGTCGCCGACGACGATCTCGGCGTTCTCCACGCCCTGCCCGGCGAGGTTGGCCCGGGCCCGCTCGGCCAGGTCGGCCCACCGCTCGACGCCGACGACGTCCGCCGCGAGGCGGGCCAGCAGCGCGGTCTGGAAGCCGAGACCGCTGCCGACCTCCAGCACGTGCTCATCCCCGGTGAGGCCGAGTGCGGCGACCATCATCGCCACGAGCGAGGGCTGCGTCGTCACCTGGCCATGAGCGATCGGAATCGGCACGTCCGCGTACGCCGACGCACGGTGGGAGGCCGGCACAAAGGCCGCACGCGGGGTCGCGCGGAGCGCGCGCAGCAGGCGCTCGTCCGTCACACCGGAGGCCCGGGCGGCGTCGACCAGATTCTCGGGGCCCGGGTTCTCGGGGTCCCGGTCGCAGCGGGGCTGGGGCATCGTGACCGCCTCCCGTCCAGGCTATCGGACTGGCTGATCGCCCCCGAAGACCTCGCCGCGCACCGCTTCGACGGGACCCGCTTCACCTGGCAATGCCACTGATCCCGCCAACGTCGCCCACGCCCACCACAGCAACCCGGAGCGCCGCCGGCGCCTGGACGATGTACCTCTTGAGCAGCTGCTTCCCGACGCCCGGGAGGCCGACTTCACCCTCGTGCAGATTGCGGGTTCGCGGTGCGCCACCCTTGCTGAAGGAGGCGGTCCACGGCTTGATCGAGCATGGCTCGGCCCGGTTCGGGTAGCCGGGCCCAGGTGTGGTCCACGCGCATCTCCGCCCACGCCAGACGCTTGCCTTCGGGTACCGCACACGGGTCGTCACATATGCGGTCGACAGCCGTGAGCATCGACCGTTCGTCCAGCGTCCCTGTCTCCAGGACCTGCGGGTCCACGTAATACGAGCGGGCGTCAGATGGCGATTGCGGCGTCTTCAGAAACCAGTTCCATCGCGGTGGACAACCGTCGGCCGGCCAGCCGTACTCGTCCACCCAGTTTCTGGTCACACCGAAGGTCATGGGCCTGACGAGCCCCTCGCACAGCTCGGCCAGCGCTCGGACAGCACGGTGCGCGGTGATCCGCTCCCGCTCGATCGGATCCCGACAGGGTAGGGAATCCCATGGGAATCCGTGCTCCAGCACGATCGACTGACTATCGTTGAAGACATAGTGCTCGGTTGCTTCTGCCGGCTCCGACGGCATCGCTTCTCGCATGGACGTCGATTATGCGCGGAGTGCACGCCCCGAGAGCCAGCGGTTCCGTCCGGGGAGGCTGGTCACGAGCGCCATTCCTTCCGCGCTCCACGACGATCACACGACATCGACCATCCCTGCCGGCGGGGCAAAGGCCCCGGCCACGACATTCTCCCTGGTCAGAGCCGTAATGGGCGGACGAGTCGGCCTGTACGCCGGGGATTGCTGGTGCTTTTGACCTTGGCGGTTGCGACCCGCGCATATACGGCCTCGGGACCACCTTAAGGCGGATGCGTGAACGAACTATCCGGTCAGGTTGATGACCGAAACCGAGCAGCCGGTAGGGGGCACATGGGCCGTGGTCTGGTTCACCGGCGCCCTGATCGCCGCTCCTGGCCTGCACCTGGTCTCCGACAGGCACCCTCGATGCCGCCCTCTGTTGCGGCGCCCTCCCCAGGATGTGCACCTGCCGTCAGTTGCTACGAGAGGCCGCACGTGCCCTCGATAGTGATCGTTGATCCGGAGAACCGCACGTCACACCCATTCCCATCTGTATCGCGCTCCGCCGGGGGCGCCAACCTGCGGGGCGATGAACCCGCAGGCCAACGCGTTAGGCTGCGCTCCTCAGGTGCCATTGAGGTGCGTGTGGGTGACGGTCCTACGAGCGCTCATTTTTCACAGGCTCCTCTCCTCTGCCGGGAATGCGCAGGCCAGACAGATCCCTGGCACGGCGGCGGGCTGGATCACCTGCCGCAGGTTCGAGCCCTACGTGGGACGCACCGCAGATGGGAACAAGCGCTCCTATGGCGTCTCCGGCCCCGTTGCCTCGCCCTGTCTGCGGCGCTGCTCAACGATCCACGCCACGACTTCGTGCATCACCTCCGCCTGGCGGCGACGCAGCACCTCGCCTTCCTCGCCGTCGACCACCTCGATCTCCCACGTCACAGTGCGCGGTGTGCGCTGACTCGGTTTCTCGTTCACTGTCACTCACCTCCTCCATGAGAACGAGACTCCCCTGCGGCGGCAAGCAAAGACCGGGCGTTGTCACAGTCGGCCGGGGCCGGCCATCTCGGTGGTAGCCGCGTGGATGCGCGGCGCACCCACAGATCAATCGCGGTCGGCCCGGCGGCTCGTCAGTGCCCTCTTGGAACCATCTGCCCGGATAGTTCGTCTTCTTTGAAGTTAGTTGATCAAAGGGGGGCGTTTCGCGTGGGTGTGGTGCTGCCTGGGTGGGCGGACGAAATTCTCGACATCATCGGCGTCTCGTGGCCGAACGTGGACGAGGACGACTACCGCGACATGGCGGATGCCATGCGGGAGTTCGCGGACGACATCGACAGCGGCGCGAACGAAGCACACACCGCCATCCAAGGCTTGGTGGGGTCGGCCGGCGGCTCACTGGCCGTGGAGGCGCTGAACGCCCACTGGGGGAAGATCAACGGCACCCATCTGAAGAACCTGGGCGAGTGCGGTCGGCTGGCGGCCACAGCCCTGGACGGCGTCGCCGTCCTGATCGAAGGCGCCAAGATCGGCGCCATCGTCCAGCTCGGCATCCTCGCTGCGGAAGTGATCGCTGCTCAGGCTGCCGCCCCCTTCACATTCGGCCTGTCCGAACTGGGCGCGCTTGCCGGTACCCAGGCAACGCGGCTGGCGGTCCGGCGGATCTTCAAGGAGGTCTGTCAGCAGGTCGCCGAGCAGGTCATCAGCATCGCGCTGACCCCCGTCGAGGAGGCGCTCGGCGCGATGGTCGGCGACCTCGTGGTCCAGTTGGGGGCCAATGCCCTGGGAGTGCAGGACGGTGTGGACCTCGGGCATGCCGCCCAGGCCGGTAAGGACGGCTTCAAGCAGGGCGTGCAGGACGCCAAGGACTCAGCGAAGTCGGCGGCCGACAATCCGATGCAGCTCCTGAGTGCCGGCGGCGGTAGCGGAGGCGGGGGCGGCGGAGGAGCCGGTGGTGGCTTCAGCTTCGACCCGGATGAGCACGACCGGGTGGTGACCGGCCTGCAGAGCGCCGGCGGGACCTTCCGCAACAAGGCCGGCGGCAAGATCGGGCGGGCCAGGAGCCACCACGGCCGTACCCGCGGCAAGGACGCCGTAGCCGACGCGGCCAACGCGCTGCTGGACAAGGTCATCGACGGCATCGAGGACGGCGTCAAGAAGACCGCCAAGCACCTCGACGAGAACATGACCCGCGGCGTCAAGCAGATGGCCAAGAACCATCATGAGAACGACAAGGGTCTGGCCGACCATTTCAAGGGTCTCGGAAAGGGCGGCAAGGAGGACCCCAAGGCCCCCGCCGGCAGCGGTGGAAGCGGCCTGCGGAGCATGCACGGCAAGGGCGGTGGGCCCGCAAGCAAGAGCCGTCAGCAGCTCGGCAAGGACCACCCCAACAACAGCACACGGCCCGGCGACAGCGTGTGTTCCGGCGGCAGTGACCCGGTCGACATGGCGAGCGGCAAGATGTATCTGCCGCAGACCGATGTCTCGCTGCCCGGCAGGCTTCCGCTGGACTTCTCGCGCCGGGCCGAATCGGGTTACCGGATCGGCCGGTGGCTGGGCCCCTCATGGTCGAGCACAGCCGATCAGCGGCTGGAGATCGACGACCAGGGCATCGTCTTCGTGACGCACGACGGCCTGTTGCTCTCCTATCCCCACCCCGTCGGCGACACACCGGTGTTACCCGAGTCCGGTCCACGCCGGCCCCTGAGCCGGGACGGGAACGGCGACTACGCCATCTCCGATCCGGACACCGGAGTCGTGTGGCACTTCACCGCGCACGACGACGCTCTCGCACTGCTCGATGAGATCTCGGACCGTAACGGTCAGTGGATCGGCTTCGATTACGACGAGGCCGGCATCCCGACGGACATCCGCCACGGCGCGGGCTACCACCTCAAACTCACGACGGCCGACGGGCGCATCACCGAGCTGCACTTGGCCGGTGCCGGCCCCGAAGGGTCCGACCAGCTGTTGGTGCGCTACGGCTACACCGGCGGCAACCTCACCGCGGTCGCCGATTCCGCCGGTCGCGCCACACGCTTCGCGTACGACGAGGCCGGCAGGATCGTCTCCTGGACCGACAGCAACGGCAGCCGGTACGACTACTCCTACGACGACCAGAACCGGTGCGTCGCGCAGGGCGGCGTGGACGGCCACGTCAGTATGCGGCTGTCCTACGACCAGACCGACCCCGCCACCGGTCTGCGCGTCACCACGGCCATCGACTCGCTCGGTCACGCGAGCCGCTACCTGGTCAACGATGCCCTTCAGGTAGTCGACGAGATCGACCCGTTGGGCGGCACCGTCCGTACGGAACGCGATCGCTACGACCGCGTGCTCGCGACCACCGACGCTCTGGGACGCGTCACGCGCTTCGCCTATGACGAGGCGGGGAACGTCATCTCCCTCACGCGTCCTGACGGTCTGGTGACCACCGCCACCTATAACGCTCTCAACCTCCCGGTCGAAATCGTCGACCCGGACGGGGGCATCTGCCGGCAGACGTACGACGAGCGCGGTAACCGCACCTCGGTGACAGATCCCACTGGTGCCACGACTCTCCACAGTTATGACAGCCGTGGTTTTCTCACGAGCGTCACAAATGCCATGGGCCAATCGGCCTTCTTCGAGAACGATCCGGCCGGATTGCCCACCGCCGTCACCGGTCCGCAGGGGTTGATCACCCGGTGCCGACGCGATGCCTTCGGCAACGTCATCGCGGCGACCGATGCGCTGGGCCACACGACGCGTTTCTCCTGGACCGTTGAAGGCCACCTTTCCTCCCGGACCGAGGCCGATGGCACCAGCGAGTCGTGGACATACGACGGTGAAGGCAACTGCCTCACCTCTACCGACGCCATGGGCAGGACGACGGAGTACGAGTACACCCATTTCGACCGGATGGCAGCCCGGACCGACCCGTCGGGTATGCGTTACGAGTTCACCCACGACACCAATCTCCAGCTCACCAAGGTCGCCAACCCACAGGGCCTGGAGTGGACTTATGTGTACGACCCGGCCGGCCGCCTGATCTCCGAGACCGACTTCGACGGCAGGGCGCTCACCTATGCGCGGGACGCCGCGGGCCAGCTGGTCGGCCGGACGAATGCCCTCGGCGAGGAAATCCGCTTCCAGCACGATCTTCTCGGCCGGGTCATCGAGAAGACAACGCCGGAAGGACGAACCTGCTTCACCTATGACGTGTCAGGAAGGCTCCTTCAGGCCGCCGGCCCCGATGCGACCGTCACCCTGGAGCGCGACGCACTTGGTCGCGTCCTGTCCGAGACCGTCAACGGCCGTACGCTCACGCACACGTACGACGTGCTCGGCCGCCGTACCCGCCGGCGTACACCTACCGGTGCCGAATCGGCACAGGTGTATGACGCCGCGGGTAACCGCGCCAAGTTGATCGCATTCGGCCATGGCATCGACTTCACCCATGACGTGACCGGCCGCGAAGTTCTGCGGTCCTTGGGGGAAAACGTTGCTCTCGCCCACGCCTGGGACGCCGTCGGTAACCTGACGGACCAGTCGCTGACGACCGCCGGCCGCATGGTCCAGCGCAGGACCTTCACCTATCGCGCCGACGGCAACCTCGTGGGTATCGACGATCAGCTCAACGGGACCCGCAGCTTCGAACTCGATGTCGCCGGGCGGGTCACCGCGGTTCATGCACACAACTGGGCCGAGGCATACGCGTACGACGCCGCCGGAAACCAAACGTCCGCCAGCTGGCCCGCTCGGCACGCCGGGGCGGAAGCACAAGGGCCCCGCACCTACAACGGAACCCGCATCGTCGGCGCGGGCCGGATCCGGTACGAACACGACGCCCAAGGCCGCATCACCCTCCGCCAGAAGGCCCATCTTTCGCGGAAACCCGAAACCTGGCGCTTTTCCTGGAACTCCGAAGACCGTCTCACCGCCGTCACCACTCCTGACGGGCAGCTCTGGCGCTACCTCTACGACCCCCTCGGCCGCCGCACCGCCAAGCAGAAGATCGCCGATGACGGCGCCATCCTGGAGCAGGTCGATTTCACCTGGGACGGCACAAACCTCGCGGAACAGACGACCCGTTCCGGCGGCCTGGCCAACGCCCTCACTCTCACCTGGGAGCACGACGGGCTGCAGCCGATAGCCCAATACGAACAGAAAACGGCGGCGGCCGACGCGCCGCAACGGGAAGTAGACCAGCGATTCTTCGCGATCGTCACCGATCTGGTCGGCACACCCACCGAACTCGTGGACACGACGGGCGATATCGCCTGGCGGACCCGTGCCACCGTCTGGGGCACGACCACCTGGGCCGCCGACAGCACGGCGTACACCCCCCTGCGGTTCCCCGGGCAGTACTTCGACCCGGAAACGGGCCTGCACTACAACTTCCATCGGTATTACGACCCAGAGACGGCCCGTTACGCGAGTTGCGATCCGATCGGTCTTGCCGCCGCTCCCAACCCGGTCGCCTACGTCGGCAATCCGCACTCGTGGGCGGACCCGCTCGGACTTGCACCCAAGTGCAAGCCGCGACCGCGAGACGGATATTCGTCCGCCCCGTTCGTGGAGGACGACCCCTATTCACCGGAATCGGTCAAGAAGCGCAGCGACGCCAACCGGGCGTATTATGAAACGCCGCAGGACATTCATGACCTGGTGGATGATGTCGTCTCGAATCCGAACTATCCGCAGCGACAAACCGGGCCGGCCCACGACAGGCGGCCTGACTTCTACGGAGCGTACGGCAGCATTCGAGGCACTCAAAGGTGGCGGGACTCGCCGATTTACGACAACGGTGACCCGTTGAGCCAGGCTCGCGTTATCGTCCACAAGGACACCGGCGAAATAGCCTACTTCGGACGGAAGAAAAATGGTGAACACAACTACAATCAGCTGATTCCATACCCCTGGGCAAGGAGAAGGTAGGGTACGAGACGTGGATGAATCCAGACTGGCCGCTTCGCTCGCCAAGGCAGGGTTGAAGTACTTGGGCATGGCCGATTCGACGGCTCCGCTCATTCCCCCGGCTCTCGCCGGCTTCGCCAATAGCTGCCCTGCCGAGGGGGTGACAGATGTCGAATATTTGATGTCGGACGATCCGCAGCTCTTGGAAAAGGCGAATTCCGGATGGTATCGCCTGTCGAGGGAGGGCGGGCTCTTCCCAACAGGGAATCCAGAATTCCTCCTGGCGGTCAATTACGCAGAACCCGATGAGCCGCACGTCTGGCGGTGGGCGAGGGTTTCGTTGTCGGACCCGTGGGACATCGCGGGCACCGGTGCGGCCACCGGAATCCTCGGAAACGGGTCCGGCCATCCGGCATTTGTCATGCTGGCTCTCGACGGAAACGCGATTATACGAGCACAACAAGGGGAAAAATCCACCGAGTTCGTGCTCGTGCGCGAGCCTCATCGCGTCCGGTTCTTCCGACAGCACGGCGAGTGGATGGCCAGACGGCCTCGGACAGGGGAGTTCGATCGCACCGCCATCGAACGCTGGCTGACCGCCACTGCGGAATGACTCTCACCGGAGGGGCATGCCGTACGAGCGTCCGCCGCATGGCGCATGACTGGGCCCGCGACACGCCTCCGACGAACCCTCGGAGGTACCCCCGGAGGAACGCCGCTCATACGCCGGAGGCTGTGTGTTGCGATACCCCTCCCCATGACATGCAGCTGCCGTCAGGTGCTACGAAAGGTCGTACGTGCCCTCGACGGTGACCATGGATCCGGAGAACCGCACGTCACGCCCATTCCCATCTGTATCGCGCCCCGCCGAGGACTCGAACCTGCGGCCAAGCCTTGCGTCAGGTTCTGCGTCGCGGTCTCCGTCGTGGCTTCGCACCGAGCCCGTCTGCCGTACCACATTCTCAGCCCACCCAGTTGCGCCGGCGATCACCCGTGCACACCCCCTGGCGGCCTGGCTCACGTACACAACCGCGTGCACAACCAGTGCACAGTCACGCGGGAACTCCCGGGAAACCGCAGGTCAGGGAAGGAAGCCCGTCGGAGCGCACAACCGCGCTCACACGGCATTCTCCCTGGTCAGAGCCGTAGTGGGCGGACGAGTCGGCCTGTACGCCGGGTTCTGTCGCCCCCGGTCCTTGCGGGCCGGGGGGAGACGGCCATCCATCTAGGGCTGCCGTTGCCGACAGCCTCGTGCGGTCTACCCGCGGACTCGGGCGGGCAGCCCTCGATCGTCCGCGCAGGGGCACCTTGCGATGCCCCCTCTTGACCTTGCTCCGGGTGGGGTTTACCTAGCCCTCCGAGTCACCTCGGAGGCTGGTGGTCTCTTACACCACCGTTTCACCCTTACCGGAGGCCGAAGCCGCCGGCGGTTTGCTTTCTGTGGCACTGTCCCGCGGGTCACCCCGGGTGGGCGTTACCCACCACCCTGCCCTGTGGAGCCCGGACGTTCCTCGGGAGGATCGAAGATCCCCACGCGGCCGCCCGGCCGGCTCGTCCGCCGTGGCGACCATGCTACCTGCCGCGGAGGCCGGGGCCGCGCCCGGTGCGGCACTTGACCTTGTCGCAGCGTCAACGTTTCTACTGGCCGCATGAGAATCGGTGAGCTCGCTGGACTGGTCGGCGTCAGCACCCGCGCGGTGCGCCACTACCACCACCTCGGACTGCTGCCCGAGCCCGAACGCCGGGCCAACGGCTACCGCGAGTACGGGCTGCGGGACGCGGTCGCACTGGCCCGGCTGCGCCGGCTCACGGAGCTGGGTCTCGGGCTGGAGGAGGTACGGGACGTACTGGCCGACGACTCCGGACGCGAGCTGCACGAGGTGCTGGCCGAACTGGACGCGGACCTGGCCCGCCAGGAGGAGGAGATCCGGGGGCGGCGGGCCCGGCTGGCCGCGCTGCGGCGGCAGGCGGAGGAGCACGGCGGACTGCCCGCGGAGGGGCCGGTGTCGGACGAACTGGCGGCGATGTTCCGGGAGATGGCCCGTACGTCGGCGGCGCGCCCCGGTCCGGAGCCGGCGATGGCGGCGACGGAGCGGGAGGTGCTGGCGCTGCTCGAATCCACCGGGGGCGGGGCGGGCACGCGGGTGACGGAGGTGCTCGGGGCGGTGACCGCGGCACCGGGGGCGATGGAGCGCGCCTACGAGGTGTACGGGCTGCTCGATGCGTTGGTGGAGGTCCCGCCGGACGATCCACGGGTGGCGCGGACCGCGCGAGCGCTCGCCGACTGCATTCCGGACGCGGTGCTCGCCGAGGCCGACCAGCAGCACTGGGAGCGGGCGGCCGACCCGGCCGCGGCCCTGGACGACGGATTCCTGGCGGCGTACTACGCGCACTTCGCGCCGGCGCAGGCCGAGGCCGTGCGGCAGGCCATCCGGCTGGTCGCGGAGCGTGCGCGGTGAACCGGCGGAGCGGGTTGCTGCGCCGGCTGGCCGCGCACGAGGGCCGGTGGCTGGCGAGCCTGGTGTGGTGGGTGGCGCGGCGACGGATCGGGGTGGCGGCAGGCGAGCGGGCCTTCGCGTACGCGGCGGCACAGGCGGCGATGGTGTACGGGCTGACGTTCGTGTGCGTGGTGGAGACGGCCGGGTTGCACGTCATGCTCGACGGCGTTCCGGCGGCGCGTGCGGTGATGCTGGTCGTCGACGTCTACACGGTCCTGATGATGCTGGGGTTCCAGGCGGCGGCGGTCACCCGGCCGCATGTGCTGGGGGCGGGGGTGCTGTGGCTGCGGCAGGGGGCCCGGACGGAACTGCGGATACCGCTGGAGCGGATCGCCTCCGTGCGCTACGACCTCCGGTTCTCCAGGGAGCAGCAGAAGGGCGCGGCGGACGGGGCGGCGGAGCTGGCGGTCGGCGGGCAGACGTCGGTGACCGTGGAGCTGACCGAACCGGTCGAGGCGGTGCGGCTGTCGGGACGGCGGGAGGCGGTGCGTTCGGTGCGGTTCCACGCCGATGACGCCCGGGGCGCGGTGGCGGCCGTACGCGAGGCGATGGGGGCGGCGAGGGGAGCGGCACCCGGCGAGGGCCTCAGCAAGGTCCGCAGCGAGGGCCGCCGCGAGGCGTCCGGGGCGCCGGACGGGGGAGCCGTCAGGCGGGGATGAAGCGGACCGGTTCGCGGCCGGGATCGGCCTCGGCGAGCCGGACCCGGAGGAGGCTCCCCAGCGGGAGCGCAGGACCGTCCGGGGTGGCCTCGACGCGGCCGACCACGGCCGGGTCGTAGAGGTGGACGGTGCCCCGTGTGGGGTCCTGCTCGTCGACGTCGACGACCAGCCCCTCGAAGATCTCGCCGATCCGGTCGCGCAGCAGCGCCGCCTCGACGAGGTCGACGCAGGCCCGCTCGACCTGGTTGGCGCGCTGGGTGCCGACCTCCATCTCCCGGGGCAGGGCGGCCAGCGCACTGCGGACCCAGTCGGCCGGCTCCTCGCCGGCCGAGGCGGCCAGGCACAGCTCGGAGGTGTAGCGGTCGACGAGCCGCCGCAGCGGCGCGGTGGCGTGGGCGTACGGGGCGGCGACGGCGGCGTGCAGCGCCTCGGACGGCTTGGGCGGGGTGCCGTCGAAGGCGGTGTAGCCGGCGCCGCGCAACAGGGCGGTGCACTCCTGGAGGAACGCGGCGTGGGTGGCGCGCTGCGGATCGAGGCTGCGGATCAACGCCGCGTACGAGGTGTGGTGCGGCCAGTCCACGCCGAGCGCCCGGGCGGTCAGCCGCAGCCGGGCGACCGAGCCGTCCGGGGCGGGGGGCAGCGTGCGCAGGATGCCGGTTCCGGAGGCCAGCATCAGCTCGGCCGCGGCCATGCCGGTGAGCAGGGAGATCTGTGCGTTCCAGCCGTAGGCCGGGAGCGGGGCACGGTAGGCGAGGGTGTAGCGGCCGTCGTGCTCGACGACCTCCTGCTCGGGGAGGACGTTGAGGGAGATCGCGCCCCGGGCCACCTCCAGCTCCTCGCGCAGCAGCCCGATGTCGCGGAGCAGGGCGAGCGGCTCCTCGGCCGTCTTGTCGTCGAGGACCCGCTGGACGCCCGCGTAGTCGAGCCGGGCACGGGACCGGACCAGGGCCCGGCGTACCGAGACGGCGGTCAGCTCCCCCTGCGGGTCGAGGTCGAGCTGCCACAGGACGGCCGGGCGGTCCTGGTCGGGCAGCAGGCTGGCGGCGCCCTCGCTGAGCACGTACGGGTGCAGCGGAACGCGCTCGTCGGGGAAGTAGAGCGTCGTCACCCGGTGGTGCGCCTCGGCGTCCAGGGCACCGCCAGGGGTGACGAAGGAGGCGACGTCGGCGATGGCGTAGTGGACGCGGAAGCCTCCGCCTCCGCCGCTCTTCGACCGCGGGGACCGCCACCGCCGGGACAGGTACACGGCCTGGTCGAGGTCGAGGGAGCCGGGCGGGTCGATGGTGAAGAGCGGGAGGTCGGTGGCGTCCTCCAGGGTGTGCTCGGTCGCCACCGCGCCGTCACCGGCCGGGATCCGCGGGGCGCGGGCGGCGCTCTCGGCCTCGGCCTGCGCCGTGGGCGGGAAGTGGTACGGGGTCTCCAGCCGGCAGCGCAGCTCACGCAGGGCGGCCCGCAGCGGGGCCTCGACTGCGTCGGTCACGTGCATATGGCGACGGGGCATGGAATCGAGCCTAGGGCGGGAGGGCGCCGGTGGCGCGGCATGGCGGATGGCGCGCCAGGGCTCCGGGCGCGCACGGGTGGGTTCTCCGCGCGGCCGTCGCAGGCCATACGCTTTCCGGGGGCCGCACCCCCACCCCGTACCACCGTGAAGGAGACACACCGTGCTCGTGCTGTTGCCGCCGTCCGAGGGGAAGGCCGCGGGAGGGGCCGGGGCGCCGCTGGAGATCGGTGCGCTGTCGCTGCCGGGGCTGTCCGCACCGCGTCGGGCGGTGCTCGACGAACTGGTCGAGCTCTGTGCGGCGGACGAGTCCAAGGCCCAGGAGGTGCTCGGGCTCAGCGACGGCCTCAAGGGCGAGGTCGCCAAGAACGCGGGGCTGCGCACCGCCGGCACCCGGCCGGCCGGGGAGATCTACACCGGTGTGCTCTATGACGCGCTGGGGCTGGCGTCCCTGGACGCGCCGGCGCGCACGCTGGCCGAGCGCTCGCTGCTGGTGTTCTCGGGGCTGTGGGGCGCCGTGCGGATCGGCGACCGGATTCCTTCCTACCGCTGCTCGATGGGGGTGAAGCTGCCGGGTCTCGGTGCGCTGGGCGCGTACTGGCGGGCGCCGATGGCGGAGGTGATGCCGGAGGCAGCCGGCCAGGGGCTCGTGCTGGACCTGCGGTCCGCGGCGTACGCCACGGCGTGGAAGCCCAAGGGCGAGGTGGCCGGGCGGACCGCGACGGTGCGGGTGCTGCAATCGAAGGTCGTGGCCGGTGTGGAGAAGCGCACGGTGGTCAGCCACTTCAACAAGGCGACCAAGGGGCGGCTGGTGCGGGATCTGCTGTCGGCGGGCCGTGCGCCGGAGGGGCCGGCGGAGCTGGTGGAGGCGCTGCGCGACCTGGGGTACGCGGTGGAGGCCGAGGCCCCGGCGAAGGCCGGCAAGGCGTGGGCCATTGATGTGATCGTGAAGGAGCTGTAGCGCGCGGCGGGGCGGCGAGGGAGGGCCTGGACCGTCACCGCGGGAGGGCCCGGATCGTCACCCGTCGCGCCCCGGAAGTCGGCGGGCCGTGCGCGACACCGGCGCGACACGGTCGCCACATCACGTGCATTGCGTTGCAACATGCGCAATGGCCGTTGCGGAGAGTGGGGCGGCCGGCGCACTATGGGCAGCGTGCCTGACGCCGCCGCCTCCCCTGTGCCCGTCTCACCCGCGCCCGCCTCCTCCGTACCCGCCTCCGCCGCGCTCTCGACGTCGGCCGAGCAGGGGAGATCCGCCTCGTCGGTCCTGGGGCACTCCCCCGTCCTCCCGGTCGTCGTGCTCGACGACGCGGGCGACGCCGTGCCACTCGCCCGGGCGCTCGTCGCCGGCGGGCTGCGCGCCATCGAGGTGACCCTGCGGACGCCCGCCGCGCTGGACGCCCTCCGGGCGATCGCCGAGGAGGTCCCGGGCGCGGTGGTCGGCGCCGGCACCGTGCTGACCCCCGAGCAGGTCGCCGCGGCCGGCGCGGCCGGCGCGCAGTTCCTGGTCAGCCCGGGGTGGTCGACACGGCTGCTGCGCGCGATGCGGGACTCCGGCCTGCCGTTCCTGCCGGGCGTCTCGACGGCCTCGGAGGTGGTGACCCTGCTGGACGAGGGCGTCACCGAGATGAAGTTCTTCCCGGCCGAGGCGGCGGGCGGCACCGCCTACCTGAAGTCGCTGGCCGCTCCACTGCCCCGGGCCCGCTTCTGCCCGACCGGCGGGATCGGCCCGGCCTCGGCCCCCGCGTACCTGGCGCTGCCGAACGTCCGCTGTGTGGGCGGCACATGGATGCTGCCGGCCGATGCGCTCGCAGCGAAGGACTGGCCGCGGGTCGAGCGCCTCGCCCGGGAGGCGGCGGCGCTGCGCGGCTGACGGCTGGGCGGCACGGCTCACCGCGGCGGGTGCCGGGCCTCTCACGAGCCCCGGCGCCCGTCGCTCTTGTGTCGAGAGGGCCCGCGGCAACAGGCTTGCTCTCCTATGGTGGCTCCACCGTCCGGACCAGGACGTCGCGCCGACCTCTCTTGTCATACATCAAGAGATCTCTACTGCTCCGAGGGTGCGGAGTGCGGCGGCGTTGCGGGAAGAGTTGACCGTTGCCTGGACAATCCCGGACGACCGCCGAACAACCCGTACCCGCTGACCTGGGTCGTTCCAGGCCGGCATCGGGGTTGTTCACCACATGCCCGACCAGCGGCGCCGCAGGCCCCTTCCCGGTCGCTCCACCTCTCGCCAACTGGCCCCGGACGAAGATGAATTACGCGTTCCCGATCACCCTTGGTCCCCGGTATCCACCGTGCGATCGTGGACGGAGCGTGACGGGCGGCAACCCGTGACGCACAGTCAACTTCCGTCCGGACCAAGGGCAGTGATGCAGATGTCGTACCAGCTCCTTCCCCCGCACCACCGCGATCTCACCACCCCGTCACCGACCGTCGTGACCATCCTGGTCATCGTGCTGGTCGCGCTCGGCCACCCACTCCCCGCGGCGCTCGCGACCGTCCTCGCCGCCGCCGCGGCGGCCGTGGCACCGGCCCGCGCGCGCGTCTGACCCTGTCGGCAACCGGCGGTGCCGCGGCGTTCCGCGGCACCGCCACCACCACCGTCAGGAGGGCGCGTGGCACGACCGGAACGTCCCATCGACCCCACGGCCCCGTACGCCGGCCTCGCCCGGCAGCTGCGGCGCCTGCGCCACGAGGCCGGCTCGCCGCCGTACAAGGCGATGGCCCGGAAGACCGGCTACTCGGTCACCACGCTCTCGCAGGCGGCCGCCGGGCGGAAGCTGCCCGGCCTGCGGGTGGCCCTCGCCTACGCCGAGTACTGCGGCGGCGACCGCGACCACTGGAGCGAGCAGTGGCGGCTGGCCCAGCAGGGCGGCCAAGCACCGCTGTACGGGCCGCTGTTGTCCCGTACGGTGCCCACCCCGGACGGGGCCGGGACCGTCGCCGAGTTCATCGACGGTCTCCGCCACCTCAAAGCATGGGCCGGCGCCCCGTCCCTCAAGGAACTGGCCCGGCTCACCGGTGAGCCGCGCAGCACCCTGGGCGACGTCCTGCACCCGGCGCGCGCCACGCTCCCACGCCTCTTCCAGGTGGAGCTGGTGGTACGGGCCTGCCTCGTGCTGGCGGCGCGGTCCGCGGCGCACGCACCGGACGTGGAGGCGACGGTGGCCGCCTGGTGTGCGGCGTGGCAGCGGGCGCGCATGGCGGCGGTCGGCGGGCCGCCGCCCCCGCCGGCCCGGCCGACCCCGGACCTCCCCGTCGAGGAGGCGGTCGTGCCAGGGACCGAGCCCCCCGCCGCCGGAGCCGGCGCCCCGACGCTGCCGGGCGCCGTGCCGCCCCGGGAGGTGCTGGCAGCGGCACTGCGGGTGCGGTTCGACGCGCTGGGCTGCTCCCTGCGGCGCTATGCGCGGCAGCGCTACCTCGATCCGGGGACGCTCTCCCGCTATCTGAACGGCCGTCGTCTGCCGCCCTGGGAGATCGTCGACGCCCTGGTCGAGGACGCCGCCGGCGGGCGCGCGGACCTCATCACCATGCGGGGCCTGTGGGAGGCGGCCCTGGAGGACGTGCGTCAGCCCGTGCGGTCCGAGGGGGTGGGTGCGCCACGGTCCGACGGGTTCGGTGCGCCACGGTCCGACGGGTTCGGTGCGCCACGGTCCGACGGGTTCGGTGCGCCACGGTCCGATGCGAGCGGTGCGCCCGGGTCCGACCTGGTCGGCGCCCCGACGCACACTCCCCACCCGTCCCGTCCCGCCCGGCGGACGGTCCGCGCACCGCGGCCCGCCGGCCGGGCGACGGCAACGCTCCGCAGCAGCAGGGCGCGCGGCCGCCGCCGGCCGGGGCGACCTGGGCGGCCGGCCGGTCGTAGACAGCCCGCCGATCGGTCCTAGACCGATCGGCGATCGGTCCTGGACCGGTCGCGGATCCGTCCTCCCGGACCGGTCGCGGATCGATCATGGGCGGCCGGCGCCGTCGATCGACGCCGAGGTCAGCGGAGGTGGGACGTCTCGTTCAGCAGGCGTAGCGAGGCGTTCCCGTCCGCGTAGTAGGCGACCGCGGAGAGCGAGGCCGTGGAGAGCTCCATCCGGAACAGCGACTCCGGCGGGGCGCCGAGTGCCAGGCGGACCAGCGTCTTGATCGGTGTGACGTGCGTGACCAGCAGCACGGTCTTGCCTGCGTAGCGGGCGAGGAGCTTGTCGCGGGCGACGGCGACCCGGCGGGCGACCGTCGCGAAGGATTCGCCGCCGCCCGTGGGCGCCGCCTTGGACGAGGCGAGCCAGGCGTCGAGGTCCTCGGGGAAGCGTTCGCGCACCTCGGCGAAGGTCAGCCCCTCCCAGGAGCCGAAGTCGGTCTCGCGCAGGCCCTCTTCGACGCGGACCTCCAGGCCGAGCCGGTCAGCGACCGCACGGGCGGTCTCCTGGCAGCGGCGCAGCGGTGAGCTGACGACGGCCTGGATCGTGCCGCGGGCGGCCAGCGCGGTGGCGGTCGCCTCCGCCTGGCGGCGTCCGGCGGCGGAGAGTTCGGGGTCGCCACCGCCGCTGCCGGAGAACCGCTTCTCCGGCGTCAGCGCGGTCTCGCCGTGCCGCAGCAGCACGAACGTCGCCGGTACGCCGAGGTCCGGGGCGCCCCAGCCGACCTGCGGGCCCGCCGTCGCCTCGGTCGCCTCGGCGGCCTCCGCGGCCTCGTCGGCGGCCCGGGCGGCGGCGCTGCGGGCGGGCTCGGTGGCGAGCGCCGCCCGGGAGTCCCGCGGCTCCCACTGCCTGCCCTGCTTGCCGGCGTCCATCGCCTCGTTGGCGAGCCGGTCGGCGTGCTTGTTGCGGGAGCGCGGGATCCACTCGTACGCCACCTGGTCGGGCGGGAAGACCGACCTGGCCTCGGCGGCCAGCGGCTTCATGTCCGGGTGCTTGATCTGCCAGCGGCCGGACATCTGCTCGACGACGAGCTTGGAGTCCATCCGCACCTGGACGCGCGCCTCCGGATCCAGCGCGTGCGCCGCCCGCAGGCCGGCCACCAGGCCCTTGTACTCGGCGACGTTGTTGGTCGCGGTGCCGATGAACTCGGCGGCCTCGGCGAGCGCCTCGCCGGTCTCCGGGTCGAGGACCACGGCGCCGTAGCCGGCCGGCCCCGGGTTGCCCCGGGACCCGCCGTCCGCCTCGACGATCAGCGTGCGCGGCATGGCCTACAGACCCGAGTCGGGCGTACGGACCAGGATCCGGGTGCAGTTCTCGCATCGCACGACGGCATCGGCGGCGGCCGCCCGTACGTCGTTCAGCTCGGTGATGTTCAGCTCCAGGCGGCAGCCCTCGCAGCGACGCTGGTACAGGCGGGCCGCGCCGACGCCGCCCTCCTTGGTGCGGATGCGGTCGTAGAGCTTGACCAGATCGGCCGGGATGTCGGCGACGGTCAGCTCGCGCTCCTTGGTGACCGTGCCGGCCTCGGCGTCGATCTCGCCGTTGGCGGCGTCGCGGCGGGAGACCGCGTCATCGACCTTGGCCTGGATGGCGTCCACCCGGGCGGTCAGCTCGGCGACCCGCTCCTGGGCGGCCTCGCGGCGCTCCATGACCTCCAGGACGACGTCCTCCAGATCGCCCTGGCGCTTGGCCAGCGAGGCGAGTTCGTGCTGGAGGTTCTCCAGGTCCTTGGGCGAGGTGACGGCGCCGGAGTCCAGCCGCTTCTGGTCGCGGGCGGCGCGCTGGCGCACCTGGTCCACGTCCTGTTCGGCCTTGGTCTGCTCGCGGCTGGTGTCGCTCTCCTCGGTCTGCGCGGCGACGAGCAGGTCGCGCTGCTGGGTGAGGTCGGCCTCCAGGGTCTGTAGTTCGGCCAGCTCGGGGAGGTTCTTGCGGCGGTGCGCGAGCTGGGTGAGCCGGACGTCGAGGGCCTGGACGTCGAGGAGGCGGATCTGGTCGGCGGGCGCGGCGTTCAGCGTGGGGCTCCTGTGGTGTGCGTCGGGGTGAAGACGGGGGTGGACGCCGCGTGGGCGGTCCAGGGGTCGGTGACCGTGCGGGAGACGTGCGTGCGCAGTCCCCAGCCGTGCCGGTCGGAGACCGCGTCGAGCTGGGCCGCGGCCTGCTCGCACCACGGCCATTCGGTGGCCCAGTGGGCGGCGTCGAGCAGCGCCAGCGGGCCGTTGTGGGTGTGCTGTGTGGCCTCGGAGGCCGGGTGATGGCGCAGGTCGGCGGTGAGGAAGGCGTCCACACCGGCCGCCCGGACATCGTCGAAGAGGCTGTCGCCCGAGCCGCCGGAGACCGCGACCGTGCGGATCTCCCGGTCCGGGTCGCCGGCCGCGCGGATGCCCTGCGCGGTGGCCGGCAGACGGGCGGCGGCGTACGAGGCGAACTCGGCCAGCGTCATCGGGTGCGCCAGCTCGCAGATCCGGCCCAGGCCGCGGCGGCCCGACGGGTCGCCGGCATCCGGCACCAGGGGGCGGAGGATGCGCAGGTCCAGGGCGCCGGCCAGGGCGTCGGAGACCCCGGGGTCGGCGGTGTCCGCGTTGGTGTGCGCGACGTGCAGGGCGATGTCGTGCTTGATGAGGGTGTGGACGACCCTGCCCTTGAAGGTCGAGGCCGCAACTGTCGTCGTACCGCGCAGGTAGAGCGGGTGGTGGGTGACGAGGAGGTCGGCGCCGAGCTGTACCGCCTCGTCGACGATCTCCTGGACCGGGTCGACGGCGAACAGCACGCGGCGGACCTCGGCGTCGGGGTCACCGCAGACCGTGCCGACGGCGTCCCAGCCTTCGGCCCGCTCGGGGGGCCAGAGAGCGTCGAGCGCGGCGAGGACTTCAGACAGTACGGGCACGGATGGAAGGTTACCTCCCGGGTGTGACCGGACGGGCTTCCGCTACAGCGGAATGCGCACGGCCGACCACCCCACCGACCGGGCGCGGCCGACCGCCCCACCGACCGGGCGCGCCCGACCGCCGTCGGCTACTTCCCCTACTTCCCCTTCTTGGCCAGGAAGCCCCTCAGGTCGTCCAGGACGCTGTCGGCGGCGGTGACGCCCAGGCCCAGGTACCAGGTCTCGTCCTTCACGTCCTTGGCGTGGCCGGCCCTGACCGCCTTGAGGTTCTTCCACAGGGGGTTGTGCTCGGCGGTGTCGCGCTTGGTGGACTCGGGGTCGCCGTAGACGCCGGTGAAGATCCAGTCCGCGTCCGCCTGGTTGATGTTCTCCGGGCCGACCTCGGTGGCGAGGTCGTCGACCTGCTGGTTCTTGGGGCGCGGCAGTCCGACGTCCGTGAGGATCGTGCCGATGAACGACTGCTTGGCGTACAGCCGGGTGAACTGCGGCATGTAACGCAGCATCGTGACGGTCGGCTTGTCGGGGCCGAGGTCCGCACCGAGCTTCTCGGCCTTCGCCTCGTACGCGGCCAGCTTGGCCTTCGCCTCGGCGGTCCTGTCCAGGGCGGCGGCGTTCAGCAGGTAGTTCTGCTTCCAGGTGAAGCCGGGCCGGATCGAGAAGACGGTCGGGGCGATCTTGCTGAGCTGCTGGTACTGCTTCTCGGCGCGCAGCTTGCTGCCCAGGATGAGGTCGGGCTTGAGCTTGTTGATGGCCTCCAGGTTGAGGCCGTTGACGGTGCCGACGCTCCGGGGGTGGCCGGCGTCCTTCTTGAGGTAGTCGGGGATCGCCTCGTCACCTTCGGTGGGCGCGTAGCCGACCGGTTTGACGCCGAGGGAGACGACGTTGTCGAGCTCGCCGACGTCGAGGACGACCACCCGCTTCGGCGCGG
This sequence comes from Streptomyces sp. NPDC048506, assembly GCF_040651315.1. NCBI lineage: Bacteria > Bacillati > Actinomycetota > Actinomycetes > Kitasatosporales > Streptomycetaceae > Streptomyces > Streptomyces sp. NPDC048506. Next base: position 192,622 of record NZ_JBEZIX010000005.1, read on the forward strand.
CCTTCAACGGCGTGCTGCCCATCGCGTGCTTGATGGTGCGCGGGAACCGGCCCGGCTTGGCGTCGGTGCCCATCTTCGCGGTCTCCTCGGCGGCCTTGCCGAAGTCCTTGCCACCCTGGGCGACGGACTTGGAGCCCGCACCGCCGTCACTTTGACCGTCGGTGCCGGACGCACCGCAGGCCGCGAGGGACAGGACACCGGCGGCGGCGAGAGCTGTCGCGGCGGCGCCGCGGCGGCGAAGGGGCATCACGCACTCCAGGGATCTCAACTTAGGTGTACCTAACTTAGCCCACCACCGAAACCCGGAGCACAGCCACCCCACCCCGCACCGACGAACCGGACAACTGCCACCCTTATGCGTGAAGTGCCGCAACTCGCATTGATCGGCCGGAAGTGCGAAAACTAGCTTCGGTTGCCGACTGGAGGTGACCACCCGATGACGATCTGTGCCACTGAGGACGCCGAGGCGCTGGACAGCCGGCACCGTGCGGTGCTGACGATTGCCGCCGACGGCTCGTACGGCGCCCGGCTCGCCCGTCACGACGACGATGCCGGCAGCTGGTTCCCGGAGCGCTGGACACTGGACGGCCCCGAGCCGTACGCCGTTCCACTGCCGGGGAGCCAGCCCGAGGAACCGGACAGCGAACTGCTGCCGCTCGCGGACGGCCGGGTACTCATCCTGCGCCGGGTCGCCGACCGCTTCGCCGTCTCCCTGCTCTACCCGACCGGGCCCGGAACCGGCGAGGTGCTCCTGGGCGCCGTGGACGCGCCCGAACTGACGCTGCTCCCACCCGCCCCCGAGGGAACGCACGGCTACGCCCTGGCCCCCGGGGAACACCGCACCGGGCTGTGGCTGGTGCACGGCGGCACGGGCGGTCCCGAGCGGATCGCCGAGATCCCCGGACGCTGTACGGGCGGCGCCTGGCTCGACCGCAGCGGGCGACTGCTCGCCCTCGACCGGGAGTTGGACGGCCGGACGAAGACCGTGCTGGTCGATCTGGAGCGGGGCGGCGAGACCGGCCTGCTGCTACAGATCACCGAGGAGAGCAACGACCGGCTGCTGCTCGCCGATCCGGACAGCGGACTGCTGCTCGTACGGTCGGACGCCCCCGGGCACGACCGGCTGGGCTGGGCCGTCCTGGGGAGCAGCCGGCCGGTGCGCTTCCCCGAGTGCCTGCGGCCGCCCGGCGTCACGGTGGTTCCGTTCGCCATCCAGCCGGGGCAGGTGCTGGCACCGGAGGGCTGCGCGGTGGCCTTCCGCATGCACCGGACGGACGCGGCGGGCAGCGCCTGGTTGGGGGTCTGGCGGCCGCGGGGGCGGCAGTTGCGGCAACTGCCCGTACCGGCCGGGTGGTTGGCGGGGGCCGGCCTCTGGACGGCGAGCGGCGAGCTGCTGCTGCCGTACGCGACGGACGCGGAACCGTGCGGGGTGGCACGGATGGCCATACCGCTGGGGCCGGTGGAGGCGGAGCCGGCGAGGGCCGTGGGGGCTGCGGCTGTGGCTGTGGGCGCTGTGGCGGTCGTGGGGACGGCGGGGACGGCCGGGGCCGTGGAGGCTGTGGGAGCTGTGGGAGCTGTGGGTGCCGTGGAGACCATGGGGGCTGCGCGGGCCATGGGGACGGCACGGGCCACGGGGACGGCGCGGGCCATGGGGACGGCACAGGCCACGGGGACGGCGGGAACGGCGGGGTCCGTCGGATCGGCGAAGTGGAACGGACCGGTGAAGCTGCACGGGCCCGTGGAGCTGAAGGGGCTTGTGCACCTGAAGCGTTCGGACGACATGCCGTCCACGGCGGGCTCCGTGGACGACGGGAACGCTGCGAGCACGGTCGCGGGGAACGGCGGGAACGCTGCGAGCACGGTCGCGGGGAACGGCGGGAACGCTGCGAGCACGCTCGTAGGACGCGGCGAGAACGCGGGGAACACCAGGGACGCCGGAAATGGCGGGAGGATTGTCCCGGATGCAGTGGATACCAACGACCGCTCCACACGATCTACACATCCACCGACCGCCGCAACGGAACCACAGCGCTCCCCTGCGCATCCTCGAATCTACAGGCCAGTACCCCTGCAACAGGCGCCTCTCGCGACACGGTAGACCCGGTGAAGCATGATTTCCCGCCCCGTTAAACTTTCGGGTGGGGGCTCAGCAGCCGGTTGACCGGCCACCGGCGGTGCCGCTCGGGGGTCAGCCTCGGCGGCGTCGGGCGAGGTCCCGACGCGCACAGCTGCAAGCGATCCGACGGAGTGACTCTTCCCATGTCCGAAGCCCGAACCGACACGCCCCAGGCGCGCCCCCAGGAGGCATCCGCCCAGGCCGCCGAGGCCGCAAGCTACGGCAGGCACCGCGGCCCGGCCGCCACGAACGATTCCGACGCCGCCGCCCACGGCCGGCACCGCCGGGACAAGTAACCGCACGGCGCCGCGGTCCGGCCCGAGGGACACGGACCTACGGACACGGACCTACGGACGCGGATCGGGCCCGAGAGGCGCGGACCGACGTCGCGGACCGACGACCGCCGCGCACACGCACCGGCCGTGGCCGCCGCACCGCGTTCTCCGCGGGCGACGGCCACGGCCGTCGTCGTACGCTCCCCGGCCGGACCGTCGTTCGTCGCCCCGGCCGGGCGTCGGTCGTGGCCTCGGCCGGCCGTCAGTCGTGCGTGAGGCCCAGTACCTCGGCCGCCGCGAAGGTCTCGTTCGGCGGGCGCTCCGCGTAGTACGGCGTCAGCAGGCCGTCCAGTTCCTCGAAGCTGAAGACCTCCTTCGCGGTGTCGAACTTGGCGGCGATCCGTGGACGTTCGGCGATCGCGACCATGCCGCCGTGCACGACCAGCAGTTGCCCGTTGACCTTGCCGGCGGAGGGCGAGGCCAGATAGCCGACCAGCGGCGCAACATGCTCCGGGGCGAGCGCGTCGAGCGCGCCGTCCTGCGGCTCCTGGAAGCCGGCGAAGACATCCTCGGTCATACGGGTGCGGGCGCGCGGGCAGATCGCGTTGGCGGTCACGCCGTACTTGGCCAGTGCCAGGGCCGTGGAGGTCGTCAGACCGACGATGCCGCCCTTGGCCGCGGCGTAGTTGGGCTGACCGGCCGAGCCCGCGAGGAACGCCTCCGAAGAGGTGTTGATGATCCGGCCGTGCACCGGGCCGCCGGTTGCCTTGGAGCGCTCGCGCCAATGGGCCGCGGCGAAGTGCGTGGTGTTGAAGTGGCCCTTGAGGTGCACGCGGATGACCGAGTCCCATTCGTCCTCGGTCATCGAGAACACCATCCGGTCACGCAGGATGCCCGCGTTGTTGACCACGATGTCGAGCCGGCCGTACGTGGCGACGGCCAGTTGTACGAGCGCACGGGCCTGTTCGTGGTCGGCGACGTCGCCGAGGTGCGCCACCGCCTGTCCCCCGGCCGCGCGGATCTCGGCCGTGACGTCCTCGGCGGGCGCCGCGGAGGCCTCACCGGAGCCGTCCCGGCCCGGTTGCCCGTAGTCGTTGACCACGACGTGCGCTCCCAGGCGGGCGAGTTCGAGGGCCTCGGCACGGCCCAGGCCGCGGCCGGCCCCGGTGACGATCGCGGTCAGGCCCTCAAGTGGCTGTGCCATTCCTGTTCCTGTCCTCTCGATCAGATCTCTAGCGGGCGATCGGATCTCTGCGCAGGTCGATCGGATCTCTACGCAGGTCGATCAGATCTCTATGCAGGTGCGCAGCGCGGTCCCCGAACGCATCTGGTCGAGGGCGTCGTTGATCTCGGCGAGGCGGACGCGATGGGTGATGAGGCCTTCCAGGTCGATCCGGCCGGCCCGCCAGAGGGCGATCGCGCGCTCGTAGGAGCGCAGCACATCCGCGCCGCCGTACAGGGACGGCAGGATCCGCTTCTCGTCGAAGAACAGCTCGAACATGTTGACCTGGAAGGTGTCGTCCATGGCGCCTGCGCCGACCACGCACATCGTGCCGCCGCGCCGGGTCATCTCGTACGCGGTGCGGGCGGTGGCGGACTTGCCGACCACCTCGAAGACGTAGTCGAAGCCCTCCCCCGCGGTGATCCGGGCCTTGGCGTCGCCGAACTCCTCGGGGGCGACGGCCTCCGTGGCGCCGAAGCGCAGCGCGGCCTCCCGGCGGGCGGGCACCGGATCGACGGCGACGATCTGGGCCGCACCGCAGGCCCGCGCCCCCTGGATGGTGGAGATGCCGACGCCGCCGCACCCGATGACCGCGACCGAGGACGCGGCCGCCACCTCGGCCGTGTTGAGGGCGGCGCCCAGTCCGGTGGTGACGCCGCAGCCGATCAGCGCGGCGATCTCGTACGGGACGTCGTCCGGTATCGGGACCGCGCAGTTGGCGGGTACCACGACCTCCTCGGCGAACGTTCCGGTGCCGGCGAAGCCGAAGACGTCCCCACCGGGGCGCTTGAAGTTCGGCGTACCGGCGTTCATGAATCCGGCCAGACAGAGGTGGGTCTGGCCGCGCTTGCAGGAGGGACAGCTGCCACAGGCGGGCAGCCAGCACATCAGGACCCGGTCGCCCTGCCCGAGGCCGGTCACGCCGTCGCCGACGTCGAGGATCTCCCCGGCGCCCTCGTGACCGGGCACGAAGGGTGCGGGCTGCGGCAGCACGCCGCTCATGGCCGAGAGGTCCGAGTGGCACAGCCCCGTCGCCCGTATCCGGATCCTGACCTTCCCGGGGCCGAACCCCACCGCCTCGACGTCGTCGAGCACGTCGAGCTTGTCCTGCCCGGTCTCGTGTTGTACGGCTGCGCGCATCTCACGGCTCCTCTCGAACGACAACGACTCGCACGACGCTCGCCGGAACGACACCCGCCCCTGCCCGAAAGGGACCTGGCCCGGCCCGACGGCTCTCCTCCCCGCCCGAACGGCAGCTGGGCAGGCCGACGGCCCAGACGTCACGCCATGCCACGCCATGCCACGTCACGTCACGTCACGTCACGCCAGGCCACGCCACGCCACGAATGGCACCCAGCCCTGCCCGGACGACACCCAGCCCCGCCCGGACGGCACGCCTCTCCGGCCCGACGGCAGCTAGCCGTGCTCGACCACGGTGTCCGCCAACACCGCCGCATCGTCACGCCCGGGTGCCGTGACCGACACCTGGATCCGTCCGGGTCCCCGCCACATCCGGATGCGGAGCGTCTCGCCCGGGAAGACCACCCCCGCGAACCGCGTGGTGTACGACCGCACCCTCGACACATCACCGCCCAGCACCGCGTCGACGACCGCCTTGAGCGTGACCCCGTACGTGCACAGTCCGTGCAGGATCGGCCGGTCGAAGCCGGCGACCTTGGCGAACTCCGGATCGGCGTGCAACGGGTTCCAGTCCCCGGAGAGGCGGTAGAGCAGCGCCTGGTCCTCGCGGATGTGCCGCTCGGTGCTCAGGTCGGGGGCGCGTTCGGGCAGCTCACGGCGCGCGGACGTGCCGCGGTCGCCCCCGAACCCGCCCTCTCCGCGGACGAAGATCTGGGTGTCGCAGGTCCACAACGGACCGTCCTCATCGGCGACTTCCGAGCGCAGGACGATGACGGCGGCCTTGCCCTTGTCATAGACGGCCGGGACGGACGAGGTCTGGGTGGCCCGGCCGCGCACCGGGATGGCGCGGTGCAGGGTGACGGTCTGCCCGCCGTGCAGGACGGCCGCCAGGTCGACGTCGATGCCGGGTGCGGAGAGTCCGCCGGCCAGCGCCATCCCGCCGCCCGCGACGGTGGCGAAGCTGGGCAGGACGTGCAGCCCGCTCTCCAGGGTGTAGCGCAGTTCGTCCGGGTCGGTGGCGGGGTGCGGCTTCTCCGGTGTGGCCGCGCCGGCGCCGATGCCGAGGTGGTAGAGCTGGACGTCCTTGTGGTCCCAGGCGAGTTCGGTGGTCCGCGGCTCGGCGGAGGTGGCCTTGGCGGCGTCGATGGGCATGGGGCTGTCGCTCTCCTTCACCTCGGTGTGAAGACCCCGGCCCGGCCGTCCGCACCGTCGACCGTGCCGGGGTCGTATCTGGTCGGCGCGGCCGCGCTCACACGACGAACATGGACACACTTCTAGAACGCGTTCTAGCCGATGGCACTCATGTATAGCCGATCCGCCCGACACCCGGAAGACCTCTGACGCATTGTCAGATTCGGGTCCGGGGCCGGCGCAGTGACACACCTCGCGCGACCGATGACATTTGTCAGGGGCCATCACCCACATTCGCATCTGCCGCGCCCTCGGCGACTCTCCGTAATGTCGAGGACAGGAAGCGGGAGGACGGAAAACAAACGGAGGGGCGGGCATGAGGACGACAAGAGCAACAAGGGCGACAACGGCAACCGAGCCGGCAAGGGCGACAGCAACGGCGAGAACGGCGCAGGCGGCACGGGCGGCACGGGCGACGGAACCAAGGGGTGGGGCGGCCGTCGGCTTCTCCGGTGTGACACGGAGTTACGGCACGGTGCGTGCCGTGGACGGCCTCGATCTGGAGATCGCCACAGGCGAGACCGTGGCGCTGCTCGGTCGCAACGGCGCCGGCAAGTCCACCACCCTCAACATGCTGCTGGGCCTGCTGCCGCCCAGTGTGGGGACGGTGGAGCTGTTCGGCGGTGCCCCGGAGGCCGCCGTACGGGCGGGCAAGGTGGGCGCGATGCTCCAGGACGGCAAGGCCATCCCACGGGTCACGGTCCGCGAACTGGTCACCTTCGTCGCCGCCACCTACCCCGAGCCGATGGACGTCACGGACGCGCTGGAGCTGGCGGGCCTGGGCGAGTTCGCCGCGCGGCGGGTGGACCGACTCTCCGGCGGGCAGGCCCAGCGGGTCCGCTTCGCGGTGGCGCTGGCCGGCAACCCGGAGCTGCTGGTGCTCGACGAGCCGACCGCGGCGCTGGACGTCGAGGCGCGCCGCGCCTTCTGGCGCTCCATGCGGGCGTATGCCCGCCGCGGCAACACCATCCTGTTCTCCACCCACTATCTGGAGGAGGCGGACGAGCACGCCGACCGGATCGTGGTGATCGACCGCGGCCGGGTGGTCGCCGACGGCAGCGGTGAGGCGATCAGGCGTCGGGCCGGTGGGTCGCTGGTCTCCTTCGACCTCGCAGGTGCGGCGTCCGAGCCGCTGGCCGGACTGCCCGGAGTCAGCGCGGTGGAGATACGGGGCGACCGCGCGTTCCTGCGGACGACGGACTCCGACGCGACGGTCATGGCGATGGCCGGGCTCGGGCTCGTCCGGAACCTCCAAGTGGCCCCCGCCAGCCTGGAGGACGCGTTCCTGACGCTCACCTCGACAGAATCCGCCGCCGCTGCCGGTGCCCCGGCCACGGCACATCCCACCATCGGCACCCCGTCCGCGAAGGAGAGCGCGTGATGCTCGACTACATCCTCTTCGAGGTCCGCCGCACCCTGCGCGACCGGGGCTTCGTGATCTTCGGCATCGGGATGCCGGTGCTGATGTACGTGCTGATGACCAACATCGGCGTGGGCTCGGACAGCTCCGCCATGGAGTGGAAGGTCGCCTCGATGGTCGGGATGGCCGCGTACGGCGCGTTGGGCGCGGCGATCGGCACGGGCACCGGCGTTGCCGAGGACAAGCAGCTGGGCTGGCTGCGGCAGCTGCGGATCACTCCGCTGAGCCCGATACGGGTGGTGGTGGGCCGCGGGCTGACCGGGTCGGTGACGGTGCTGCCGGCCATCGCCGCCGTCCTGCTGGTGGGTGCGCTGGTCAACGGCGTGCGGCTGCCGGCCTGGCAGTGGGCCGCGCTGACCGTGCTGCTGTGGATAGGCACCGCCCCCTTCACCCTGCTCGGGCTCGGCAACGGCTACCGCCTCTCCTCGCAGTCCACCGGCGTGGTCAACACGGGCTGCATGCTGCTGATCGCGATCGTCGGCGGCCTGTGGTTCCCGCCGGAGCTGTTCCCCGGCTGGCTGCGCTCGCTCTCCTCGTGGACACCGGGCAACCGCTTCGCCGAGCTCGGCCGGAGCATCACGGAGGGCGCCGCCCCCAGCCTGAGCGCGGTGGCGGTACTGGTCGCCTGGCTGGCACTCTTCGGCAGTTACGCGGTGTACGCGTACCGACGGGCCGCACGAACGGTGTGACCGACGATGACGCAAACCTGGGAAGCGACAGTGCAGCACACAGAGCAACAGGAGTCCGGCCTGGCGGGTCCCTCCGCGGCGGACGGCACGGCCACCACCGCCTACCCGGCGAAGCCGTGCAAGAAGCCGGACAGGGGGCCGGGAAAGTACGCCTTCCTGCCCTGGCTGCTGATGGGCCTGGGCGCCTTCTCCAACATCATCCATGGCAAGACCGGCAATCCCTGGCTGGCCGGCCTGGGGCTGTTCGCCTTCAACTCCTTCTACATCAGCGTCGTCTGGACGTCGTTCAACCCCCGGCTGCGGAATTCTCGCTATCCGGTCATCGCCCTGGGCATCCTTACGGCGATCACCTTCGCGATCGCCGTCGGGTTCGGCGGTAACTGGTTCCTCTTCTTCCCGCTGCTGTCCCTGGCCTCGGGCACGGTCCGAGCCCTGCGCGGGAAGAAGCTCGCCCTCTGGCTGATCACGCTCAGCGGTACCGCCGGCTACCTCACCGGCTGGCGGGACGGCGACCCCGGCGCCGCGTTCGGCATCGGGTACGGCACGTTCCTGTCGGGGATGGTGACGGCGACGGTCCTGAGCCTGTTCGACACCATCCAGGAGTTGAACACCACCCGGCAGGAACTCGCCCGCAGCGCCGTGGAGAAGGAGCGGCTGCGCTTCTCCCGCGACCTCCACGACCTGCTGGGGCACACCCTGTCCGTGGTGGTGGTCAAGGCCGAGGCGGTCCGCCGGCTCGCACCGCGCAACCTGGACGCGGCGCTCGCCCAGGCCGCCGACATCGAGGCGGTCGGCCGGCAGGCGCTGACCGAGATCCGCGAGGCGGTCACCGGCTATCGCGAGGGCAGCCTGAGCACCGAACTGGACCGGGCCCGTTCGGTGCTGGAGGCGGCCGGCATCGAGCCCGTCGTACGCCAGGCCGGGCCGCCGCTGCCGCCACAGGCCGGCGCGCTGCTGGGGTGGGTGGTCCGGGAGGGCGTCACCAACACCGTCCGACACAGCGGCGCCACCCGTTGCGAGATCGACGTGTACGCCGACGAGGAGCGGGTCCGGCTGACGATCACGGATGACGGCCGCGGTCCCGTAAGCTCCGGTGCTGCCACGGCACACGGCCTCTCCTGGCTTCGCGACCGCGCCCCCGGGCGCGGCGGCGTTCCGGGCGGCGGCGATCCGGCCGGCAGCAGCGCAGGAGCCATGTTCGCCCCCAAGGGATCGGACGACTCCGACGGCCCCGACGTATCGCGGGGTTCGAGCGGTGCGACGCCGGGCGGCTCCGCCGGCCCGGTCGGTGGCACCGGCCTGAAGGGGCTGGCCGAACGGCTGGCCGCGGCGGGCGGCACGCTGCGCAGCGGCCCCGACGGCCGGCGCGGCTTCCGTGTCACGGCTGAACTGCCGGTCGGCACGGGTGACAGGGCGGATACGGAGGAGTTGACCAGGTGATCAAGGTCCTGCTTGCAGAGGACCAGGGGATGATGCGGGGTGCGCTGGCGCTGCTGCTCGACCTGGAAGAGGACATTCAGGTCGTGGCGCAGGTGGCGGCGGGTGACCAGATCGTCGACGCCGCGCTGGGCGCCCGTCCCGACGTCGCCCTGCTGGACATCGAACTCCCCGGCCGCAGCGGCCTGGACGCCGCGGCCGACCTGCGCGAACAGCTGCCGTCCTGCAAGGTCCTGATCCTGACGACCTTCGGGCGCCCCGGCTATCTGCGCCGCGCCATGGAAGCCGGCGCATCCGGCTTCCTGGTGAAGGACGGCCCGGTCGAGGACCTGGCGGCGGCCATCCGCCGGGTACTGGCCGGAGAGCGGGTGATCGACCCGGGCCTGGCCGCCGCGGCGTTGAGCGCCGGACCCAATCCGCTGACCCAGCGCGAGCGCGATGTACTGACCGCGGCGGTGGACGGGGCCACCGTCGCCGATATCGCCGGCAAGCTCCACCTCTCCCAGGCCACGGTCCGCAACTACCTCTCGGCAGCCATCGGCAAGACCGGCACCCGTAACCGCATGGAGGCGGTCCGGTCGGCCCGGCAGAACGGCTGGTTGTGAGGGGACGGAACCTCGCCTACGGCTGCGTGGCGTCCGCCTCTCCCGTTACCCCTGGGCGGCGTCCGCCCGTCGGCGTGGCAGGGCGATGACCATCAGCAGGATGCTGGCGAGCAGCACCACGGAGCCGACCTGGAAGGCCAGGGCGTAACCGTCCGCCAGGGCCTTGGGACCGTGCCCCGCCGCCTCGATGCGGGATGCGGCGACCGTGGACAGCACCGACAGCCCCAGCGCACCGCCCATTTGGCGGGAGGTGTTCATCAGGCCGGAGACCAGGCCCTGGTCGGCGGGGTCCGCGCCGGACGTGGCGATGGAGGCGACCGGCGTCGCGGTCAGGCCGGCGCCCAGCGCCATCAGGATGCCGGGCCCCAGCAGCGTGCCCAGGTACGTTCCGTCGGCGTCCATCGCGCCCTGCCAGACCATGCCGGACACAGAGATCACCGCACCCGCGATGGCCAGCGTCTTGGCGCCCATCCGGTGCATCAGCCGCGGCCCGATCTTGGAGCCCAGGACGATGGACAGCGAGTGCGGGATGAACGAGAGTCCGGCCTGCAACGGCTGGTAGCCCAGCACGTTCTGCATGTAGAGCGACAGGAAGTACCACATCGAGAACATCGCGGCGCCGGACAGCACCATCGCCGCGTTCGCCGAGGAGACCGAGCGCAGCCGGAAGAGTCCGAGCGGCATCAACGGCGCCTTGGTCCGGGCCTCGACGGCGATGAAGGCCGCGATGACGACCAGCCCGGCGGCCAGCGGCAACAGCGCGGACGCCGAGGCCCAACCGTCCGTCTCGGTCTGCACGATGCCATACGCCACCAGCCCCAGCCCGCCGGTCACCAGCAGTGCACCGGGCACATCGAGCCGTCGGGCGACGCCCTGCCGGCTCTCGGTGAGCCACAGCACCGCGCCGGCCAACACCAGCGCCCCGACCGGCACGTTGATCAGCAGCACCCAGCGCCATGACAGGTTCTCGGTCAACACCCCGCCGACCAGACCGCCCACCGCGCCACCGCCGGCGCCGACCGCCGTCCAGGTGGCGATGGCCCGGGTGCGGGCCGCGCCGGTCGGGAACGACGTGGTGAGGATCGTGAGGGTGGCCGGGGAGAGCACGGCGGCGCCCACACCCTGCACCGTACGGGCCGCGATCAGCTGCCAGGGCTGCTGCGCCAGTCCGCCGCCCGCGCTCGCCAGCGTGAACAACGCCAGCCCGAGGACGAAGATCCGCTTACGGCCGAAGAGGTCGGCCGCCCGCCCGCCGAGCAGCATGAATCCCGCGAAGGTGATCACATACGCGTTGACGATCCACTGCAAGCCCAGTTCGCTGAGCCCGAGCCCGGTCCGCATGGCGGGCAGCGCCACGTTCACGACGGAGACGTCCAGGACGACCAGGAACTGACCGGCACAGACCAGCAGCATCACCAGCCAGGCCGGTGCGGCCGTCCGGCGCGGGGTTCTGGTCGGGGCGGCGGAAGTGGCTATGGGGGGCATGCGGACCATGCTCGCATTCGCCCCGTGCGCGCTGCATCGGGATATCGGTGCATCTGCCACCTGGCCGGAGGACTAGGTCGGAGGACGGAGGACGAGGACGGAGGACGAGGACGACGGGCGAGGACGGAGGAGACCTCGCCCGAGGACGGAGGGGACCTCGCTGTCGCAGTGGCCTCACCGTCGCAGCAATGTCACCACCGCCGCCCCGCCCAGGCCGATGTTGTGGGCCAAGCCGACCCGGGCGCCAGGGACTTGGCGCTCGCCCGCCGTGCCCCGTAGGTGCCAGACCAGTTCGGCGGCCTGGGCCAGGCCCGTCGCGCCCAGCGGATGGCCCTTGGAGATCAGACCGCCGGACGGGTTGACCACCCAGCGGCCGCCGTACGTCGTCGCCCCGTCGGCCACCAGCTTCCCCGACTCCCCGTCCGCGCACATGCCCAGCGCCTCGTAGGTCAGCAGTTCGTTGACCGAGAAGCAGTCGTGCAGCTCGATGACGTCCACGTCCTCGATGCCGAGCCCGCTGGCCGCATAGACCTGCCGGGCCGCCGCCCGCGACATCGGCTTGCCGACGACGTCGATGCAGGACCCGGAGGCGAAGCTGTCCTGGGTGTCGGTGGTCATGGCCTGCGCGGCGATCTCCACCGCCCGGTCGGCCAGCCCCTGTTCGCGGACGAACCGTTCGGACGCGACGACCGCCGCGGCCGCCCCGTCCGAGGTCGGCGAGCACTGTAGCTTGGTCAGCGGATGGTGGATGGTCTTGGCGGCGAGGACCTCCTCGACCGTGTGGACGTCCTGGAACTGGGCGTAGGGGTTGTGCGCGGAGTGCCGGTGGTTCTTGGCGCCGACCGCGGCGAGCTGTTCGACGGTGGTGCCGTAGCGCTCCATGTGCTCGCGGGCCGCGTTGCCGAAGATCTGGGCGGTGGGCGGGGTCGTCTCGAAGCCGTGGGCGGCCGCCATCACCCCGTAGTGACGGGCCACCGGCGAGGACGCGAAGTCGCTCTCACCGCCGCCCCCGCCCAGCGCGCCGCGCTTCATCTTCTCGAAGCCGAGCGCCAGCACACAGTCGTTGACGCCCGCCTCGACGAACTGGCGCGCCATCATCAGCGCGGTCGAGCCGGTCGCGCAGTTGTTGTTGACGTTGTAGACGGGGACGCCGGTCAGGCCCAGTTCGTAGACGGCCCGCTGGCCGGCGGTGGAGGCCTGGTAGCAGTAGCCGACCGGCACCTGCTCGACGGCCTCGTAGCCGATGCCCGCGTCGGCGAGGGCGTTGCCGCCCGCCTCCTTCGCCATGTCCCAGTACTGCCATGCGCGGGTCTCGGGCTTCTCGAACGTGGTCATGCCCACGCCGACGATGTACGCCTTGCCAGTCATGCGGGTCCTCCTTGGAGGGACGGTCACCGGGGAAGCCGTAATGGGGTGGGGCGGGGGTGGGGAAGGTCAGGTCAGGGGCGGGGTTCCGGGTCGCGGGGCAGGCCGAGGAGTCGCTCCGCGACGACGTTCAGCTGGACCTGGGTGGTGCCGCCGGCGATGGTCAGACAGCGCGCCATCAAGAAGCCGTGCAGCGCCCGTTCACCGGCCCCTTCCCGCACCGCACCGGCCGGGCCGAGCAGCTCCAAGGCCAGTTCGGCGACCTTCTGCTGGTGTGCCGTCTGCACCAACTTGCGGATGCTGGCGCCGGCACCCGGCTCCAGCCCCGACACCTGCTGGAGTGTGGTGCGCAGCCCGATGCAGCTCAGCGCGTGTGCCTCCGCGGCCAGTTCGCCGAGCCTCACCCAGATCCCACTCGCCCCGACCGTCTCACCGTCTCCGACCCCGCCCCCGTCTCCACCTCCGGCTCCGACCCCGGCTCCGTCTGGACCGTCCAGGGCCGCGGCGCGGGCGAGGAGCGCCTCAAGCCCCGTGTCGAACGTCAACTGGTCGGCCATGTGGACGCGTTCGTTGTCCAGGGTGGTGCGGGCGACCCGCCAGCCGTCGTCGACCTCGCCGACCACCGCATCGGCCGGGAGCAGCACGTCGTCGAAGTAGACCTCGCTGAAGAGCGAGTCGCCGGTGATCTCCTTCAGCGGGCGGATGTCGATGCCCGGGGTCTCCATGTCGACGAGGAAGAACGTCAGCCCCCGGCGCTTGGGCGCGTCCGGGTTGGTGCGGGCGAGCAGGATGCCGTGGCTCGACCACTGGGCGGCCGAGGTCCACACCTTCTGGCCGTTGATCCGCCAACCACCGCCGTCCGGACCGTCCACCCGCTCGGCACGGGTCCGCAGCGACGCCAGGTCGGAGCCGGCCTCGGGCTCGGAGAACAGCTGGCACCACAGCAGGTCACCGCGGAGCGAGGGCAGCAGATAGCGCTCCTGCTGGTCCGCGGTGCCGTGGGCGACCAGCGAGGGGACCACCCAGGCGGCGATGCCCAGATCGCTGATCCGGACCCCGGAGGCCGACAGCTCCTGTTGGATCGCCAGCTGCTGCACGGGGCCCGCACCCAGTCCGTGGGGACGGGGGAGGTGCGGCGCGGCATATCCGGTGGGGGCCAGTGCGCGGCGCACCGCGGCGGGGTCCAGGCCACGGACGCGGTCGATGACCGTACGGGCCTGTGCGCGGTACTCCGCGGCCTCGGCCGGGAGTTCGAGGTGGAGTGCCCGCCGGGCGCCGGCGGCGGCCCGGCGGGCGGCGCGCAGTCGGTGGCGGTGGCCGCTGCCGAGCAGCTGGCGGGCCACGATCGCCCGCCGCAGATGGAGGTGGGCGTCGTGTTCCCAGGTGAAGCCGATGCCGCCGAGGATCTGGATGCAGTCCTTGGCGCAGCTGACGGCGGCGTCCAGGGCGGTGGCGGTGGCCAGCGCGGCGACCAGGCCGCGGACCTCGGGCGGCTCGTGCACGGCGCGGGCCGCGTCCCAGACCAGGGCGCGGGCCTGCTCGCAGCGTACGAGCATGTCGGCGCAGAGGTGTTTGACGCCCTGGAACTGGCCGATGGGACGGCCGAACTGCTCGCGTACGGTGGCGTGTTCGGCTGCGGTGCGCAGCGTCCAGGCGGCCGTGCCGCAGGCCTCCGCGGCGAACAGCACACCGGCGAGGTCGCGGACGAGTGCGCTGTCGACGGCCAGCAGCCGGTCGCCGGGCACCAGGACACCGTTCGCGCGCACCTCGGCGGTGGGCCGGGTGGGGTCGGCGCTGTCCTGGGCGCGCACGGTCAGCGCCCGGGCGTCGACCACGAGCCAGGCGGGGCCTCCGACACCGCCCTCGCCGGGGGAGCCCTGCCCCGCCCCTTCACGTTCCGTCGTCGGTTCCGTTCGCGCCGCGAGCACGATCAGATCCGCGTCGGCGCCGGCCAGGACGGGAGGCGCGACGCCGTCCAGGACGTAGCCCCCGGTGGTCTCCACGGCGGTGAGTGAGCCCGGGCCGAGTGCGACGGCGGCGAGGAGTTGGCCGGTGGCGAGGGCCCGCGCCAGGCCCGGGGCGCCGCCGCGGTGCAGCAGCGCGGCGGCGAGGGTGGTGGGCAGGTACGGGCCGGGCAGCGCAGCGCGGCCCAGTTCCTCCAACACCACGGCGAGGTCGAGCAGTTCGCCGCCGCCCCCGCCGTCGGCCTCGGGGAGGTGGAGCCCGAGCAGGCCCTGTGCGGCGAGTTCGTCCCAGTACGCGGGCCGCCCGTGCCGGCCGGGCGCGGTGTCGAGCAGTTTGCGCACTTCCTCGGGCGGTACGGCCCGCGCGGCCCAGCCGGCCACCGCCTCGGCCAGGTCACGTTGCTCCTGCGTGATTCCGATGCCCATGGCGAGGCAGGCTAGAACATGTTTCAATCTGACGGAAGGTCAGATGGGTGCGGGATCCGGGGGCTTGACGGGATCGGCGAGATCCACCCCCGAGGGACCCGGCGGCACGGCGAACTCCACGAGAGCCACACTCCGCGGTCCGCAGCGCGGCGACGGCGACGGCGACGGCGACCGCGCACGGAAGGGCGGACGGAAGGGCGGACGGAAGGGCGGACGGAAGGGTGCACGGAAGGACGTGCGCCCGGTGCGCGGACGGCGTGCGCGAGGGCCCCGTGGCCCCGCTTCGCGGACCGTGTCCCACACCCGCCGCGCCTTCCAGGAAACGGTTCGGATGCGAACGGGAAACGGTCCGATGAATTCCGGTGCGGACCGCCATTCCGACCTCTCGGCACACTCTCCGCACGTCCCGCCCTGCACGTAATGTCGCCGCTTTCGGACATCCGGGGAGACGACCGGCGATAAACCGAGGGGAACGGATGAATAGCGCCCGCCCCTCCCGCCTCAATATCCGTATGCACACCACAGGTACACCCCCGCACCAGCCGTCCCACCCGATACGGCACGATGAGCCACCTGACCGCACCACCAGGAGGAAGCCCATGCCCGCTCCCACGGCTCCGACCGCTCCGCAGCCGGAAATCCTCGCCGCGTTCGAAGCGGCAAAGGGCTTCATGCCCGTGGACGAGGGACTCGCCCTGTACGCGGCGGCGGTCGAGGCGGCGGCGCTCGGGCTGCCGCTGGTGGAGGTCGGCACGTACTGCGGCCGGTCCACGATCCTGCTCGCGGACGCCGCGCGCGTCGCCGGGGTGACGGCCGTCACCGTCGACCACCACCGGGGCAGCGAGGAGCAGCAGCCCGGCTGGGAGTACCACGACACGTCCGTTGTGGACCCCGTGGTCGGTCGGATGGACACCCTGCCCACCTTCCGCCGCACCCTGCACGCCGCCGGGCTGGAGGACCAGGTGGTGGCCCTGGTCGGCCGATCGCCGCAGGTCGCGGCCCTGTGGCAGGCGCCGGTGGGCCTGGTCTTCATCGACGGCGGGCACACCGACGAGCACGCCACCGCCGACTACGAGGGCTGGGCGCCGCACCTCGCGCCCGACGGGCTGCTGGTCATCCACGACGTCTTCGCGGACCCGGCGGACGGCGGCCAGGCGCCGTACCGCATCTACCGCAGGGCGCTGGAGTCCGGCGCCTTCACCGAGATCTCGGCGCACCGGTCGCTGCACGTGCTGCGGCGGACCGGGCCCGGCATCTGAGCGGGTCATGCGGACTACGATCGCGAACGTGTCGAACGGCAGCACTTTCCCTCCGCCCCGCCGCCTGCGCGGCACCCTCCTGATGGCGCTGATGGTCCTGGTGGTCGCCGGCGTCGGGGGCTGGCTGGTCTGGCGGTCGTCGGGGGGCGACGGCGGCGGGCCGCCGAGAGCCGGCCAGCCGGCGCCGAGCCGGTCGACGGACGGGACCGACAGGGCTGACGGGGCTGGCAGGGCGGACGAGGCGGGCGGGGCCGACGGTCGGACCGGGCCGGGCGGCCAGGGGCCCACCGAGCCCCACGGCCACGGCAGCCTCAAGGGCAAGACCGTGCTGATCGACCCCGGCCACAATCCGCACAACCGCGACCACGGCCGGCAGATCGCCCAGCTGGTCGACATCGGCAACGCGCGCAAGGAGTGCGACACCACCGGCACCTCCACCGACGGCGGCTACGCCGAGGCGTCCTTCACCCTGGACGTCGCCCGGCGCGCCCGTACCCTCCTACAGCAGCAGGGGGTCAAGGTCGTCTTCACCCAGGACGGCGACCGCTCGTACGGGCCGTGCGTCGACGAGCGCGCGGCCATCGGCAACAAGGCGCACGCCGATGCCGCGGTCTCGATCCACGCCGACGGCTCGGACGTCGGCAACCGCGGCTTCCACGTGATCATGCCCGCGCGGATCACGGCCGGCCCGGCCGACACCTCGGCCATCGTCGAGCCCTCGCGGCAACTGGGCGAGCGATTGGCCGACCGTTTCCACGCAATAACCGGAAGTTCGCGCTCCAATTACATCGGTGACGGCACCGGCCTGGACGTACGCTCCGATCTCGGCGGCCTCAACCTCTCCGCGGTGCCGAAGGTGTTCATCGAGTGCGGCAATATGCGCGACCCGAAGGACGCCGCGCAATTGACCGACGCCCACTGGCGGGAAAAGGCCGCCCGCGGGATCACCGAGGGCATTACGGACTTCTTGACACGCTGACCACAACCGACGGACCGCACCCGACGGGACCGGATCCGATACCCGCGGATACCGGTTCCGATACGACGTCCGATAGCGCGCTCAAACGAACAAGACGGCCCGCCGGATTCGGCGATAGGTTCCCCTTTACGATGGGTGGCCACCGCCGTGCCTCGCACCGCGCGCACCGCGACAGCGACGACCAGACCCACGAAAGAGACAAAGGACCCTTACGTGAACATCCGCTCCCTCACTAGAGGCGACGGCGTGGTGATCGGAGCAGCGGTGTTGCTGTTCATCGCCTCGTTCCTCGACTTCAGCGGCGGCCCCGACTGCTCGGCCGTCGGCCCGGCATACGCCAAGTACTGCGAAGCCCAGGCGCAGAGCACCAGCTACAACGCCTGGGACGTGCTGTCCGTGCTGATGAGCGTGTACCTGGCCGGCCTGATCGCCGCGGCGATCATCGCCGTCACCCGCATGCTGCCGCAGCCCCGCAAGGTCATCGGCATCGACCTGGGCCAGTTCGGCCTCGCCCTCAGCATCTTCGCCGCATGGACGGCGTTCTGGGCCATCGTCGACTCCAGCAACGCCGGCGCCGGCCTGATCCTGGGCCTGATCGCCGCCCTGCTCCTCGCCGCCGGCGCCGTCGCCACACCGCTGGTCCCGGCTCTACAGGTCGCCCTGATCGGCGCCCCCAAGCCGCAGGCCGCCGCCCCGTACGGGGCCGGACCCACCCCGGGCTACGGCTACCCCGGCGCCCAGCAGGCGAGCCAGGGCTACGGCTACCCGGGCGGGCAGCCGGCGGCCGGGCAGCCGGCCGCGGGCGACGGCACGGCCGGCGGCGCCGCGGGGGCCGCCCCTGCCGGTGCCACCCCGGCGGCCGGGACTCCGGCGGACTTCGCGCCGTTCTGGTTCGCGGTGCCCGTCGCGCGCCCTCTCTACGGCGAGGACGGTTCGCCGTCGCCGATCGCCGAACTGGCGCCCGGCACCTGGTATCTGGCGGTGGAGCAGCGCG
The DNA here is from genome assembly GCF_040651315.1 of Streptomyces sp. NPDC048506. NCBI lineage: Bacteria > Bacillati > Actinomycetota > Actinomycetes > Kitasatosporales > Streptomycetaceae > Streptomyces > Streptomyces sp. NPDC048506. The sequence goes on from NZ_JBEZIX010000005.1 coordinate 211,189, forward strand.
GCCAGGCACTGATCGCACAGACCCAGGACGGCCGTCGCGGTGTCCTACAGGACACCACCGGCATCCAGCGCGGCTGACACCGGACGCGCCGTTGGGACGAACGCCCCGACGGCCGACCGGACGCACAGCGGTCCTTTCACGGCCCCTCGCCCCTCGTGGGCGGGGGGCCGTTGCGGTGTCCGCCGGGCCGGTCGCCATGCCCGCCGAGGCCGTTGCGGTGTCCGCCGGGCCGTTTGCCGTGCCCGCCGAAGCCGTTGCGGTGTCCGCCGGGCGGTCGTACAGTGCGCCGGGCAAAGCCGATCTGACGCACCGTCAAAAAGCGCGTGGGTTGTGCGTGGTCACGTCCGAGAGGGGCGATCCGTATGCGACTCGGTCTGGCACTGGGCTACTGGGGCCGCGGCCCCGATCCCCGACACCTCGAACTCGCCCGCGCGGCCGAGCGGCTGGGCTACGACTCGGTGTGGACCGCGGAGGCCTGGGGATCGGACGCCTTCACCGCGCTCACCTGGATCGCCGCGCACACCTCCCGGATCAGGCTCGGCACCGCCGTGGCGCAGATGGCCGCCCGTACGCCCACCGCCACCGCGATGCACGCCCTCACCCTCGACCACCTCTCCGGCGGCCGGGTGCTGCTGGGCCTGGGTCTGTCCGGGCCGCAGGTCGTCGAGGGGTGGTACGGACGGCCGTTCCCCAAGAGCCCGCTGACCGCCACCCGCGAGTACGTGGACGTGATCCGCCAGGTCCTGCGCCGGGAGGGCCCGGTGGAGACGGACGGGCTCTTCCACCCCCACCCCTACCGCGGCGCGGACGGCACCGGCCTCGGCAAACCGCTCAAGCCCATCACCCACCCGTTGCGTGCCGGCCTGCCCGTCCTCCTGGGCGCCGAGGGCCCCAAGAACATCGCCCAGACGACCCGGATCGCGGACGGCTGGCTGCCGCTGTACTGGTCCCCGCAGCGCACCGACGTCTACCGGGCCTCGCTCGCCGACGCCCCGGACGGGTTCCTGATCGCCCCCATGGCCCGCGCCGTGGTCTGCGACGACGTCACCGAGGGGCTGCTGCCGGTCAAGGCGATGCTCGGCTTCTACATCGGCGGCATGGGCCATGCGGCAAAGAACTTCCACGCCGACCTGATGGCGCGGATGGGTTTCGAGGAGGAGGCCCGGCGGGTGCAGCGGCTCTTCCTCGAAGGCCGCAAGGAAGAGGCGGTGCTCGCCGTGCCGGACGCCTTCGCCGACGAGATCTCCCTGGTCGGCCCGCGCGAACGGATCGCGGAACGCCTGGAGTTGTGGCGCACCGGCCCGGTCACCGATCTGCTGGTCACCGCGCCGGACCCGCACACGCTGCGGGTACTGGCCGAGCTCAACTCCTGACAGCCGGCCGCGCACCCGCCGGACGGCCCTAGAAGGACGCCACCGCCAGCCACCGCTCCAGCAGGGCCCGCTCGCCCAGCACCTCGACCCGCTCGCTGTCGGCGGGCAGCCTGCGGTAGACGACCTGGAGGAGGTCGGTGAGCGGCGCCCGCAGCGCCACCGCGGCCTTCTCGTGCGTACGGCGGTGGGTGAGCCGCTCGCCCGTGAGGTCGAGGAACCACTCGGCGTTCAGCTCCGCCGGGGTATCGGTGGCGTGGAAGTGGAGGGTGTGGCCGGGGCCGAAGAGTTCTGCCCACCGCTGGGCGAAGCGCTCCGCCACCACCGGCAACTCGCACAGCTGGAGCCACTCCTCCAGGCAGTCGGCGGCGACCTCGGGCGGCACCTCGAAGGCGGATCCCGCGGTGAGCGCGGCGTCCGCGCGGTGGATGACCGTCTCGTGTGTCATCCGGCGGGACCAGAAGCCGGTCCGCTGCACCGGCGACCAGGTCCACACCTCCGTGTCGGGACCGGCCTCGCGCAGCGCCGCCACGGTCCGCTCCACGCCCTCCGCCAGCCAGGCGTCCAGGGCCGCGGCGTCCTCGCCGGCCGGCCCGCTCCCCTCCGGGATGTCCGCGTCGTCGACGTTCTTCGTCGCGCGGGTGGCGACGATCGTGCCGACCCAGCGGTGTGCGCCGCCCAGGTGTCGGGCGAGATCGGCCAGCGTCCAGTCGGGGCAGGTCGGCACCGTCGCGGAGAGGTCACCGTGGCGTACGACCTCCCGGAACTTCTCCGTCTCGACGAGGAGTTGGTCGCAGTACTGCTCATGGGTGAGAGAACCTCGGAGTGTCATGCGGCGCACAGTAGTGCGCCGCCGGCCGGTTCGGCCTCCCCATTGCGCGGTGCCCCTACCGGCAGCAGTCCGGATCGAGGCCGGTCGGCAGCCGTTCGCCGCCGAAGACCGAGGTGGTGGCCTCGTCGCCGCCCACGGCCGCCACCGCGAGCAGCACCGAGCCGGCCGTCCAGGAGGTCAGCTCACGCGGCCAGACCGCGTCGTCGTCGAAGACATAGCCGGTCCAGTACATGCCGTCCTCGGCGCGGAGGTGCTGAATCCACTTGAGGATCTGTACGGCCCGCTCGGACTCCCCCATCGCCCACAGCGCCAGCGCCAACTCCGCGCTCTCCCCACCGGTGACCCAGGGGTTGGGCAGCACGCAGCGCACGCCGAGGCCCGGCACCACGAAGCTCTCCCAGTGGGCGTCGATACGGCGCCTGGCCTCCTCACCGCGGACCGCGCCACCCAGGATGGGGTAGTACCAGTCCATGGAGTAGCGGGCCTTGTCCAGGAAGAGCTCGGGGTGGCTGCGAATCGCATGGCCCAGGCGGCCGACGGCCAGTTCCCAGTCGGGCTGTGGCTCCTCGCGCTGGTCGGCGAGCGCCAGGGCGCAGCGCAGCGCCTGGTAGACGGAGGACGAGCCGGTCAGCAGCGCGTCGTTGACGGGTGTGCCGTCGTCCTCGCGCTTCCAGCCGATCTGGCCGCCGGGCTGCTGGAGCTCCAGCACGTACTCGATCGCCGCGTAGACGGTGGACCACATGCGGTCGAGGAACGCGTCGTCGCCGGTGGACAGGTAGTGGTGCCAGACGCCCACCGCGATGTAGGCGCAGAAGTTGGTCTCCCGGCCGCGGTCGGTGGGCGCCTCGGCGTCGCCGTCGGCGTAGGCCGCGTACCAGGACCCGTCCGGGTTCTGATGGCGCGCCAGCCAGTCGTAGGCGGCCTCGGCGCGCTCGTGTTCGCCGGCGGCGTCCAGGGCCATGGCGGCCTCGGTGTGGTCCCACGGGTCGAGGTGGTGTCCCCGGAACCAGGGGATCGCGCCGTCCTCGCGCTGGGTCGCCAGGATGCCTGCGACCGTACGGGCGGCCTGCTCGGCGGTGAGCACCCCAGGAAGGACGAGCCGTTCGGTACGCCCGGGACTCGTCACTTGGCGGCCCCGGCGGTGGACGCGGCGGACTTCGCGGACTTGGCGGAGGCGGCCGACTTGGTAGTCGTGGCCGACTTGGCGGACGTGGCCGACTTCCGGGCCTTGGGGACCGGCTTCTTCGCGGCGGGCGGCTCGGTCACCGGCGTGGCGGCCTCGCCCGCGGCCTCGTCTCCGGCCTCGCCCGCGGTCCGCCCCGCGCCGCCGGCGGCCGGCGCCTCGGGCAGGTGCGGCTTGGTCGCGTAGACCACGAAGCTCTTGCCGATGACCGGGTTGAGCGCCCGTTCCGCGAGCCGGGTGGCCAGCGGCTTCTTCATGATGTCCCAGACCAGCAACTTGTGGTACGCCTGCACCGGAAGCGCCTTGTCGTTGTCCACTCCGAAGGCGCACTTGAGCCACCAGTAGGGGCTGTGCAGCGCGTGCGCATGGTGCGTGCCGTACGGCTCCAGACCGGCCTCTCGCATCTTGCCGACCAGTTCGTCGCCGCGGTAGATGCGGATGTGGCCGCCCTCGACCTCGTGGTAGGCGTCGCTGAGGGTCCAGCAGATCTTCTCCGGGCCGTAGCGCGGCACGGTGACGGCGATCCGGCCGCCGGGGCGCAGCACCCGCACCATCTCGGCGAGCACGCCCTTGTCGTCCGGGATGTGCTCCATCACCTCGGAGATGATCACGACGTCGAAGCTGTCGTCGGGGAACGGCAGGGCCAGCGCATCGCCCTCCATGGCGACGGCGGAGGCGCCCGCCGGGGCCTCACCGGCCTCCTTCATCGCGGCGAACCACTTGGCGACCTCCCGGATCTCGTCGCCGTTCTGGTCGAGGGCGACGACCTGCGCGCCGCGCCGGTAACACTCGAAGGCGTGCCGGCCGGCGCCGCAGCCCAGGTCGAGCACGCGGTCGCCCGGGGCGAGCGGGAAGCGGGAAAAGTCGACGGTCAGCACGGCGTTCTGCTTTCGTCCGGCGGTGGGTGGCGGTGGTGGCTGCGGGGGGGGGGCGGGCCGGCTAGGTCCGCGGGGTGCGGGCGGCGGTCCGGCCGCCCGCAAGGGCGATCGCCTCGCGGTAGCGCTCGGCAGTGCCGATGGCGGCCTGCCGCCAGGTGAAGCGGGCCAGCACCCGCTCCCGGCCGGCCGCGCCGAGTCTGCGGCGGAGTTCCTCGTCGCCCAGGAGACGGAGCAGTCCGGCCGCCAGCGCCCCGGCGTCGCCCGGGGGCACGGCCAGGCAGGTCTGGCCGTCCGGCCCGGCGACCTCGGGAATGGCGCCGCCGGTGGTGGCGAGCAGCGGGGTGCCGGTGGCCATCGCCTCGGCGGCGGGCAGCGAGAAGCCCTCGTAGAGGGAGGGCACGCAGGCGATCTGGGCGCTGCGGACGAGGTCGACGAGTTCACCGTCGGTGATGCCCTTGACGAACTCGATGGCGCCGGACAGCCCGAGCCGTTCGATGGCGGCGGCGACCGGCCCGTCGTCGGCGCGCTTGCCGACGACCACCAGGTGGGCGTCGGGGTTCTCGGTGCGTACCTTGGCGAGCGCCTCGACGAGGTGGATCAGACCCTTGAGGGGGACGTCGGCACTGGAGGTGGTGACGATCCGGCCCGGCACCTCGGGGACGGACGCATCCGGCGAGAAGAGGTCGGTGTCGGCGCCGATGTGGACCACGTGGATCCGGTCGGGGCGCACGCCGAGGTCGTCGACGATCTCCTGGCGGGAGGAGCCGGAGACGGTCAGCACGGACGGCAGTCGGCGGGCCACGCGCTTCTGCATCCGGGTGAAGCCGTACCAGCGGCGGACCGAGGCGCGGCGCTTCCAGTCGTTCGCGGCCGCCAGGTCGAGCCGGCGGTCGACGGTGATGGGGTGGTGGACGGTGGTGACCAGCGGGGCGCCGAGCGCGCTCGGGCCGCCGAGCAGGCCGTAGCCGAGGGTCTGGTTGTCGTGGACGACGTCGAACTGGCCGCGGCGGGCGGCGAGGTGACGGCGGGCGCGCAGCGAGAAGGTCAGCGGTTCGGGGAAGCCGCCGGTCCACATCGTGCCGACCTCAAGGGCGTCGATCCAGTCGCGGTACTCGCCGCGCTTCGGGGTGCGGAACGGGTCCGGCTGCCGGTAGAGGTCCAGGCTGGGCAGCTCGGTCAGGGTCACGCCCCCGGACTCCGCCCGGGAGGTGCCCACCTCGTCGAGGACGGGGTAGGGCTGGGCGCCGATGACGTCGACGGTGTGGCCGAGCCGGGCGAGTTCGCGCGAGAGGTGGCGTACGTAGACGCCCTGTCCGCCGCAGAACGGGTTCCCCTTGTACGTGAGCATCGCGATGCGCAGGGGACTCTCGCCGTTCGGCGGGGCGGAGGCCGAGGGGGACTCCGCGGGGCGAGGCTCGGCTGCCTGGACGGCCTCTGCGGTCACGCACGGCCCCCTTCTCACTGGACTTTCGCCGGAGCGTAACCGCTGGCGGTAATCTAGAACAAGTTTCAGAACTGCCGAGCTACTGGCCAGTTCAACGAGCTTCGAATCTACCGGCCGAGGACCATGCGAAAAGAGCCGCACCAGGTGATTCGCGCCACCACCCGCCCCCCTGCCATGCTGTGCCGGTCACACCACCGGCACTCACCGCATCGCGGACGGAATGCCACGGAATGGGAAATATGACTACGGAATCCAAGGCGGCCAGGCCGACGCTTCCCGCGAGTCCTCCCCTGACCGAGCGTCAGGAGGCCCGGCGTCGCCGCATCCTGCACACCAGCGCCAAGCTGGCGTCCCGTGGCGGCTTCGACGCCGTGCAGATGCGCGAGGTCGCCGAATCCTCCGGCGTCGCGCTCGGCACCCTCTACCGCTACTTCCCCTCCAAGGTGCACCTGCTGGTGGCCACCATGCAGGACCAGCTCCAGCACATGCACGAGACGCTGCGCAAGCGCCCGCCGTCGGAACCGGACCCCGGCGCACGGGTCGCCCAGACCCTGATGCGGGCGTTCCGCGCACTGCAACGCGAGCCGCACCTCGCCGATGCGATGGTGCGCGCGCTGACCTTCGCGGACCGCTCCGTCAGCCCCGAGGTGGACACCGTCTCCCGACTGACCACTGCGATCATCCTCGACGCCATGGGCCTGGACGGACCCCCCACTCCCGAGCAGCTGTCCGCGGTCCGCGTCATCGAGCACACCTGGCACTCGGCACTGATCACCTGGCTGTCCGGGCGCGCCTCGATCGCCCAGGTGAAGATAGACATCGAGACGGTGTGCCGACTGATCGACGTGACGACACCGGGGCGCGAGCCGGGGCGCGAGCCGGGGCGGCAGCGTTAACCCTGCGTCTCCAGCGGGTAGTTGGCCCGCAAGGGGGCTTCGCGACCCCTACGGGGCGACCACCCCATCCCCCTACGGGACCGCCGCCACCCCGACGGGGCTCCGCCCCGTCCCCGGCGCACCGGCGCTCCCCTCCCTTCCGCCCACTGCCCCTCTCCCCGCCCTGACGGCCCGCCGCCCCCCTCCCGCCGCTTACTCCTCCGGCGGGAAGACCGCCTCACCGCTGCGCGCGGCGGTGAGGGTGATGGCCTCCACCGGGCAGCCCTCGGCGGCCGCCAACAGGCTCTCGGTGGCGTCCACCTCCGACGCCACCGGGTGCGACTGCCGGCCCGCGTCCAGCCGGAACCCCTCCGACGCCGCGGCGACGCACATCCCCGACCCGATGCATACGCTCCGGTCCACCTCCACCCGCCAGCGGTCCCCCATCAGGCACCCGCCGGCAGGTGGATCATCTTGTGCTCCAGATACTCGCCGAAGCCTTCGGGGCCGAACTCCCGGCCGATACCGGAGTTCTTGTAGCCGCCGAACGGGCCGAGCATGTCGATGCTGAAGGTGTTCACCGAGTACGTTCCCGTGCGCACCTGCCGGGCGACGTCCACGCCGTGGTCGACGTCCGCGGTCCACACCGAGCCGGAGAGCCCGTAGTCGGAGTCGTTGGCGATGCGCACCGCCTCCGCCTCGTCCTCGTACGGCAGCAGGCAGATGACCGGGCCGAAGATCTCCTCGCGGGCGATCCGCATGGAGTTGGCGACCTCGCCGAAGAGGGTGGGCTCGACGTACCAGCCCGTGGTCTGCCCCTTGGGCCGGCCACCGCCGGTCAGGACCTTGGCGCCTTCCTGCTGGCCGAGGGCGATGTAGTCCAGCGAGCGCTGCTGCTGACGACGGGCGACCAGCGGGCCGACCTCGGTGGCCGGATCCAGTGGGTCGCCGACGGTGAGCGCGGAGGCCGCCGCGGTGAACCGCTCGGCGATCTCGTCATAACGGCTGCGCGGCGCGAGGATCCGCGTCTGGGCCACACAGGCCTGCCCGTTGATCATCCAGGCGAACGGCACGATGCCGGCCACCGCCGCGTCCAGATCCGCATCCGGCAGGATCACCGCAGCGGACTTCCCGCCGAGTTCGAGGGTGACCCGGCTGAGGTTGCGGGCGGCGACCTCCATGACCCGCTTGCCGGCCGCCACCGAGCCGGTGAACGACACCTTGTCCACGCCGGGGTGCCCGACCAGGTACTCGCTGACCTCGCGGTCCGCCGGCAGGATCGACAGTACGCCCGGCGGCAGTCCGGCCCCGGTCGCGATCTCGGCGAGGAGGTACGCGTCCAGCGGGGTCTCCGGCGACACCTTCAGCACCACCGAACAGCCGGCCAGCAGCGCCGGCGCGAGCTTGGCGGCCGCGGTGAACTGCGGGACGTTCCACGGCACCACGGCCGCGACCACCCCGGCCGGCTCCCGCCGCACGAGGATCGACCCGAGCACCCCGGCCCGCCGCTCCTCGAAGGGGAAGTCGCGGGCGACGGTCAGCGCCGCGTCCCACGCCAGCACCGAGGCCAGCGACTGCACCATGACGCCGGCGGTGAAGGGGGTGCCGTTCTCGGAGCTGATGACCTTGGCGAACTCCTCGCTGCGCGCCGCGAGGGCGTCCTTGATACGGGTCACCACCGCGATCCGGTCCTCCAGCGGGGCGTTCGCCCACACCCCGGAATCGAAGGACGTACGGGCCGCAGCCACCGCAAGATCGACATCGGCGCGCGAGGCGTGCGGGACCCGGCCGATGACCCGTTCGGTGTGCGGTGAGACGACGTCGATCGTGTCCCGGCCGGCCGGATCGACCAACTCACCGCCTATATAGAGCTTTCCGTGCTCGACGAGGTCGCTCATCGCTGCCGCCTCCTGCGGGTGCCGTGCTCCGGTATCCGATCCCGACTGTCGAGAGGGCCGTGGGCCATGGACGCCCCCGACCATCGACGGCTTGCCATGACGGCACGTCAGCAACATTGCCCATTACCGCACCGCATCAGGAACTGATACCAGTTCTAGTTCCAGGAGTCCACGGCATGCGCCCGAATCCCAACTCACCTTGGCCTGAGGTCGACTTCGCGCCTTATTGAAACCAGTTCTAGTTATAGTGAACGGCGGCGGGGACGGGCGGGCGGCCTGCGGCACAGGGCCCGCGCCACAACACCGCACCGCCACACGTACGCACCAGCACGCGTACGCACGGCCACACGTACGCACCGCCACGCGTACACACCGAGGCGCCGGGGCAGCGAGACACCGAGGTACCGGAACAGCGAGGCGCCGAGACACCGAGGCACCGAGGCACCGAGGCACCGAGAACCAGGTGACGCCACACCGAGAGGGGACCGGGATGACGACGCAGGTGACCGACCACCGCGGCGGCGTATGGAGCATCGCCGTCCCCATCCCGGACAACCCGCTCGGCCACACCCTCGTCCACCTCCTGGAGACCGATCGCGGACCGGTGCTCATCGACACCGGCTGGGACGACCCGGACTCCTGGGACACCCTGGCCGCGGGCATCGGTGCGTGCGGCTTCACCCTGGACGACGTCCACGGCGTCCTGATCACCCACCACCACCCCGACCACCACGGCCTCTCCGCCCAGGTGCGGGAGGCGTCCGGCGCCTGGATCGCGATGCACGCCGCGGACGCCGCCGTGGTCCGCCGCACCCGCGAGGCCGAACCGGGCCGATGGCTCGACTACTTGATCACCAAGCTCGCGACGGCGGGCGCACCGGACGACCACCTGGCGCCGCTGCGCGAGGCGCGCACGAGGGGCGGCGGCCGGAGACTGCCGGGCCGACGGGCGGCACTACCGGACCGGGAGATCACACCCGGGGAGCTGCTCGATCTTCCGGGTCGCCGGGTGCGCGCCATCTGGACACCGGGGCACACGCCGGGGCACGTCTGCCTGCACCTGGAGGAGGAACACCCGGCCGGCGGGCGCGTCGACGGCTTCGGGCGACTCTTCTCCGGCGATCACCTCCTCCCGGGAATCACCCCGCACATCGGCCTCTACGAGGACCCGGACGACGCCACCGTCACCGACCCCCTGGGCGACTACCTCGACTCCCTCGAACGCATCGACCGACTCGCCCCCGCCGAGGTACTGCCCGCCCACCAACACGCCTTCTCCGACGCCACGGGGCGCGTGCGCGAGCTCATCGCACACCACGAAGAGCGGCTCTCCGGACTGAGAGCACTGCTCCGCGAGCCACTCACCCCCTGGCAGCTCGCCGTGGCCATGGAGTGGAACCGCCCCTGGGAACAGATCCCTTACGGCTCACGGAACATCGCCGTTTCGGAGGCCGAGGCCCATCTGCGCCGCCTGCTGAAGCAGGGGCACGCGGAGCGAGTGCCCGGCTCCGACCCCGCGACGTACCGGGCGGTGTGAGAAGCTGGAGAGAAATTAGGAGCCTTAGGCAACTAAATCTCTCTCCAGGAGGCCTCGTATGGGCGAGTTGAGCGGCGTGGCAGCGACGGCACTCGGCGTGGCCCGGATCCGTGCGGCCGAAAGCGCCCGCCCCGACCGGCTCTTCGACGATCCGTATGCCGCGGCGTTCGTGGCAGCGGCCGGTGGCGTCGAGGCTGCCGCGGCGGCGTCGGTGTCACGGCGGCCCGCCGCGTCCGACGGCACCGGCAGCACCGGCAGCACCGGCAACGACGCCGCGGTGCCTGCCGCTGCACGCCGGGACGCCTTCCACCGCACCCTGGCCCGGCACATCGTGCTACGCACCCGCTTCTTCGACGACTACCTGAGGGAGGCCACCACCGGGCGCCCCTCGGAAGCCACCACTGAGCATTCGTCAGTGGCCGCCGGCGGGCACGCCCTCCGCCAGGTGGTGATCCTCGCCGCCGGCCTCGACACCCGCGCCTACCGACTGCCGTGGCCCGACGGCGTACGGCTCTACGAAGTCGACCTCCCGGAGGTGCTGGCCTTCAAGGAGCGCGTGCTCGACGAGGAGCATGCCCGGCCGCGCTGCACCCGCACCTCCCTGGCCGCCGATCTCCGGACGGACTGGACCGCACCGCTGCGGTCCGCCGGCTTCGTTCCGGACGAGCCGACCGCCTGGCTGGTCGAGGGTCTGCTGGTCTACCTCTCGGCCGGGGACGCCGCCCAACTGCTGTCCACCATCGGCGCGCAGTCCGCCCCCGGCAGCCGCCTCGCCTTCCCCGGGGTCGGAGACTTCCGGAACAGTCCGCTGATGGCCGGCGGGCGGGCACTGCCGTCGATGCGCGAGGTGAGCGCCCTGTGGCAGGGCGGCCTCGACGAGCCCGCCGACGCCTGGCTGACCCTGCACGGCTGGCGGCCGCGTACATACGCCCGCGAGGCCCTTGCGGCGTCGTACGGGCGGGCGCAGGGGGGCACGAGTGGACACGGCACGACTCCGCACGGCGGGCACGGGGACGGCGGGCACGGCGGGGACCGCGGGGCTTTCGTGGTCGCCGTCCGGAGGGAGGAGGATGCCTCCGGGCGGTCGGGGCGGTCGGCCGGGTCCGCGACCGGTTGGTCCGCAAGCCCAGAGAGCCCAGAGAGGGACGGTGAGGGACGGTGAGGCCGGTAAGGACGGTGAGGCCCGGTGAGGGCCCGCTCTCGGCTGGTACGTGCGGGCGGGTGACGGCTCGGCGCCGGTTAGGGTGTGCGGGACAACTGCATCCGTACCCGATCGGGGGAAGCCGGTGGAAATCCGGCGCTGACCCGCAACCGTGAGGACGGCCGGCCCGCGCACCGCGCGGCGCACCCGGCCGTACGAGCCGGAGCACCCGATGGGGCACGACCAAGGCTCCCGCCACCGGAACCGCCCGCCCGAGCGGACGGCCGGTGCGCGGCACCGTCGAGGTATGCGGAGCTGAGCCCGGTGCCACCGTGCCGATCACAGGATCGGGCGCGCGGCCGACCGAGCGCGGCTCCGTACCACCGCCGCGACCCGACCCGAGAGGCACCGACCCGATGGCCCCCATGGATTCCATGGCACCCCAGGCCCCGTTGACGCACCCCGTCGCCTTCCTGGCGCGCCGCGCCGCCACGGCGCTGGCGGCTGCGGCGGTACTGGCCACGGCGGCAGCTCCCGCAGCGTTCGCGGACGCCCCGTCGCCGTCCCCGTCGGCCGGCAAGCTGCCCAGTGGGCTGTACGGCACCAAGGACCCGCAGTACGACGGTGTCTGGCGACAGTCGCTGGCGCTGCTGGCGCAGGACACGGTGGGCGTGCGGCCCGCGACGTCGGCTGTGGACTGGCTGGCCGGGCAGCAGTGCGCCGACGGCTCGTTCACCGCCTTCCGCGCCGAGCCGGGCAAGCCGTGCGACGCCAAGACGATGCGGGACACCAACCAGACGGCCGCGGCGATACAGGCGCTGGCCACCCTCGGCGGGCACGGCGACACCGTGAAGAAGGCCGTGAACTGGCTGAAGTCGGTGCAGAACGACGACGGCGGCTGGAGCTCGATGCCCGGCTCGCCCAGCGACGCCAACTCCACTTCCGTGGTCATCGGCGCGCTCGTGGCGGCCGGTGAGAAGCCGGAGTCGGTCACGTCCGGGAAGGGCGGCAAGAACCCGTACGACGGGCTGCTCACCTTCCTGCTGGGCTGCGACGCCAAGGAGGGTGAGCGGGGCGCGTTCACCTTCCAGCTCAAGGGCGCGGCGCCGAACGCGGACGCCACCGCGGCCGCGGCGACCGGCGCACTCGGCAAGGGCTTTGTCGTGGCGCCCGCCGGCAACGGCGCGAAGACCGCCGTCAAGCAGCTGAGCTGCAAGAACGGCGACAAGGGCGGTAAGCAGCAGACCGCCGGACGGGAGCAGGCGGCGGATGCCGGTGCCGCCTACCTCGTCGGGGTGCTCGACGAGAACGGGCAGCACCTGCCCTCCGCGATGCCTGGCCAGGAGAAGCAGCCCGATGTCGGCAACACCGCCGATGCCGTGGTCGCGCTGGCGGCCGGGGCGCACGGCGCCGCGGCCCAGAAGCCGCTGAAGTGGCTGGAGAAGAACGCGAAGGACTGGGCCCGGCAGAACGGCCCGGCCGCGTACGCCCAGCTGGTGCTCGCCGCGCACGCCACCGGAGCCGACCCGCGGTCCTTCGGCGGTACGGACCTGGTGGCCGCACTGAACGCGACCGGCCCGAAGCCGGCCGCGACGAGCGCGGGGAACACCGCGGGGTCCGACAGCTCCAGCGACTCCAGTGACGCCAAGGGCGGCGGCATGGGCATCTGGTGGGTCGTCGGCGTCGGGCTCGCCTTCGGCGCCGGCATCGGCTTCCTGCTGAGCGGCCGCAGGAAGAAGAACGAGCTCTGATGCCTCTGGTGCGTCTGATGGTGCGGTCGGGGCAGTCGGCGCGGTCAGTACGGTCGGCGCGTCCGGTGCGGGCCGGCAGGGTCTTCGGAGCGCTGCTGCTGAGCGGTGCGGTTCTCGGGCTGAGCGCCGGGCCGGCCCAGGCACAGGAGTACCGCTACTGGTCCTTCTGGCACGGCGAGGAGGCCAAGGGCGGCGGCACGAGCGGCTCCGGTTCCTGGGCCTACGCCACCGAGGGACCCGCCACTCTACGGCCGGCCGACGGCGCGGTCGAGGGCTTCCGCTTCACCCTCAGCGCAGACTCCGCCGCGGCCGGCAAGCCGCGCACGGCGGCCGACTTCGACGCCATCTGCCGCCGTACGCCGGCCAAGGACGGCCGTAAGCGGATCGGCATCGTCATCGACTTCGGCACCACGGCGGACGCACCCGGCGGCGAACGGCCTCCCAAGACGCGGACGGAGTGCGCCCAGGTGCCCGAGGACGCCTCGGCGGGCGACGCACTCGCAGCGGTCGCGCGCCCCCTGCGCTACGACTCCAACGCGCTGCTCTGTGCCATCGCCGGCTATCCCACATCCGGCTGCGCGGACCAGGTGGACGGGTCGGACGGTTCTGACGGGTCGGACGGTACCGGCAGTTCCAAGGACGGCGGGTCGAAGGGCGGCTCCAACGGGTCCGGGGACAAGGGGACCGGGGCCACGGACACGGCGGCCTCCGCCAGCACGGGGGCGAACGGCGACGGCGGGGGCGGCGGGGATTCCGGCGCCGACGGCGGGCCGTCCGCAGGGCTGCTCGGCGGTGTCGCTGCCGTCGTCGTACTGGGCGCGGCAGCCGTGTGGCAGGCGCGCCGCCGACGCGGATGAGCGCCCCACAGGCGACCCGTACCACCGCGCTGCACGCCGGCGCCTGGTGGCTGTGGGCGCTCGGTCTGGCCACCGCGGCCTCCCGCACCACCAATCCGCTGTTGCTGGGGCTGCTGGTGGGCGTGGCCGGCTATGTCGTCGCGGCTCGCCGTACTGATGCGCCATGGGCCCGCTCGTACGGCGCGTTCGTCAAGCTCGGCCTGGTCGTCATTGCCATTCGGCTGGTCTGCGCGGTCGTTCTCGGCTCGCCGATCCCCGGTACCCACACCCTGCTCACCCTGCCCGAAGTCCCGCTGCCGGACTGGGCGAAGGGCGTCCGGATAGGCGGCCGGGTCACGGCGGAGGCCATGCTCTTCGCCCTCTACGACGGGCTGAAGCTGGCCACCCTCCTCATCTGCGTCGGCGCCGCCAACGCACTCGCCAACCCGTCCCGGCTGCTGAAGTCCCTGCCGGGCGCCCTGTACGAAGCGGGCGTGGCGGTCGTCGTCGCCATGACCTTCGCACCGAACCTCGTCGCCGACGTACAACGGTTGCGTGCCGCCCGACGGCTGCGCGGCCGCCCCGACCGGGGGTTCAAGGCGCTGCTCCAGGTCGGCCTGCCGGTGCTGGAGGGCGCGCTGGAGCGCTCGGTGGCACTGGCCGCGGCCATGGACGCCCGGGGCTACGGCCGTAGCGCCGAGGTACCGCGCGCCGTACGGCACACCACCTCGGTGCTCACGCTCGGTGGCCTGCTCGGCATCTGCGCCGGTACATACGGCCTGCTGGGCGACACCGGGGGTGGCTACGGACTGCCGCTGCTGCTCGGCGGTCTGGCCGCGGCCCTCGGCGGACTGTGGCTCGGCGGCCGCCGCTCAATCCGCACCCGCTACCGCCCGGAGCGTTGGGGTCCTCGCGCCTGGCTCGTCGCGGGCTCCGGCATCGCCGTGGCCGCGTTGATGATCTGGGCCAACGCCTACGCTCCCGCCGCTCTCCACCCGCCCGCGGTCCCCCTCACCACCCCCGTCCTCCCCCTCTGGCCGGCCGCATCCGTTCTTCTCGGGCTGCTCCCGGCGTTCGTGGCGCCAGCCCCCGCACCGGCCTCAGCGGCGACCGGACGACCTGGGTGCACAGGTGGCCGTACAAATGCCGCCGCCCTCGACACGGCAGGCACGGAATCCGGGAAGCACAAGAAGTACGAGCAGCACACGAAGGAGCCCACCCAGTGATCCGGTTCGAGCAGGTCTCGGTCACGTACGGCGACGCCGACGCCGCGACACCTGCCGTCCAGGGCATCGACCTGACCGTCCCCGAGGGCGAACTGTGCCTCCTGGTCGGCCCCTCCGGCGTCGGCAAGTCCACCGTCCTGAACGCCGTCTGCGGACTCGTCCCGCACTTCACCGGCGGCACCCTGCACGGCCGCGTCACCGTCGACGGCCGCGACACCCGCACCCACAAGCCGCGCGAACTCGCCGACGTGGTGGGCACCGTGGGCCAAGACCCGTTGGCCCACTTCGTCACCGACACCGTCGAGGACGAACTCGCCTACGGCATGGAGTCGCTCGGCCTCGCCCCTGACGTGATGCGCCGCCGTGTGGAGGAGACCCTGGACCTGTTGGGCCTCGCCGACCTGCGCGACCGTGCCATCACCACCCTCTCGGGCGGCCAGATGCAGCGGGTGGCGATCGGGTCGGTGCTCACCACCCACCCCAAGATCCTGGTCCTCGACGAGCCGACCTCGGCCCTCGACCCGGCCGCCGCCGAAGAGGTGCTCTCCGTGCTCCAGCGCCTGGTACACGACCTGGGAACCACGGTCCTCCTGGCCGAACACCGCCTGGAACGCGTCGTCCAGTACGCCGATCAAGTCATCCTCCTCCCTTCCCCCGGTGCGCCCCCGGTCATGGGCCCCCCGGCCGACATCATGGCCATCTCACCCGTTCACCCCCCTGTGGTGGCACTGGGCCGCCTGGCACAGTGGTCCCCGCTTCCGCTCTCCGTCCGAGACGCCCGCCGCAAGGCCGCTCCGCTTCGCGAACGCCTGCGCCAGGCCGCCCCGCCCACCGGCGACGCCGAGGCCCCGGCCGGTGCCGCCGCCGTCCCGCCCACCGCCGTGGTCGCGGAGGTTTCCGGGCTCGGCGTCCGTCGGGGGCCCGTCGACGCGCTGCACCGGGTGGACCTGACGGTTCGGGGCGGGGAGACCATCGCGCTGATGGGGCGCAACGGCGCGGGGAAGTCCACCCTCCTCAGCACGCTCGTCGGGATGCACCAGCCGTCCTCCGGGGCGGTTCGGGTCGGCGGCGCCGCCCCTCACCGCACCAGCCCTCGTGCCCTGCTGCGACATGTCGGCCTCGTGCCCCAGGAACCACGCGACCTCCTCTACGCCGACACCGTTGCCGCCGAGTGCACCGCGGCCGACCAGGACGCGGGCGCCCCCGCAGGCAGCTGTCGGACGCTGGTCGGCCAACTGCTGCCCGATGTTCCGGACTCCGTCCACCCCCGTGATCTGTCGGAGGGCCAACGCCTCGCCCTCGCCCTCGCGGTCGTCCTGACCGCCCGTCCGCCGCTGCTCCTCCTCGACGAACCCACCCGCGGCCTCGACTATGCCGCCAAGGCCCGCCTGATCGAGGTGCTGCGCGCCCTGGCCTCCGAGAGCCACGCCATCGTCCTGGCCACCCACGATGTGGAACTCGCCGCCGAACTGGCGCACCGTGTGGTGATCCTCGCGGACGGTGAGGTCGTCGCCGACGGTCCCACCGATGAGGTTGTCGTCTCCTCTCCTTCCTTTGCTCCGCAGGTCGCCAAGGTGCTGGCTCCGCTGCCCTGGCTGACCGTTCCTCAGGTGGCGCGTGCCCTGGAGGCCACCGGATGAGCACGCAACGGGACCGTGCCGGGGCCACTGCCGCCCGCCCCACCTCCGAGGGACCCGCACCCGGCCGCCGGGCGCGCGCGGTGCGCCTCGGGCCTCGCTCCGTCGCCGCGCTGGTCCTGGTCTCGGCCACCGGCGTGATGGCTTTCGGGTGGCCGCTGCTCGCCGGCTCCGCGTCCGGGCTGGCCCATTCCCAGGACGCGCCCTGGTTGTTCGCCGCGCTGCTGCCGATGCTGCTCGCGGTGGTCGTGGCGACCATCGCCGACGCCGGCCTGGACGCCAAGGCCATCGCCATGCTCGGCGTACTGGCCGCGGCCGGGGCCGCGTTGCGCCCACTGGGAGCGGGGACGGCCGGAATCGAGCCGATGTTCTTCCTGATGGTGTTGTCGGGCCGGGTCCTCGGCCCCGGCTTCGGATTCGTACTGGGTTCCGTGGCGATGTTCGCCTCGGCTCTACTGACCGGCGGCGTCGGCCCCTGGATGCCGTTCCAGATGCTGACGATGGGGTGGGTGTCGATGGGCGCCGGCTTGCTGCCTGGGCCCGAACGACTGCGTGGGCGCCGCGAACTGGCCATGCTCGCTGCCTACGGCGCGGTCTCCGCCGTCCTCTACGGCCTGATCATGAACCTCCAGGGCTGGCCCTATATCGCCGGCATGGCTTCCGGTGTCTCCTTCGTCCCTGGGGATCCTCTCGATCAGAACCTCGCCCGCTATATCGCCTACTGCCTTGCCACCTCCCTCGGCTGGGACCTGCCCCGGGCCCTGGTCACCGTGAGCCTCACCTTCGCCCTGGGCGGCACCGTTCTCAAGGCCCTGCGCCGCGCCACCCGTCGGGCCGCCTTCGACGTGCCGGTTGCGTTCGCGTCGCCTTCGCTGGCCTCCTCGTCTTCCTCGGCTTCGCTTGCTTCCTCGTCTTCGCTTGCCTCCTCGACTTCCTCGTCTTCGCTTGCCTATCCGTCTTCGTCTTCCTCCTCGCCTACTTCAACTCCGTCTTCGTCTTCGTCTTCGTCTTCGTCTTCGTCTTCGTCTGGAGCATCCGCTTCTCGTGCGGATCCGCGGGGTGGGGCGGTCTGAGAGGGCCGGGCGAGTGCCTGTTCTCAGTGGGTCGAGTGGGCTCAGTGGGCGGTGGGCAGGGCACGGGCTATGAGCGGCTGGGAGCGCTGGAACGAGGCGTAGTGGTTGGCGTCGGAACCCTGGTCGATGACCCTGGGCGCGGCACCACGGCGTTCTAGGTTCCGTGCGCAGCTGAGGGTGTTGGCCATGGGCACATCGCGGTCGCCGGTGGCGGTGTAGAGCGTGATGCGGACGCCTGGGTCCGGCTTCCAGTCGCAGGTGTGGTCGTTGGCACGGAGGACGTCCAGGAGTGCGCCAGAAGGTTGGCGGAGCTTGTGGTACCAGGTGTCCGTCAGCAGGTCTTCGATCCGTTCGGGCAGCTTGCCGGCGATCGCCTCGGCCGGGTGCGCACCGTCGAAGAGGTCCTCCACACGGTCGGCATAGGGCGCTCGGAACACCTCGTCCGGCTTGTCGTAGAGCGGGTGGAGGCGGTTTTGGGCGGTGAGGAAGAAGGCGACGTAGAAGACGGCGGAGCGGGGGTTGACGCGACCGTCGAACATGCCGGGGAGTTCGCTGCCGTGCAGGTCGTATGGTCCGCCGACCGGGGCGAGCACGCCGAGGCGGAACCGCGGGTCGGCGCCGTGCGCCAGCTCGCGGCCGAGTTCCATGGTGACCTGGCCACCTTGCGAGAAGCCGGTGAGGGACACCGTACGGTCAAGAGTGACGCCGAGTCGGGGAGCGGCCGACCGGGCTGCCCGGAGCATGTCGAGCGAGGCCGCTGCGGCGGACCGGGCATCCATGAAGGGGTGGCGTCCCGGACCGGTACCGAGGCCGAGGTAGTCGGGGGCGATGGCGACGCGGCCGGCCGAGGCGTAGACCATCGAGACCGCACGGTCGGGGCCTTCTGCAACCGAGGGGGCGTACCCGCGATAGGCGAGGGTGCCGTGGGAGTGGACGACCGGTGGGAGAGGGCGAGGGCCGACGCCGACGGGCAGGACCAGTAGGCCGGAAGCCGTCGCGGGGCGGCCGTCAGGCGCCGTCGTGCGGTACGTCAGGCGGTAGACGTCGACGCCGTGTTGGGCGGTGCGGGCGTCCAGGCCTGCCTGTTGCGCCTGGGTGATGATCTCTGCGCGGCTCTTCCTCCCAAGTGGCGTGAGGGACAGGAGCGTCCCGCGTCCGTGGGACGAGGGACGTGAGACAGCGACGGCGGACGGCACCGCCGCGGTGCCGGAGTGCGCGATGCCGCTGCTGGCCGGTGCCACGGTGGCTGATGGTGTGGCGAGGGCAGGGGCTGTCGAGAAGGCCGCCAGCAGCACGGCGGCGCCGGCCGCCAGGCCACGTCGTACCTTTCTGCGTTCGCCCGCGGTCCCCGTCATGGCCGAAGCGTCGGGCGCGGTCGAAACGTCCGGCTGGGACGCGGAACCCGGCATGCTCGAAGCTCCCGGCTCGGTTGAAGCACCGGGCACGGCCGGTGGCTGGGCAGGCGGTTGGACAGGCGGTTGGGTCGATCGCTGGCTCGGTCGGTGGGTCGATCGGTGGATTGATGGGTTGGTTGTGGGCTGAGTTTGCCGTTGGGTTCGCTTCGTCATGGCTTCGACGGTAGGCAAATCTGCCGCGGCGCAGAATGCGGCTTCCCGCACACCTCACCTGCGGTTTCCCGCACAATCCAGTTGCGGTTTTCCGCAGGTTGAGGGCGAGCAGCGGGCCTGTTTGTCGCGGGGTCCCCTCCAGACCCGCCCACCCCCCGAAGGGGGGTGGGCGGGGGGAAAAACCTAATAGGAGCCCTCCCATCCCAACGGCCTCACGCCCCCAACACCGCCAACATCGGAAACATGGGAACCACCGAAACCACTGGGACCACTGGGACCACTAGGACCACTGGGACTACCGGAACCACCAGAACGACCAGAACCACCAGCAACACCACCCCTACAACCGCTGAATGATCGTCCCCGTAGCCAGAGCTCCACCCGCGCACATGGTGATCAGCGCGAATTCCTTGTCCCTGCGCTCCAGTTCATGGAGGGCCGTGGTGATGAGCCGGGCTCCGGTGGCGCCGACCGGGTGCCCCAGGGCGATGGCGCCCCCGTTCACGTTCACCTTCTCCAGGTCCTGTTCGAAGACCTGCGCCCACGAGAGCACGACCGAGGCGAAGGCTTCGTTGATCTCGACGAGGTCGATGTCCTTGAGGGACATCCCGGCCTTGCCGAGCACGGCGCGGGTGGCGTCGATCGGGCCGTCCAGGTGGAAGTGCGGATCGGAGCCGACCAGCGCCTGGGCCACGATGCGGGCCCGTGGCTTGAGCTTGAGGGCGCGCGCCATCCGCTTGGAGGCCCACATCACCGCGGCCGCACCGTCCGAGATCTGTGAGGAGTTGCCGGCCGTGTGGACCGCGGTCGGCATGACGGGCTTGAGTCGTCCCAGCGCCTCCATGCTGGTGTCGCGCAGCCCCTCATCACGGTCGACGAGCCGCCACATGCCCTGGCCCGCGGCCTGTTCGTCCTCGGTGGTGGGCACCTGGACGGCGAACGTCTCCCGCTTGAAGCGCTCCTCGGACCAGGCGGCGGCCGCCCGCTCCTGGGAGATCAGGCCGAGCGAATCGACGTTCTCACGGGTCAACCCCCGGTGGCGGGCGATGCGTTCGGCGGCCTCGAACTGGTTGGGCAGGTCGACGTTCCACTCGTCGGGCCAGGGCTTGCCGGGGCCGTGCTTGGATCCGCTGCCGAGCGGCACCCGGGACATCGCCTCGACGCCGCAGCCGATGCCGATGTCGATCACGCCGGCCGCGACCATATTGGCGACCATGTGGTTGGCCTGCTGGGACGAGCCGCACTGGCAGTCCACGGTGGTGGCTGCGGTCTCGTACGGGAGGCCCATCGTCAGCCAGGCGTTGCGTGCCGGGTTCATGGACTGTTCACCGGCGTGCGTGACCGTGCCTCCGACGATCTGTTCGACGCAGTCGGGCTGGATGCCCGTACGGGCGAGGAGTTCGCGGTAGGTCTCGCCCAGGAGGTAGGCGGGGTGGAGATTGGCGAGCGCGCCGCCGCGCTTGCCGATCGGGGTGCGTACTGCTTCGACGATGACGGGTTCCGCGGCCATGACTGACTCGTCCTCTCCTCGCGTCCATGGGCGTCGCGGCACCCACGGATGAAGAACTAGTACGCGTTCTAGTTATCCCACCAGTCTTATGAGCCGCCCACCGGGGCGCAAGGGGCATGCAAGCCCCTTGTCCGCAACGGAAGTCGTCACGACCCTTGCCACTTGCAGAACTCGTTACTACCTTCACCGCG
The DNA here is from genome assembly GCF_040651315.1 of Streptomyces sp. NPDC048506. NCBI lineage: Bacteria > Bacillati > Actinomycetota > Actinomycetes > Kitasatosporales > Streptomycetaceae > Streptomyces > Streptomyces sp. NPDC048506. The sequence goes on from NZ_JBEZIX010000005.1 coordinate 232,139, forward strand.
ACCCCATATCTGACGCAGCGTCAGAACTAAAAAAACCCAGAAGCCAGACCCCAGAAGCCATCTGGAGCCACGGACCAGGAGTCGCCGATGCCATGCCCAGCGTTGCCCGAGGGGTTCGACTTCACCGATCCCGACGTCTACCAGTCCCGCGTTCCGCTCCCCGAGTTCGCGCAGCTGCGGCAGACCGCTCCCGTGTGGTGGAACGCCCAGCCCCATGGCATCGCCGGCTTCGACGACGACGGCTACTGGGTCGTCACGCGCCACCAGGACGTCAAGGAGGTGTCCACCAAGCCGGATGTCTTCTCCGCCAGCCTCAACACCTCGATCATCCGGTTCAACGCATCCATGACCCGTGACCAGATCGACGTCCAGAAGCTGATCATGCTGAACATGGACCCGCCGGAGCACACCAGGGTCCGCCAGATCGTGCAGCGGGGATTCACCCCGCGCTCCATACGCGCCCTGGAGGAGGCGCTGCGCCACCGGGCGGTACGCATCGTCAGCCAGGCGCGGGAGGGCGGAACCGGGGACTTCGTCACCGACGTGGCCTGCGAACTCCCCCTCCAGGCCATCGCGGAACTCATCGGCGTCCCCCAGGAAGACCGGGCCCGCATCTTCGACTGGTCGAACAAGATGGTCGCCTACGACGACCCCGAACTGGCCATCACGGAAGAGGTCGGCACCAACGCGGCGATGGAGCTGATCTCGTACGCGATGAACCTCGCCGCGGCGCGCAAGGAGTGCCCGGCCAGGGACATCGTCAGCCAGCTGGTGGCCGCCGAGGACGAGGGCAACCTCGGCTCCGACGAATTCGGCTTCTTCGTCCTGTTGTTGGCGGTGGCCGGCAACGAGACGACCCGCAATGCCATCACACACGGGATGCACGCGTTCCTCACCCACCCCGAACAGTGGGAGCTCTACAAGCGCGAGCGCCCGGAGACGGCCGCCGAGGAGATCGTGCGCTGGGCGACCCCGGTGGTGTCCTTCCAGCGCACCGCCACCCAGGACACCGAACTGGGCGGCGCGCAGATCAAGAAGGGCCAACGGGTCGGGATCTTCTACTCCTCCGCCAACAACGACCCGGAGGTCTTCGACCATCCCGAGGCCTTCGACATCCTGCGCGATCCCAATCCGCACCTCGGCTTCGGCGGCGGTGGGCCGCACTTCTGCCTCGGCAAGTCCCTGGCGATCCTGGAGATCAACCTGATCTTCAACGCCCTCGCGGACGCCATGCCCGACATCTCCCTGGCGGGGGATCCACGACGGCTGCGCTCGGCGTGGCTCAACGGCGTCAAGGAGCTGCAAGTCCGATACGGCTGAGGGGTGGACGTATGGCGCCCGGTGGTCGGCGGCGGCTATCGGGCGCAGCGGTATGTCCGAAAACGGTTTGTCGCTCAACCTTGCCAGTCGTCATGGGCGGACTTACCTTTAACTCGCCAGTAACAGACGGCCGTTCGCGGTTCGCAGCCCTGACACCGCACGGTCCGCAGCCCTGGCGCAACACGGTTCGCAGCCCTGGCCCAGCGCGGCACGCGGCAGGCCGGAGCCGCACCTCCCCCATGCACACCCCCACGGCCCGATTCCCCCGCACGCCTCGGCACCGCACCCGCACCCATGCACCAACACCGCGCACCAGCACCACCAGCGCTCCGCACCAGCACCAGGTGTCAGCACCACTTCCCCCCACGCGTTTCGACAGTGCGCTCCACGCTCTTCGAAGGGGACCCACACCATGAAGGACGCTCACGGCAGACCCGTCACGGGACGCATCAGCTGGCGCAAGTTCGCCGTGCTGGCCGTCCCGGCCCTCGCCGGTACCACGGCCCTGGGCATCGCCCTGGCCAATGGAGCACTCGCGGCGTCGTTCGCCGTATCGGGGCAGCAGTTCAAGGTGTCCGCGGACAGCCTCAAGGGCGATGGCTTCGCCCAGTACGGCAGCGTCGACACCAACGCCCGCGGCGATCTGCTGCCGGTCGCGGTGACCGCCATCAAAACGGCTCGGATGGACCACCTGTGCCAGTCGGTGGTCACTCACCTACCCGTGATCGGCGACATCTCGCTCAACCTCAGCGCCGGAACGGGCCGCAAGCCCGTCGAGGCGACCAACCTCTTCGTGGACGCCACCCAGCTCGCCGGTGACGCGTCCTTCCACAACATAGAGATCGGCCGGGACGCGTCCACCCTGGACAAGGGGCCGACCAGCGCCCAGGGCATGCAGGATCTCTTCGCCCAACAGGCCGACGACGTCAGCATCAGCAAGCTGCGGCAGACCGCCTGGGCGACCAATGCGGGGACGTTCACGCTCTCCGGGCTGAGCATGAAGATCGCCAAGGGTACGAAGGAATGCTTCTGACCTGGCGGCGCTGGCGGACGGGGCGGCCCTTCTGGGGCGGTCTGGCGGCCGTCGTCGCCGGCGCCGAAATCTGTGCCATCCCCCTGGCGCCACTGAAGATCATGCTGCAACAGGGCATCGCCGGCATCCCCTCGGTGCTGATGGGACTGGTGATGATCCTGATGGGGCTCTCGGCGTGGTTCGCACCGCACTATCGGGGCATCGCCGGAGTGTTGACCGTGCTCTGTGCGGCGGCCGCGCTGGTGATGTCCAATCTCGGTGGCTTTCTGATCGGCACGGTCATCGGGATTCTCGGCGGCTCGATGATCTTCGCTTGGCAGCCGGTGGTCACCGACCCCTGACCTGCGTCAACGCGTCCCGATCGACGCGGACCACGTCGCCCTGCGGGGAGGCGACCGCGAACAGCGCCCGCCTCCCCGCATGACGCACGCCGCGCGCCGCACGCCCTGCGCCCTGCGCCCTGCGCCCTGCGCCCTGCGCCCTGCGCCCTGCGCCCTGCGCCCTGCGCCCTGCGCAAGCGTCGACGCATGCGCGGGGCCCGCGCCTCCCCACCCACGTCTCCCCCGACACCCGCCGCATCGCACCTCCGGCACCACCCCCTCCGGAAGGACACCAAGATGGCGAAGCAAACGCAGCAGCAATACCCGCACCCGGCCGCGCGCCCCGCACGGCCCGCGCCGTCCCCCCGCCCTTCGGGCCGTGCGCACCGTGGACGGGCATTAGGCGCCGTCGGCACCGGGATGGTCGCGGTCCTCGGGCTGTCCTTCGGCTTGCCGAGCACCGCCATGGCTCAGCCGTCCGGGCTACCGGCCACCACCACCGCAGCCACAGCCACCGCCACGACCACGACCACCACCTCAGCCGTCACCGCAGCCGCCACGACCGTCACACCCGCAGGTCACGGGTTCACCGCCACCCTCAGCGGCAAGGCCACCTTCACGGCGGGTTCGGTGACCGTCACCTGTACGACCTCGACCTCCAGCGGGCAGGTACCGGCCGCGCCCGACAACCACAACGAGACCGGCCCGGTGGGCAGTTCCACCACCCCGGCGACCTACGGGTCGTGCACGACGAGCATGCCCGGGGTCAGCGCCACCGTCACCACGACCGGCACCTGGGGCGTGGCCATGCAGAACGGGACGCCGGCGACCGCCGGGCTGACCATCCCCTCCGGAGGGTTCGTCCTCAAGACCAGCGGGCTGGCGTCCTGCACGGTGACCGCGGCGCCCGGCGCGGCGGCGACGGTGAACGGCACCTGGACCAATGGCGCACCGTCCACCCTCACGTTCACCAATGCCGTGGTGCCGGTGAAGGTGGAGGGCGGCTTCGGCTGCCCGACCAGTGCGACCAGTTCGACGTTCAACGCCGCCTATCAGGTCAGGGACACCACCGACCCCGCATCCCAGATCAACGTCACCGGCTGACGGTTGGGCACGCCGCGGCGGGCCTGCGGGAAGCGCGCACGCGCTCGCTCATCGGGCCGTCAGGCCCACGGCCACCACGGTCACCAGCACCACCACGGCCAGTGTGCCGGTCAGGAACCCGGTGATCAGCCGTCGTCGAAGGGCCCGGTAGACGCCCTCGTATTCGGCCCGCAGGGTGGCGCTGCGGGCCGCAATGCGCTCCAGATAGGAACGTGAGGCCTCACTCTGGTCCTGGCAGTAGCGCCGTGCCACGTCCTGCCGCTGGGTATCGGTGAGCCAGGGCAGGTCCTTGCAGAAGGCGTCCGCGCGGGTGCGCGCCCGGTCCTTCTCCGCCTCCCAGAGGAGGTACCCCTCGATCTCGTTGATGGCCCGTTCCATGGAGATGCCGTCGCCCATGCGCACTTCCGCTCCGAGGGCGTCCCCTGTTCCTCCGCCGCTCCACATCGCTCCGCCCGCCCGAGTCCGCTTCGTCATGAGCGCGTTCCGATTTCGTCGCTGCGGGCACCGCCGTCGAAGTCCGAAAGGGCCGTGATCTCGCGGGCGATCTCCGGGTGGTGCAGGTCGAACGCCGGGGATTCGGAGCGAATGCGCGGCAGGGTGAGGAAGTTGTGCCGCGGCGGCGGGCAGGACGTGGCCCACTCCAGCGAACGGCCGTAACCCCACGGGTCGTCGACGGTGACCTTCTCGCCGTACTTCGCGGTCTTCCAGACGTTGTAGAGGAACGGCAGGAGGGAGAGTCCGAGGAGGAAGGAGAAGATGCTGGAGACGGTGTTGAGAGTGGTGAATCCGTCGGCGGCCAGATAGTCGGGGATCCGGCGCAGCATTCCTTGCGCGCCGAGCCAGTGCTGGACGAGGAACGTGCCGTGGAATCCGACGAACATGGTCCAGAAGGTGATCTTGCCGAGGCGCTCGTCCAGCATCTTGCCGGTGAACTTCGGCCACCAGAAGTGGAAGCCGGCGAACATCGCGAAGACGACCGTACCGAAGACCACGTAGTGGAAGTGCGCCACGACGAAGTACGAGTCGGAGATGTGGAAGTCCATCGGCGGCGACGCCAGGATGACACCGGTCAGACCACCGAAGGTGAAGGTGATCAGGAAGCCGATCGCCCACAGCATCGGCGTCTCGAAGGACAGCGAGCCCTTCCACATCGTGCCGATCCAGTTGAAGAACTTCAC
>NZ_JBEZIX010000006.1:0-233749 GCF_040651315.1 Streptomyces sp. NPDC048506
AAACGCTCGGCTGGGAAGCCCCAGCCGAGCGCCTGCATAAACTGCTCGCGGCCTGATCAACCGACCACGTGTTGCGACGATCCCCAGAATCCGCCAACGGGGCGCCGGGGCCCGAGGGCCCGAAAGCCCGTCAAGGTGGCTTCAGCGTCGGCCACGTGCACCGGGTCGCTGGGCCACCCATGCTCTGACCGTGTCCGCGAACCAGTACGGTTTCCCGCCCTCCACCAGGTCAGGATCCGGCAGCAGCCCGTGTTTGCGGTACGAGCGCACGGTGTCCGGCTGCACCTGGATGTGCGCGGCGATCTCCTTGTACGACCAGAGCCTGCGGTCGGTCATCCCTGCCACCTCCAAAGCGCCGTACGCAGGGTCGGCCCGGACGAGCCGGCGAGGCGCTGCGTACGGCCCGGCGATCACTCACCCTGTGCCCGGACAACGACACCGGGTGACCGTCGAGGAGGGCTGTCGACCGACTGTGACGGAAGGCCGGCGGCATCGTGACAGCCGTGACGGGCGGCGGACGGCTGTGACCGTGTCGGTACGGTCGCCCGGGCTCCCAAGAGGGGGTGGATCGGGTCGGAAGGGGCAGACCGACGCCCCTCGTCGGTGACGGGATCGTGACGTGACGGGGTGGGGCGAGGAGGGGGCGGGACGGACGCCGGCATCCCCTCCGCGCCGGCCGTCCCCTCCGCGCATGTCGTGCCCCTTCGCGCCGGCCTACGCGTCCGTGCCGGCCTACGCGTCCGTGCCGGCCTACGCGTCCGCGCCTGCGTGCTTGTCGTCCATGCCTGCTGCCGTGTCCACGCCTGCCGTCGTGTCCACGCCTGCCGCGCGCGCCGCTTGGTCCGCCCCTGCCGCGCGGCCCGCCCCCGCCGCCCGCCGCAGCTCCTGCTCCAGATCCTCCAGCGCCAGCCCCTTCGTCTCGGGCGCGTAGCGCTTGCAGAAGACCAGGGACAGCACACACATCGCGCCGAAGCACCAGAAGGTGGTGCCGGCCCCGACCGCGTCGAGCAGCATCGGGAAGACCAGGGCGACCGAGAAGTTCACCACCCACATCACGAACACCGCGGTGCCCATGGCCAGCCCGCGCACCGTGAGCGGGAACATCTCGGCGAGCAGCAACCAGACGCCGGTGTTCAACGTGGCCTGCATGAACGCCATGTAGAGCACCATCAGGCCGAGGACCAGGATGCTGACCGCAGTGGAGTGCGGCAGATGGAACGACGCACCGAGCAGAGCGAGCGAAACGGCCATCCCGGCCAGCCCCGTGATCAGCATCGGCCGCCGACCCACCCGGTCGATCAAGGACATCCCGATCGCGGTCGCGAGCACCGAGACGGCGCCCACGGCGATGGTGGCGGTGATCGCGGCACCGGTGCCCAACCCCGTCGTCGCCAGGATCTTGGGCGCGAAGTACACCACGGCGTTCACGCCGGTGATCTGCTGTACGGTCGCCAGCCCGATGCCGACCAGCAGCAACCGCCGTACCCAGGGCGTACGCAGCTGCCGCCATGCGCCGCGCTGGGCATCGGCCTCCAGGCTGCGGGCGTGGTCGATGCGGGCCAGCTCGGCGGGCACGTCCTCGGCCGGCAGCGTACGGCCCAGCACCCGCCCGGCCTCGTCCCGTCGACCCTTGCTGATGTACCAGCGCGGGGTGTCCGGCAGGAAGAAGAGACCGCAGAACAGCGCCACGGCCGGCAGCGCCGCCAGACCGAGCATCCAGCGCCAGGCCTCCCACTGCGCCAGGACCGCGTTGATGAGATAGGCGAGGAGCTGTCCACTGACGATCATCAGCGAGTTGAAGGACACCAACCGCCCGCGGATGTGCGGGGGCGCGATCTCGGAGAGGTAGAGCGGGGTGATCACGGAGGCGCTGCCCACGGCGAGGCCGAGGACGAAGCGCGCCGCCGTCATGAACACAACGGTGGGCGACAGCGCGACGGCCACCGCACCGCCGCTGAACAGCGCGCCCGCCCACAGCAGCGAGTTGCGCCGCCCCAGCGCATCGGACATCCGGCCGCCGATCAGCGAACCGAAGGCGGCGCCGATCAGCAGTGCGCTGGTGATGATGCCCTCGCCCAGGGAGGTGAGGCCGAAATGGCCCTCCATGAAGGGGAGGGCGCCGGAGATCACGCCGGTGTCGTAGCCGAAGAGGGCGCCGCCGAGAGCGGCGATGGCGGCGATGCCGATGATGAAGCGCTTGGCGCGACGGGCCTGCGGACTGACCCGCGGGCCGACGGGGGCCGCCTGGCTGGTCGGAGCGGCCATCGTCAACTCCGGCCGGCCCGGGACGCCAACTCGGGCATCCCGGAGCGGAGTTCGCGTCCCGTCGGCGCCGCGCCGAGACCGCGTAGGGTCACGGCGGGCACGACGGCCAGGGCAGACGAAACAGGCATGGCGGGTAGAGGCGGTATGGCTGCTGGTATGAGGTGAAGCCGTACGGCGGCATCACGGACGGCGGGCATGGTGCGGGGCCTTTCGTGGATCAGGTGCGGGCGCGGCCCGTGGGTGGACGGTTCGGCTCGGCGCCTCAGCGGTACAACGCCGGCCGTTCGATCAGCTCGACCGCCACCCGCTCACCGCTCGCCTGGGCGAGCACGCCGGCCTCGCACACCGCCGCCGCCGCATAGCCGTCCCAGCAGCTGGGACCCTCGACCTCGCCGCGCCGGGTGGCGTTCACCCAGCGCTGCACCTGCCGGTCGTACGCCTCCTCGAAGCGCTCCACGAAACCGGGGGGGATGGCGCCGCCCCAGCGGCCGGCGGAGTTGGTGAACACCCCGTGGTCGTCGCCGATCCGGGCCGTGCCACCCTCGCAGACCGCCTCACAGCTGACCTGGTAGCCGAAACCGCAGTTGACGAAGATCTCGGTGTCGACCACCCGGCCGCCCTCGGTCTCGAAGAGGATCAGCTGCGGGTCGCTGAGGCCTTCGGGCGCGTTCCCGGTGGGCGTCGGGCGCAGCACCCGTACCGCGGTGATCTCCTCCTCCAGCAACCAGCGGGTCACGTCGATCTCGTGCACCACCGAGTCGTTGATCATCATCGCGTTGGTGAAGCCGGGCGGGGTGTCGGCGTTGCGGTGCTTGTTGTGCAGCATCAGCGGGCGGCCGTAAGTGCCTTGATCCAGAAGGGACTTGAGGGCGCGGTAGTCCGCGTCGTAACGGCGCATGAACCCCACCTGGACGCGGCGGTGGCCCAGTGCCTGCTCCGCCTCCAGTACGCGCAGCGCGGAGGCGGCGTCCGGCGTCAGCGGCTTCTCGCACAGCACCGGCAGGTCGCGCGCGAAGGCGTCCAGCAGCGCCGCCTCGTGCGCGGGCCCCGGTGAGGCGATCAGTACGGCGTCCACCGCGGGGTCGTCCATGGCGGCGGCCGGGTCGGTGTAGGGGGTGCACCCCTCGATGCCGTCGGCGAGGTTCTTGACCCGGGTCGCGTCGATGTCGACCACCGCCGCCACCCGGGCGCCGCTGATCACCTCGTTGATCCGGCGCACATGGTCGGCGCCCATCCGGCCGGTCCCGACAACGGCCACGCCGAGCGTTCCAAGCGAAGTCATGTGGTCCTCAAGTCCTTACGTTACGGGATGCAGACTGAAGTGCTACAGATTGTGATACACCTGGGAACTGATTACTCTCCGTAATCGTTGCCGGAGTATGAGGAGGCGCGCCGCGGCAGGCCCACATGGCGCATGTAGGGCCCGCGCGGCGCATGTAGGGGCGGTGCGGCCGCTTCACGCCCCGCAGGAGCGCAGGAAGCGGCGGGTGCGCTCGGCGATGGGGAACGGCTGGTCGGGCGGGCAGGGGTACATGTCCTGCTCGACGATGGCGAAGAGGTCGACGTCCAGCTCTTGCGCGGCCTCCAGGACCGGCGGCAGTGCGGGTACCCCGAGCGGTGGTTCGCACATCACGCCCTGCTGGACCGCCGGGCCGAACGGCGTGCCCTTGGCGACCACGTCGCTGAGGATGTCCGGGTCGACCTGCTTCAGGTGCAGGTAGCCGATCCGCTCGCCGTAGGTGCGGATCAGCTTGACGCTGTCGCCGCCGCAGTACGCGTAGTGGCCGGTGTCCAGGCAGAGGTTGACCAGGTCCGAGTCGGTCACGTGCAGGAAGCGCTCGACGTGCTCCTCGGTGTCGATGTGGGTGTCGGCGTGCGGGTGCACGACGATCCGAAGCCCGAACTCGTCCTGGACGCGCTTGCCCAGCCGCTCCATGCCGGTGGTCAGGTGCTTCCACTGCTCGACCGTCAGCTCGCGCGGTTCGATCTCCTCGGCGGTCTTGTCGTCGCGCCAGAAGGAGGGGATGACGACGAGGTGCTTGGCGCCCATCGCCTGGGTGAGGGTGGCGACCTCGGAGACGTGCGCCCAGGTCTTGTCCCACACGGACGGGCCGTGGTGCATCGAGGTGAAGATCGTGCCGGCGGAGACCTTCAGGTGGCGGCGGGCGATCTCGTCGTGCAGGACGGCGGGGTCGGTGGGCAGGTAGCCGTACGGGCCGAGTTCGATCCACTCGTAGCCGGCCTCGGCGACCTCGTCCAGGAAGCGCTGCCAGGGGACCTGCTGGTCGTCGTTGGGGAACCACACTCCCCAGGAGTCGGGTGCGGAACCGACGCGGATGCGGTCCAGAACGGGCGGGGCGGCATGGGGTACGGACATGCTGCGGCTCTCCTCTCGCCGGTCGGCGGTGACCGGGAGGCGCTGGTGCGGGGTTCGTGGGCACAGCCTCTCTGCCGCCCAGGGGAGTGTCAAGACTTCGTCCTGACATAAGGACTTAAGGACTTTGTGGCGGTGGGGTGGTTTGGGGCGTGTTGGGGTGCGGGGGAAGGGAGGGTGGGGTGGTTTGGGGGTCGGTTGGGGTGGGTGGCATTCTGTGGGGTGACGTCAGAATGTAAGGACAAACTGTTGACAGGGTCTGATGGTGACCGTTAGACCTTTCCTCAGAGCTGAAGCCGTCGAGAGGGCCGAAGCCCGTCCAGCCGAAGCCGGAAGGCGGAAGCCCGTTGTGCCAAGGCCACCGAGCCGAGGCGCGTTGTGCCAAAGCCGTCGTGCTGAAGCCCGTCGTGCTGAAGCCGTCGAGCCGAAGTTCGATGGCTGAAGCCGTCGAGCTGGAGTTGTGGAATCCGCCGTGTCGTCCGACCCGAAGGGGCGTATATGACCGAGCCGTACGACCTGATCACCATGGGCCGCATCGGAGTCGACATCTATCCGTTGCAGACCGGTGTGTCGCTGGCGCAGGTGGAGACGTTCGGGAAGTTCCTGGGGGGCTCCGCCACCAATGTCGCGGTGGCTGCGGCCCGGCTCGGTCGCCGGAGCGCCGTGATCAGCCGCACCGGACGTGACCCGTTCGGCGACTACGTCCATCAGGCGCTGCGCGAGTTCGGGGTGGACGACCGCTGGGTGACTCCGGTCGACGCCTATCCCACGCCGGTCACGTTCTGCGAGATCTTTCCGCCGGACGACTTCCCGCTCTACTTCTACCGTCGGCCGAAGGCCCCCGACCTGGTGATCCACCAGGAGGAGCTGGACCGGGACGCCATTGCGGCCGCGCGGATCTTCTGGATCACCGGTACCGGGCTGTGCGAGGAGCCGAGCCGTGGCGCCACCCTCGCCGCGTTGGAGGCCCGGGCCGAGGCCTTCCGGACGGTCGGTGGACGTTCCCCCGGGGAGCACTGCACCGTCTTCGACCTCGACTGGCGGCCGATGTTCTGGGGTGGCGAGGGCGGTGCCTCCAAGGACGGCGGGGCGAGCGGCGCCGCGGCGATGGCCACCGCCCGCCCGTACTACGAAGCCGCCCTGCGGTACGCCACCGTGGCGGTCGGCAATGTGGACGAGGCCGAGGTGGCGACCGGGCTGCGGGAGCCCAAGGCCTGTGCGCAGGCGCTGTTGGAGATGGGGGTGGAGTTGGCCGTCATCAAGCAGGGGCCGAAGGGCGTGCTGGCCGTGCACCGCGACGGCCGCGTCGCCGAGGTTCCGCCCACGCCCGTAGAGGTCGTCAACGGGCTCGGGGCCGGGGACGCGTTCGGCGGGTCGTTGTGTCACGGTCTGCTCTCCGGCTGGGACTTGGAGCCGATGATGCGTTACGCCAACGCCGCCGGCGCCATCGTCGCCTCCCGCCTCGCCTGTTCGTCCGCGATGCCCACGGCCGATGAGGTCGAGGCGTTCCTCGCGGGGCGATGACCCGCCTCGGTGGGACGTCGACCGCCCCCGCGTCCCCGGCCCCCCCGCCCGCCGGCCCCCTGCCGTCACCCCGCCCCACCTGTGCACTCAAGAAGGTGAGTTGAGCCTTGACCTCTCGGATCAGTGACCTCGCGACGCTGCGGGCCCGGTACCCGGGTGCCGTCGCGGAGGCCGCCGCCCGCCGTACCCGACGTCCGCTCATCGGCGACAGCGGCCGGCTGATGATCGTCGCCGCCGACCATCCGGCCCGCGGCGCGCTCGCCGTCGGTGACCGGCAGCTCGCCATGGCCAACCGCCTCGACCTGCTCGAACGCCTGGTGCTGGCGCTGTCGCGGCCCGGTGTGGACGGAGTGCTGGCCACCGCCGACATCCTGGAGGACCTGCTGCTGCTCGGTGCCCTCGAAGGCAAGGTGGTGATGGGCTCGATGAACCGGGGCGGCCTCGCGGGCGCCTCGTTCGAGATGGACGACCGGTTCACCGGCCATCGGCCGCAGGACCTGGCCCGGCTGCGGTTCGACGCGGGGAAGCTGCTGCTGCGCATCGACTACGCCGACCCGGGGTCGCTGACCACGATGGAGGCCACCGCCCGGGCCATCGACGCGATGGCCGAGCTGGAACTGCCGGTGTTCGTCGAGCCGTTCCTCTCCTCGCGCAGGGACGGCAAGGTCCGCAACGACCTCAGCCCCGAGGCCGTCACCCGCTCGGTCGCCATCGCCTCCGGCCTCGGCGGCACCTCCGCGTACACCTGGCTCAAGCTGCCGGTGACCGACGACGCCGATGCGATGGCGCGGGTCTGCGAGGCCACCACCCTGCCGACCGTGCTGCTCGGCGGTGACATCGGCAGCACCGTCCAGGACCAGGAGGCGGCCTACGAGAAGTGGCGCAAGGCGCTGCGGCTGCCGACCGTGCAGGGGCTGGTCGTGGGACGGTCCCTGCTCTACCCGGCCGACGGGGATGTCGCCGCCGCCGTGGACACCGCCGTGGGCCTGCTGTGAAGGCCGCGATTTCCGCAGGAGACTGGACATATGAGCCGTATGAGCAGTGAATTCCACCTGACGGCCGGCGCGGCGGGCGAGGGCTCGTACGTCCTGGACATCGACCCCGAGCGGGCCGGCTGGGGCTACTCCTCGCTGCGCGTCCTGGAGCTGCCGCCCGGTGGCCGTCATGCGTTCGCCACCGGCGAGAGCGAATGGATCGTGCTGCCGCTGTCCGGCGGCTGCACGGTGCTGACCGACGGCGGGGAGGTCTTCGAACTGGCCGGCCGGGAGAGCGTGTTCAGCGGGGTCACGGACTTCGCGTATGTGCCGAGGGACGCCCAGGTGCAGATCGCGAGCGGGGCCGGCGGGCGGTTCGCGCTGACCGGGGCCCGCTGTGAGCGCCGGCTCCCCGCCCGGTACGGTGCCGCCGCCGACGTCCCCGTGGAGCTGCGCGGCAGCGGCAGCTGCTCGCGGCAGGTCAACAACTTCGCCGCGGCCGCCCCGGCCGGTGCCGACGCCGGCTACGGCTTCGCCTGCGACCGGCTGATCGCGGTGGAGGTGCTCACCCCCGGCGGCAACTGGTCGTCCTATCCGCCGCACAAGCACGACGAGTGCCGCCCCGGCGAGGAGTCCGAGCTGGAGGAGATCTACTACTTCGAGATCGAGCCGGCGCACGGCACGGACGGCGTGGGCTACCAGCGCGTCACCTCCTCCGGGCGGGGCCGGGGCACCGAGGTGCTGGCCGAGGTGCGCAGCGGCGATGCGGTGCTGATCCCCGACGGCTGGCACGGCCCGTCCATCGCCGCCCCCGGGCACACCATGTACTACCTCAACGTCATGGCCGGTCCCGGTGCCGAACGCCAGTGGCTGATCTGCGATCACCCCGACCACGGCTGGATCCGCGGCACCTGGCCCGATCAGCCGGTCGACCCCCGCCTCCCCCTCTACGAAGCGCCCGTAGGAGACCTCCGATGAACGCTCCGACGACCCGCCGCCTCACGGTCGCGCAGGCCCTGGTCGAGTTCCTCGCCCACCAGTACACCGAGCGGGACGGCCGGCGGCACCGGTTGATCAACGCCTGCTGGGGCATCTTCGGCCACGGCAACGTCGCCGGTATCGGCCAGGCCCTGCTGGAGTCCGGTGAGGCGCTGCCGTACCTCCAGGGGCGCAACGAGCAGGCCATGGTGCACGCCGCCGTCGGCTACGCCCGGCAGTGCGACCGGCTCTCCGCGCAAGCCGTCACCACCTCCATCGGCCCCGGCGCCACCAACCTCGTCACCGGTGCGGCGCTGGCGACCGTCAACCGGCTGCCGGTGCTGTTGCTGCCCGGTGACGTCTTCGCGACCCGGTCGGCGGACCCGGTGCTCCAGCAGCTGGAGGTGCCGTACGCGGGTGATGTGTCGGTCAATGACGCGCTGCGGCCGGTGTCCCGGTACTTCGACCGGGTCACCCGGCCCGAGGCGCTGATCCCGGCCGCCCTTCAGGCGATGCGGGTGCTCGCCGATCCCGTGGACACGGGGGCGGTCACCCTGGCGCTGCCGCAGGACGTGCAGGCCGAGGCGTACGACTGGCCGGAGGAGTTCTTCGCCGACCGGGTGTGGCGGGTGGCCCGGCCCGCGCCCGAGGCGGCTGCCCTCGCGGAGGCGGTGCGGGCCGTCCGGGCGGCCCGCCGGCCGCTGCTGATCGCGGGCGGCGGTGTCCACCACTCCGAGGCGGAGGACGCGCTGCGCGCCTTCGCCGACGCCACCGGCATTCCGGTGGCCTCCACCCAGGCCGGCAAGGGGTCGCTGCGCCACGACCACCCCGCGGACGTCGGCGGCATCGGCCACACCGGCACCGCCACCGCCGACGGGCTGGCCCGCGAGGCGGACCTGATCATCGGTGTCGGCACCCGCTACACGGACTTCACCACGGCCTCCGCGACGCTGTTCGCGGCGCCCGGGGTCCGCTTCGTCAACCTCAACATCGCCCCGTTCGACTCCCACAAGCTCGGCGCGGCCTCCCTGGTCGCCGATGCCCGCGCCGGCCTGGAAGCGCTCACCGGGGCGCTGTCCGGCCACCGTGTCGCGGCGGAGTACGAGGCCGGCTACACGAAGGCGAAGGCGGAGTGGGAGCGCCGGGTGGACGCCGCGTACGGGGCGCCGGACGACTCCGTGCGCCCGTCGCAGACGCAGGTGCTCGGGGCGTTGGACGCGCTGGTCGACGACTCCGACGTGATCATCAATGCGGCCGGCTCCCTCCCCGGTGACCTGCACAAACTCTGGCGCGCCCGGTCCCGCAGGCAGTACCACCTGGAGTACGGCTACTCCTGCATGGGGTATGAGATCCCCGCGGCGATCGGCGTCCGGCTGGCCGCTCCCGACCGGCCGGTGTGGGCGCTGGTCGGCGACGGTACGTATCTGATGAACCCCACCGAAATCGTCACCGCGGTCCAGGAGGGCATCAACATCACCATCGTTCTCGTCCAGAACCACGGGTATGCGTCCATCGGCGGCCTGTCCGAGCAGATCGGCGGTGAACGCTTCGGGACGGCGTACCGCTTCCGGGCCGAGGACGGCACGTACACGGGTGCGCCGCTGCCGGTGGACCTGGCCGGCAACGCCGCCTCGCTCGGTATGCACGTCATCCGTGCGGCCACGGTCGGTGAGCTGCGGGCCGCGCTGGCCGAGGCGCGTGGCGCGAACCGGCCCACATGTGTCTATGTCGAGACCGAAACGGCCGACACTGTGCCGGGCGCGCCGGAGGCCCAGGCCTGGTGGGATGTTCCCGTTGCCGAGACCGCGACACGTCCGGCGGCGGTCGCCGCCCGCGAGGCGTACGACCGGCAGGCCGCCGGGCGCCGTCGCCACCTCTGACCCCCGTTCGAAGTCGTCACCCCAGAAAGGCCCCCAGCATGAAGACCATCAGCCACTGGATCGGCGGCAAGCCCGTCGAGGGCGTCTCCGGCAACGTCGGCCCGGTCTACAACCCGGCCACCGGCGCGCAGGAGAAGCAGGTCGCCTTCGCGTCGGTCGACGAGGTCGACGCGGCGGTCCGCGCCGCCAAGGAAGCGTTCCGCACCTGGGGCACCAGCTCGCTGGCCAAGCGCACGTCGGTGCTGTTCAAGTACCGCGAGCTGCTCGACGCGCACCGTGAGGAGCTGGCCCGGCTGATCACCGCCGAGCACGGCAAGGTGCACTCCGACGCGCTCGGTGAGGTCGCCCGCGGTCTGGAGATCGTGGAGCTGGCCTGCGGCATCCCCGAGAAGCTCAAGGGCGAGCTGTCCACCCAGGTGTCCACCCGTGTCGATGTGGCCGCCATCCGTCAGTCCCTGGGCGTGGTGGCCGGCATCACGCCGTTCAACTTCCCGGCGATGGTGCCGATGTGGATGTTCCCCCTCGCCATCGCGTGCGGGAACACCTTCGTCCTCAAGCCGAGCGAGAAGGTGCCCAGCGCCGCCTTCAAGCTGGCCGAGCTGGCTGCCGAGGCGGGTCTGCCGGACGGTGTGCTGAACATCGTCAACGGTGACAAGGTGGCGGTCGACGCCCTCCTCGCGCACCCGGACGTCGCCGCGGTGTCGTTCGTGGGCTCCACCCCCATCGCCCGGTACATCCACACCACCGGCACCGCGAACGGCAAGCGGGTGCAGGCGCTGGGCGGCGCCAAGAACCACATGCTGGTGCTGCCGGACGCCGACCTGGACCTGGCGGCGGACTCGGCGATCAACGCCGCCTACGGCTCGGCGGGTGAGCGCTGCATGGCGATCTCCGTGGTGGTCGCGGTCGGTGAGACCGCGGACCCGCTGATCGGCAAGATCAAGGAGCGTGCCGACAAGCTGCGGATCGGCCCCGGCGACGACCCGGCGTCGGAGATGGGCCCGCTGATCACCAAGGCGCACCGCGACAAGGTCGCCTCGTACGTCACCGGTGCCGCGGCGCAGGGTGCCGACGTCGTCATCGACGGCACCGGCTACACCGTCGAGGGCTACGAGGACGGCCACTGGATCGGCGTCTCGCTGCTGGACAACGTCACGCCCGAGATGGACGCCTACCGCGACGAGATCTTCGGTCCGGTGCTGTCGGTCGTCCGGGTGGAGACGTACGAGCAGGCCGTCGAGCTGATGAACAACTCGCCGTGGGGCAACGGCACCGCGATCTTCACCCGGGACGGCGGCGCGGCCCGCCGCTTCCAGATGGAGATCGAGGCCGGCATGGTCGGTGTGAACGTGCCCATCCCGGTGCCGGTCGGCTACCACTCGTTCGGTGGCTGGAAGGACTCCCTCTTCGGCGACCACCACATCTACGGCAACGACGGCGTGCACTTCTACACCCGCGGCAAGGTCGTCACCACCCGCTGGCCTGACCCGTCGGACGCCGGTATCAACCTGGGCTTCCCGCGCAACCACTGACGGGCAACCGCCCCGGGGTCGCCCTGACAAGCACCCCACCGCCGGACCCCCTGCCGGACCCCCGCCGGCAGGGGGTCCGGCACGTCCGCTTCCCGGGCGGGGAGACCGGGGGGAGACCCGGGGGCGGCGCGTTGCTACCGTGCTCCCTCGCCGAGCATCGACACAACCGGGGGACTCAATGCACCAACCCATGGCGCTCGCCAAGGGCGCCCGTATCACTGGCGGGGTCTTCTGCCTGCTGTTCTTCCTCTTCCTGGGGTACTGGCTGGCCGTCGACCTCGGCGAGTTCGGGCTGGACGGCGTCTGGGAGTCGTGGACGCTCCAGCGGCCCGGCGGCACCAACGAGGTCACCGGCCCGTTCCAGCTCGGCCTCGCCGTCCTGGACCTGGTCGCGGTGTTCGCGGCGTTCGCCGGGAACCGGTTGGCCGGCGGGCTGTTGGCCGTCGCCACCACCTTCACCTTCGCCACCGCCCTCCAGGCCCTGGTCAGCGTCGGCAACCACACCAGCGACAACCGCTGGTTCCAGCACGCGGAGACGTCCACCGCCACCTTCGACGGCGTCTTCATCAGCAGCGGGCTGCTGTTCCTGCTGACCCTGGTCGCGGGCATCGTGCTGCTCGCCGGTATGCGGTCCTGGCCGCGCCCCCGGCCCAGCGAGCCGCCGATGCGGCCGGCCCCGACGGCCGGTGTGCTGGCCGGTCTGCTGCTCGGGGCGATGGTCCTGGTCAACGTGGTCTGGCAGGTCTACATGCTGGTGCAGGGCGGCACCGGCACCTTCGAGATGCTCTACCTCGGCAAGGGAGCGCTCAGCTCGTTGCTGAGTCTGGCGCCGGGCTGGTCGGCGCTGGTCTTCCTGGTGCTGACCGCGCTGGCGGCGCTCAACAGCCTGCTGCGGGGCGGCGCGGCCCGGGGGCTGGCCATCGGGCTGTCGATCCTGTCGCTGCCCGGCGCGCTGATCACGGTGGTCGCGCTGGCCCGGAACGGCGCCCTGTTCTCGCTGAACGAGAGCCTGCCGGGGCTGAGCATCCTCAATGACGTCCAGCTGCTGCTCGACACGGTCGGCTCGGTGGCGCTGCTCGCCCTGATGGCCCGTGGTGAGCCGTCCGCCCCCGCCTGGTACCCGCCGTCCCAGGCCGCGCCGTTCGCCGTGCCCGGCTTCGTCCCGCCGGCCGGTCCGCCGGTCCCGCCGGTCGCCGGCTGGCAGCCCCCGGTCGGCCCGGTCGGCGGCCCCCCGATGCCGCCGCCCGGCACCCCGCCGATGCCGCCGCCCGGCACCCCGCCGATGCCGCCCGGTACCCCGCCCGCGCCCGGGCAGGGCGGGTTCGGGCCGCCGCAGTACTGACCGGCGGCACGGTCCCGGTGCTCGCGCGAGAAATCGCTGTTGCCGGGGCCGGCCGGCCGGGTACGCTCGGCCGGCGCGGAGCGATCCGCACCGGGTGCACGCACTGCTGGGGAGAGGGAGGTTGATGAATATGGACCACCGGACGCCTCATCGGCATGCCCTTGGCCGGGTCGCCGCCTGAGCCGGCCGCTTCCCCGGCCGCCGCGTTCTCCGTCCGCGGCGCGGATCTGCTCACCGCGCGGCTGGCGCTGCGGCCGTGGTCCGACGCGGACCTCGCCGCCGTCCTCGAAGGGGCGCGGCAGCCGCACTGGGCCGCGGACTTCCCCGCCGACGGTGACCGGGTCATCGCCGGCTTCATCGACGGACACCCCGACCGCCGGGGCACCTACGGGCAGCGGCTGATCATCGAGCGGGCCAGCGGTCTGCTGGTCGGCGCCATCGGGCTGTTCTGGCCGCCCGGCGACGGAGCGGTCGAGTTCGGCTACGGCGTCGTGGCGTCGCGGCGGGGGCGCGGCTATGCGACCGAGGCCGCCCGGGCCATGGCGGCGTTCGCGCTCACCGCGCCGGGCGTGCACACGGTGTACGCGGACGTCGAGCTGACGAACCCGGCGTCCTGCCGGGTCCTTGTGAAGGCCGGGCTGGAGCGCTGGAGCGGCGACGACCGGGTGGCCCGGTTCCGGCTGCGGGCGGCGCCGCGGTCGGCGTAGCGGCGGCGGTCCGTGCCGGTGCCGTACCGCGTCCGCGGTACGGCACCGGCGGGCCCTACTCCCAGAGGAGACCCCCGGGTTCAGCCCGGGGTACCGGCCGGCCGTCGCGGGCCGTACCTAGGATTCGCGGTATGGATCTCCGAGGTCTCCCACGGCGCGGAAGCGCGCGCGGCCCGCTGCGTGGCCGGCTGCGTGGCCGGCGCTGGTACGCCGCCGTGGGCGCGCTGGTCGTGCTCATAGGGGGCGGCACCTGGGCGGCCGCGTCCTCGGAAGCGGTGCCCGCGGTGCATCGGGAGGACCGGCTGCTGAGCATGCCGGAGACGCCCGGCAGCACGGCGAAGGTGCGGATCGACACCTCGTTCTTCACCGCGCCGGGCGGCTCCGGCGGGCGGCGGCCGGCGGTGCTGCTCGGGCACGGCTTCGGCGGCAGCAAGGCCGATCTGCGGGCGCAGGCCGAGCAGTTGGCCCGGGACGGGTACGCGGTGCTGACCTGGTCGGCGCGCGGATTCGGGAGGTCCACCGGGAGGATCGGGCTGAACGACCCGGTCGCCGAGGTCGCCGACGTCAGCCGGTTGATCGACTGGCTGGCCGAGCGCCCCGAGGTGCAGCTCGACAAGGCCGGTGACCCCCGGGTGGGCGTCGCCGGCGCCTCGTACGGCGGGGCGATGGCGCTGCTGGCGGCCGGCCACGACCGGCGGGTCGATGCGATCGCCCCGCAGATCACGTACTGGAACCTCGCCGACGCCCTCTTCCCGCACGGCGTGTTCAAGAAGCTGTGGGCGGGGATCTTCTTCACCACCGGCTCGACGGGCGCCCCCACCGGCTCGACAGGCGCCCCCACCGGCTCCACCGGTGCCCCCGCCGGCGCGCCCCGCACCCCGCCATCCGGGCCCGAAGCGCCCGGTGGCTGCGGGAAGTTCGAGCCCGAGCTGTGCCGGATGTACGAGCGGGTCGCGGTCAGCGGCACACCGGACGCGGCGGCCCGCCGGCTGCTTCAGGCCCGCAGTCCGTCGGCCGTCGGCGGGCGCATCACGGTGCCGACCCTGATCATGCAGGGGCAGACGGACTCGCTGTTCACCCTCGACCAGGCCGATGCGATGCAGCGGGCGATCCGCCGGAACGGGGCGCCGGTCGACGTCGACTGGATCTCCGGCGGGCACGACGGCGGGGACCGTGAGGCGGCTCGCCTCCAGGCCCGTACGACGGTGTGGTTCGACCGCTATCTGAAGCGCGACGGGGGCGCCGACACCGGGCCCGCCTTCCGGATCAGCCGGACCGGGGGAGTGGACTCGACCGACGGGTCGGTGCGGCTGCGCGGTGCCACCGCGGACCGCTACCCCGGTCTGCACCACGCGCCCCGGACGGTCCGGCTGACCGGCTCCGCCCAGACCTTCCGCAACCCGGCCGGCGCCGGGCCGCCCGCGATCTCCGCGGTGCCCGGCGTCGGTGCGCTCGGCAACCTCTCCGCCCTCGGCACCGGCGGCCTGTCGCTGGACTTCCCCGGCCAGTACGCCCGCTTCGAGTCGGCGCCGCTGACCGACTCCGTGCACCTGACCGGCAGTCCCACCGTCACCGTGCGGGTCCGTTCCGGCTCCCGGGACGCGGTGCTCTTCGCCAAGCTCTACGACGTCGCCCCGGACGGCCGCCGCCAGGTGCTGCCGTCCCAGCTCGTCGCGCCGTACCGGATCGAGGACGCCCACGACGGCCGGACCGTACGGCTGCAACTGCCCACCGCCGACCACGACTTCGCGGCCGGGCACCGGCTGCGGCTGGTGCTCTCCGCGACCGACCTCGGCTACGCCTCACCGGCCGCCCCGACCAGCTACACCGTCTCCCTGGCGGGCGGTGCGGCCGCGACGGCCGAGGGGGAGCTGAGCGTGCCGACCGCACCGCAGGTGCGCAGCGCCGCCGCCCCGCTGCCCGCCTGGACCTGGGCGCTGCCGGCCGGTGCCGCGGTGGTCGCCGCGCTGCTGCTGTTCACCGCCCGCCGCCGGACCGCGGCGCCCCCGCCCGACCCGGCGCTCGCCGAGGTTCCGCTGCGGATCAGCGGACTCGGCAAGCGGTACGCCGGGTCCGTGGACCGGTTCGCGGTTCGGGAGCTGTCCTTCCGGGTGGAGAAGGGGCAGGTGCTCGGTCTGCTCGGGCCGAACGGCGCCGGCAAGACCACCACGCTGCGGATGCTGATGGGTCTGATCACGCCGGACGCCGGTGAGATCAGGGTCTTCGGGGAGGCGATCCGGCCGGGCGCGCCGGTGCTGTCGCGGGTCGGCGCGTTCGTCGAGGGCGCCGGTTTCCTGCCGCATCTGTCCGGCCGCGCCAACCTCGACCTGTACTGGCAGGCCACCGGCCGGCCGGCCGCCGATGCGCACGCCGAGGAGGCGCTGGAGATCGCCGGTCTCGGCGACGCCCTCGACCGCGCGGTGCGGACCTACTCCCAGGGCATGCGGCAGCGCCTGGCCATCGCCCAGGCCATGCTCGGCCTGCCGGACCTGCTGATCCTCGACGAGCCGACGAACGGGCTGGACCCGCCGCAGATCCGCGAGATGCGCGACGTCATGATCCGCTACGCGGCGGCCGGACGCACCGTGATCGTCTCCAGCCATCTGCTGTCCGAGGTCGAACAGAGCTGTACGCACCTGGTCGTGATGGACCGCGGACGACTGGTGCAGGCCGGGCCGGTCGCCGAGATCGTCGGCTCCGGGGACACCCTGCTGGTGGGCGCGGCGGAGCCGGTCGACGACGCCGTGGTGGAGAAGGTGGCCGCGCTGCCGGGCGTCGCCTCGGCGGTACGCGCCGAGGACGGCCTCCTCGTCCGGCTGGACGGCGCCACCACCACCCAACTGCTCACCGAAATCCTCCGGTTGGAGGTCGCGGTGGACCGCATCGGACCGCACCGGCGTCTGGAGGACGCCTTCCTCACCCTGATCGGAGGTGACGCACGATGACCGCGACCGCGACCGCGACCGCGGCGGCGCCCGGCTACCGGCCGCGCCGGACCCTGCCGCTGCGGGTGGAGGCCCGGCGCCAGCTCCGGCGCCGCCGCACCCTCGTCATCGCCGCGATCCTGACGCTGCTGCCGTTCGTACTGGTGATGGCGTTCGCGATCGGCGGCGACCCGAGCAGCCGCGGCAACGGCCGGATCTCCCTGATGGACGGCGCCACCGCGTCCGGCGGCAACTTCGCCGCCACGGTGCTGTTCGTCTCCGCGGGGTTCCTGTTGGTGGTCCCGGTGGCGCTGTTCTGCGGTGACACGGTTGCCGCGGAGGCGAGCTGGTCCTCGCTGCGCTATCTGCTGGCCGCGCCGGTGCCGCGGGCCCGGCTGCTGCTCAGCAAGCTCACCGTCGCGCTGCTGTTCAGCGCCGCCGCGATGGTGTGGCTGCCGCTGGTCGCGCTGGCGGTCGGCACCGCCGCGTACGGGTGGGGGCCGCTGCAACTGCCCACCGGCGGTGCGCTGTCGGCGGGGGACGCGGTGCTGCGGCTGGCGGTCGTGGTCGGTTATGTCTTCGTCAGCCAGCTGGTGACCGCGGCGTTGGCGTTCTGGCTGTCGACGGTGACCGACGCACCGCTGGGCGCGGTCGGCGGCGCCGTCGGGCTGACCATCGTCGGCAACGTCCTCGACCAGGTCACCGCCCTCGACACCTGGCGCGATGTGCTGCCCGCCCACTGGCAGTACGCCTGGGCGGACGCCCTGCAACCCCGGATGGAGTGGTCCGGGATGATCCAGGGCGCGTCGGTGTCGGTGTCGTACGCGCTGGTGCTGGGCGCCCTGGCGTTCCGCGGGTTCGCGCGCAAGGACGTGGTGTCGTGACGGCGGTGACGAGCCGGCGGGCGGCCCGCAGCGCCTTCCGTTGACGGCCCGCAGCGCCCTGTGCTGACGGCCCGGCGCGCGGCCCGGTGTCGGCCCGGCGGCCCGCACCTCCGGTCACCGGGCCGGCCGCCGGTCAGGCGGTCGGCCCCTGCATGTGCGCGCTGACCCAGCGCATGGTGCCCTCGCCCATGCCCTTCACATACGTCGCCGCGCTGTGCGTGCCGCCCGGGACGATCTGGAGCCGGGTGCGCACCGGCCCGTGACCGTACTGCGCGATGAACTTCCGGACCTTCGGCAGCACCGTGTACTCCTTGGAGCCGTCCTGGAAGGCGAGGTAGACCTCCGGGCCGCCGCGGGCGATCAGCCGGCGGGCCAGCACCTCCGGGTTGTTCTCGCGCTCCACCGTGGCGTGGCCGTTCCACAGCGGCGAGTCGGGGACGATGTCCGGCCCGTTGGGGATGGCCACCTTGAACGTCTCCGGGTTCTGGAGCACGTTCTTCAGCGCCGCGAAACCGCCCGAGGAGGAGCCCATGATCGCCCAGGCGTCGCGGGTCCTGAGGGTGCGGAAGTTCTGCCGGACGAGGTTGGGCACGTCCTGGCTGAGCCAGGTGCCGATCCTCGGCTGACCGGGTATGTCGCTGCCGTCGTAGTACTGCTTGCCGTTGGGGTTGAGCACCGGCATGACGACGATGAACGGCAGGCTGGTGCCGTTCTTGGACCACTGGGCGAGGTTCTCCTCCAGTTTGAGGTCGGAGCCGATCCAGTAGTTCACGGGGTAGCCGTACGCGCCGGGCAGTGCCTCCATCACCGGGAAGCCCTTGTTCGCGTTGCGCTTCTCGTAGTACTCCGGCGGTGCCCACACCCACACCTTCCCGGTGAAGCCCGATTTCGGGCCGTGCAGGGTGGTCACGCCGATCGGGGTGTTCTGGCCGGCCCCGCCGACCCGGCTCTCCTCGGTGAAGGTGATCGGGCGGGTCGGCCACTGCACCAGTGAGCGCTTCCCGTGCGGCGTGGTGTGCAGCGCGGCGCCCGTCTTGGGCACGTTGCCGAACCGTACGGGGGAGGACGGGGAGGCACTGGTCCCGCAGCCGGCCGTGGCGGCGAGAACGGTCAGGGTGATCAGCGCGATCAGCGGTTGGAACAGGGCTTTGCGCACGGGGCCTTCTCCTCGCGAACTCCTCGCCGAACGCGCCGGACGCGCTCTCGACAGGCCGGGAGCTGTGCCGGCCGACCAGCAAGAGGGGGCGGGGAGGTTCCGGGGTTTCCGTTCCGGGGTGTCGGGTTGCTCGCACCCAGCACCCGGAATCCGGGCGTCCCCTTGATGGCCTGGGATGTTTTACGCGCGCCGGAAGCCGGGTTTGCCAGGATTTTCCCGGCCGAAGGGGGGAGCGGACCGGGCGTGCGGGGGAGCCGGGCGGGGCGTGCGGGCGGCGCGCGGTCGGACGGCGTACGGGGCGGCCGGCGCACCCCGTCCCACCGTTCCGGGAACATCGGTATTGGCCGGTATTCGCCCGTATCCTCTCGCTATGACCTGGTCGCGTGCGCTGACGGAAGCCGCCCGCTCCGGGCTGACCGTCGAGCGGACCAAGCTCACCCCGCTGATCGCGGTGCGCGGCACGGCCGGCCTCGCCCTCGTCATCGGGCTGTGCCTGTGGCGCGGCGATCCCTCCCTCGCGGTCTCCTCCGCCTTCGGCGCGTTCGCGGCCGGCCTCGTCACCTTCCAGCGCAGCATGCGGCCGCGCCCGGTGCTCGCGCTGGCGGTCGCCGGCGCGCTGGCGGTCGCCACCTTCCTCGGCTACCTGGCCGCCGCGCATCTCGTCGCCTTCGTCCTGCTGCTCATCGGCTGGACCTTCCTGGCCGGGATGGCCTGGGCGATCGGTCCGGTCTCCGGACTGGCCGGCACCCAGACCGTGGCGATCATGCTGGTCACCGTCACCCTGCCGACCTCGGTCCTGGGCGCCCTCCAGCACGCCGCCCTGATCTTCTTCGGCGGGCTCGTCCAGGCCGCCCTCATCGTCGTCTTCCCGGTCCGGCCCTGGGGCATCCAGCGCGATGCGCTCGCCGACGCACTGGCCGCCGAGGCCGACTACGCCCGGCGGCTGCGGCACGACCCGGTCGCGCCCTTCGACCCGGCGCCGCTGATGGACGCCCGGCTCGCCTCCCAGGTGACACCGCGTCAGGCCAAGCGCCGCCCCGTCCAGCTGCACGGCCCCCGCGGCCTCGCCGAACGCGTCCGGCCGGTCCTCGCCTCGCTCGCCGACCCGGTCGTCGGCGCCCCTCTGGAAGGCCCCGAACGCGACCGCGCCCGCGAACTGCTGGGCGCCGCGGGCACCGTCCTGGACGCCGTCGCCCATGCGGTCCGGCACGCCGGGCCGGTACGGCTGCCCCCCGAGGCGATGGCCACCCTCGAAGTCCCGGCCACCGGGCCGATGCTGAACGGCGCCGCCCGCCGCGCCGCCTACCGACTGATCTCGCTGCTCGCCGACGCCGTGGAGCTCACCGACGAGCCGGTCCGGGCCACCCGCGCCACCACCGAGGCCGAACGCGGCCATCTGCTGCGCCCCAGCGTGCCCAAGCTGGTGCCGGTCGCCCTGCGCGCCCTGCACCGCGAGGCCCGCTGGTCCTCGCACATCTTCCGGCACGCCCTGCGGGTCGCCGCGGTCGCCGCGGTCGGCTACCTGCTGGGCGCCGCGCTGCCGTTCGGCCACGGCTACTGGGCGCCGCTGGCCTCCGTGATGGTGATGCGCCCCGACTTCGCCCAGACCTACTCCCGGGGTGTGGCCCGTTTCATCGGCACCCTCGTCGGCGTCGCCGTCGCGGGTGCCCTGATGGCCCTGGTGCACCCCGGGGTGTACGCCAGCGCGGTGCTCGCCCTGGTCTGCGTCTGGCTGACGTACCTGCTGATGCGCACCGGCTTCTCGGTGACCTCGGCCTGCGTGGCCGCCTACGTCGTCTTCCTGCTCGGCATCGCCGGCGAGGGCTGGCAGCAGACCGTCGAGGCGCGCATCGTGCTCACCCTCGTCGGCGGACTGCTCGCGATGCTGTCGTACGCGCTGTTCCCCGCCTGGGAGACGCCCAGGCTGCGGGACCGCCTCGCCGACTGGCTGGCGGCGAACGGCAGCTACGCCCTGGCCGTGTTGGACCGCTACGCCCGGCCCGCCGAGGGCCGGCCCCGGCAGGTCCGGGAGGCCCTGCTGGACGCCCGGGCCGCCCGGGTGGCCTGGGAGGAGAGCGAGGCCCGGGCCGAGAAGGAGCCGGTCCGCCCGCGCGGCCCGTCGCTCGCCACGGCGAAGGCGGTCAGCGCCGCGCTGGCCACCATGGGTCGGGTGACCATGATCATGGAGGCGCACCTCCCCGACCGGGACGCCGAACCCTCCGCCGGCGCCGCCGCGTTCGCCGCCGAACTGCGCCGCTCCCTGGAGCACGCCGGGCGGGCCGTGCGCGACGGGGGCGGGATGGACTGGAGCGCGCTGCACGCCGTGGGGGAGCGGTGGGACGCCGAGGAGGAGAACGAGGGCGTCGCGCCGCGCGCCGCCGGGCTGCTGCTCGATGCGCTCGACGACCTGGCGGAGGCGCTGTCCGAAGAGCCGGACGAACGTCACGGCGCGGAGTGGGGAACCATCTCGCACCCCCAGTAGTCTTATTAATTGCCCGCATTGAACCCCATTGGCCCCGATGGGTCCTCTGTGGAGCGCTGCCCCGCCGTCCCCCCGCCCCGTCAACCGCCGTCCATCCCAGCCGTCCCCGCGAGAGAGCACACGAACTCCCCATGGCGTCCAGCACTTCGTCCGGTACGTACGACATAGGCATCGACCTCGGCACCGCCAACACCCTGGTGTACGCCCGCGGCAAGGGCGTGGTGCTGAACGAGCCGTCGGTCGTCGCGGTCAACGCCTCCGGCGAGGTCATCGCCGTGGGCCTGGAGGCCAAACGGACCATCGGTCGCACGCCGTCCGGGATCACCGCGATGCGCCCCCTGAGGGAGGGCGTGATCGCCGACTTCGAGGCCGCCGAGCAGATGCTGCGCGCCCTGATGAAGAAGGCCCTGCCCAGCCGACGCTTCAGCCGGCCGCGGGTGGTCATCTGCGTCCCCTCCGGCATCACCGGTGTCGAACGGCGTGCGGTGATCGACTCCGCCCGCGGCGCCGGCGCCCGCGAGGTGCACCTGATAGAGGAGCCGATGGCCGCCGCGATCGGCGCCGGCCTCCCGGTGGACGAACCGGTCGGCTGCATGGTGGTGGACATCGGCGGCGGCACGACCGAGGTCGCCGTGGTCTCCATGGGCGGCCTGGTGACCGCCCAGTCCGTACGGGTCGCCGGTGACGCCCTGGACGCCGCCATCACCGGCTACGTCAAGAAGAAGCACTCCCTGGCGATCGGCGAGCGCACCGCCGAGGACATCAAGATCGCCATCGGGTCGGCGGCCTGGACGCCCGTCGACGCCGGCGAGGACGGTGAACCGGAACGCCGCGACTCCTACACCGTCCGCGGCCGCGACCACATCAGCGGTCTGCCCCGGACCCAGGAGATCACCGAGGAGGAGGTCCGCGACGCCCTCGCCGAACCGGTCGAGGCGATCGTCCAGGCCGTCCACCGCACCCTCGACGCCTGCCCCCCGGAACTCTCCGGCGACATCATCGAGCGCGGCATCGCCCTCACCGGCGGCGGCGCCCTGCTGCGCGGCCTGGACCGGCGGCTGCGCCAGGAGATGGGCGTGCCCGTGATGGTCGCCGACCAGCCCCTGGACTGCGTGGTCAACGGCACCGCCAAGTGCGTCGACGAATTCGCCACGCTGCACGGGCTGTTGACGGGAGCGAAGGAACAGCCGCGGAGGGCCGTGCGGTTGTAGTGGTGCGGCGGCAGGACTCTACGGCCGCTCGTCGAAGCCGCGGGACGTCGCGGCCTACCGGATGCTGGCCCATGTCGCCGACAACGTCGGGGTGTTGCGCGCCCTCGGTGAGGAGACCGCGATCGTCGTGGGCCACGACTGGGGCTCGCCCATCGCCGCCCACTCGGCGCTGCTACGGCCCGACCTCTTCACCGCCGTCGCGCTGCCGAGCGTGCAACGTCGACCGCGACTGGGAGGACCTGGCCGCCTGGCGCGGCGCCCCGATCACCCGACCCTCGCTCTTCATCGGCGGCGAACACGACGCCCCCACCACCTGGATGGCCGACGCCGTCAAGGCGTTCCCCGCCACGCTCCCCGCCCTGTCCGGCGCCCACATCCTCGACGGCTGCGGCCACTGGGTCCAGCAGGAGCGCCCCGAGGAGGTCAACCGCCTCCTGCTCGACTGGCTGGACACACTCCCCCACCCGGCCACCACCACAACGGACTGACGCGC
Organism: Streptomyces sp. NPDC048506; assembly: GCF_040651315.1. Classification (NCBI taxonomy): domain Bacteria; kingdom Bacillati; phylum Actinomycetota; class Actinomycetes; order Kitasatosporales; family Streptomycetaceae; genus Streptomyces; species Streptomyces sp. NPDC048506. Next base: position 22,727 of record NZ_JBEZIX010000006.1, read on the forward strand.
CTGACGCGCGGACCGGGGCACACCGTCGCTGCGGCCCTCAGTCCTCGGACCGCTGCGCGGTCTCTGCGCGGTAACGCCCCGGGGTGGCTCCGAACTCCCTTTTGAAGGCGTGGGAGAGGGCGTAGGGAGTCCCGTAGCCGACGCGGCGGGCGATGGCGGCCAGGGGCTCGTCGGTGTCGCGGAGCAGGGTGGCGGCGAGCGTCAGACGCCACCAGGTGAGGTACGTCATCGGGGGGCGGCCCACCAGGCCGGTGAAGCGGCGGGTCAGGGTCGGGCGGGAGACACCTGCCTCGGCGGCCAGGCGGTCGATGGTCCATGCCGCGGCCGGGTCCGAGTGCAGCGCCCGCAGGGCGGCGGTCGTCACGGGATCGCTCAGTACGGCCGGCCACACACCGGCCGCACCCTCGGCCATCCAGGAACGGATCATGTAGACGAAGAAGAGGTCGAGCAGGCTGGGGACCGCGATGCACGACCCGGGCCGGCGCGCGTCCAGCTCACGGCCCAACAGGTCGATGGCGGCCCGGAGTTCGGGGTGGCTGCCCACCCGGTGCGGTAGATGGACGACCTTCGGCAGCTCCGTCATGAGCGGGTGGGCGCGGCTGCGGTCGAGCCGGTACTTGCCGCAGAGCATCTCCACTTCGTCGTGGGCCGCCGGTGGCTCGTGCGGCCACCGCTCCGCCAGCCAGGGCTCGAACGGCACCGCGTGCCGTACGGTCGCCGGATCGGCGGGGGAGTCGGCGAGCACATGTCCCGTGCCGTGCGGCAGCAGCACCGCGTCTCCGGTCCTGAGCGAGACCGGGGCGCCGCCGTCGGGTAGCAGCCAGCAGCCGCCCTTCAGGACGACATGGAAGCCCGCACCGTCGTAGGGAGCGAGCCGCGTGCACCAGCTGCCGCTGCCCCGCACCCGGTTAGAGGAGGGCTGTCCGATACGCACGGCCGCGATCGCGTCACTGACGACATCCACCGCGTCAGGTTATCCCGAACCGCGGTGAAGTGAGCCGCATACGTATTGCGTTGAGCCTGATGGGCATTGAGAGGCTCTGTCGAGGCTTCCTAGGGTTGCGGACATGAACAGCGACAATTCCTGGAGCAAGAACGTCCAGACCTTCGTGTGGGGGGACGTCGAGGTCACCCGGGTCGTCGAGTTGCAGGTGCCGTTCGCGCCGGCCCGCACCCTCGTCCCGGAGTCGACCACCGAGGTCTGGACGGACAACGAGGACTGGCTGGCGCCGGACCACTGGGACCCGGGCAGCGACCAGGCGGTGGTCGCACTCCAGACCTGGGTGTTGCGCAGCGGCGGGCGAACCGTCCTGGTCGACACCTCGGTCGGCAACGGGCGCGAGCGACCCGACTCTCCTCACTTCCACCAGTGGCAGGGCAACTTCCTCGAGCTGCTGGCACAGGCCGGCGTCGAACCGCAGCAGGTCGACGTCGTCGTCAACACCCATCTCCACGGTGATCACGTCGGCTGGAACACCCTCGGTGTCGACGGAGACTGGGTACCGACGTTCCCCAACGCCCAGTACCTCATTCCGGCCGCCGACGACTTCCACTACGGCCCGGACAACGCCTACGGCAACGGTGCGCGCGAGGACGACCGGCTGATCTACGAGGACAGCATCGCGCCGGTCCACCGCTTCGGCCAGGCCGTGCTGTGGGACGGCTCCCACCGCATCGACGAACACCTCACCCTGGAGTCGGCACCCGGCCACACCCCGGGATCCTCCGTGCTCCGGCTCGATTCGGCGGGTGACCGGGTGATCTTCGTCGGCGATCTGCTGCACAGCCCGGTGCAGATCCTCCAGCCCGGCTGGAACAGCTGCTTCTGCCTCGACCCCGTACAAGCGGCGGCCAGCCGCCGTCGGATCCTCGAACGGGCCGCCGCCGCCCGCGAACTGGTCGTCCCCGCGCACTTCGGCGGAGCGGGCGCCGTCGAAGTCCGCAAGGAGGGCCAGGGGTTCACCCTCGGGCTGTGGGCGACCCTGGCCATGTAGCCACGCGGCGCTTCCCGGGGAGGGGAGGGGGACGCGCGGGCCTGGTGACGATCGGAGGGCCCCGACAACCGGCGGCGGTACGGGCCCGATGCGTGGCGGCGTTAGCGGTGCGTTAGTGCCTCATTAGCCGACCGGCAGCGCCCCGGACCACGCTGGAGGCACAACGGACCGACCGTGCCCGCCCATCCCGGATGGGCGGGCACCACCAGACGAGGGAGACCGAAGGATGTCGCTCGCCGCCAAGACCCTCCGCCGCGGCCGCCGGGTGGCCGCCGGATCGCTGATCGCCGTCACCGCGTTCGCGCTGTCCGCCTGCCAGAGCGGGAAGGACTCCGCCGCCCACTCCTCGTCGGTCGCCGCGCCGGCCGCGGCCACCGGCCAGGGGGGCTCCGCCGGGGCCGCCGGCTCCCCGTCCGGCGCCGGGGCGAAGTCCGCCAACGGCTCGGCGACCGACGTGCCGAGCGCCGCCCGGGCCCACACCTCGACGACGGCCACCTCGGACCGCTGCACCGCGGACGCGATGTCGCTGCGGCTGGGCCGCACGGACATCGGCGCGGGCAACATCCACATACCGCTGGTCTTCACCAACAAGGGCAGGACGACCTGTTCGCTGCGCGGCTTCCCCGGGGTCTCGCTGATGCTGCGTGACGGCTCGACCGTCGGCAAGCCCGCCACCCGCTCGGGCGCCGCGGGCGGCGCCGTCCGCCTACGGCCGGGACAGAGCGCGCACGCCGTTCTGCACACGGTCAACGACGGCGTCTCGGACACCCCGTGCTGGTCCAGGCCGCAGCTGGTCCACGTCTACCCGCCCGGCTCCAAGGACGCGATGACCACCGCCAGCGGCGGGCTGCGGGTGTGCGGCGGGCAGTTCGACGTGACGACGGTGGCGCCCGGGGCCGCGGACTGACGCCCGGACGACGAGGGTCCCGACCGGAATGCCGGTCGGGACCTTCGGTTGCCCTGAAGTCGGTCACCACGCGGCTGTCGGCAGGATCCGCACCGGGTCGCCGGCCGGCGGGGAGGAAGCGGGACGGCTCCGGGCACGAACGGCTGCCTTTCTCCTCGGGGAGAGGCGGGTCGTCCCCACGGTGCAAGGAAGCGCCGTGCGGTGCCCCTGATAATCGGCGTATGCCGTCCAGTGCACCACCAGCCGTCGAGGACCTCCTGTCCCGAAGCCCCTTCGCCGGGCCCGGGGAGCGGGGACAGCGGCTGTGGCGGGCGGTGGGTGAGGCGGTCCTGGGCGGGGCGCTGGTGCTGCTGACCTACACGGGCGAGTCGGGGATCGACCCCCGGCTGAGGGTGGGCTGGGCGGCGGTGGTGGCCGTGGGGCTCGTCGGTATCGGGCTGGTGCTGGTGCGGCGCCGGTTCCCGGTGGCAGCGGTGGTCGGGCTCGCGGCGCTGATGGGGGTGGTGCCCGCGGCGGCGTTGCTGACCGCGGTGGCGGCCCACACCGCGGCCCGGCAGAGGGGGACGCAGCGGCGGGGCGTGGGCCTGCTGCTGGCGGCGGCTGCCGCGGCGATGGTGACGTGTGCGGTGTTCACTCCCGTGCTGGGGCCGGGCAGTTGGTCGTTCGGTCTTGTGCTGGGCGCGGTGCTCGCGGTGACCACGGTTGTGGTGCCGGGGCTGGCGGGCACGGCCGGAGGGCAGCAGGACCGGCTGGTGCGGGCGTTGCGGGAGCGGACCGCCGCCGCGGAGGAGGCGCGCCGGCTCGCGGACAGCGAGGCGCGTGTGCGTGAGCGGTCGCGGATCGCCGCGGAGATGCACGATCTGGTCGGGCACCGGCTGAGCCTGGTCTCGCTGCACGCGGGCGGGCTGGAGATGGTGCTGCGCAACGAGGCGCCCCGGCTACAGGGCGTGGCCGCCGTGGTGGGCACTGCCGCCCGTGACGCGATGCGCGAGCTGCGGGAGGTGCTGGGGGTACTGGGCCCGCTGGGCCGGGACACCGGTACCGACGCACTCACCGACGCCACCGGCACCCGCGCGGACATCGAGGCGCTGGTCGAGGAGTCGCGCGCCGGCGGCATCCCCGTCGAGCTGTCCTGGGAGGGGGCCGACCTCGACGCCCGGACCGCCCGGGTACGGCGGGCGGTCCACCGAGTGGTGCGCGAGGCGCTCACCAACGTCCACCGGTACGCGACCGGGGCCGATGTGACCGTGGCCGTTCGACACACCGACGAGCAGGTGCTCGTCCAGGTGCGCAACGACGTGCCGCCCGTGCCGTGCGCGACCACGACCGGGCTCGGCACCGGGCGCGGGCTGACCGGACTGCGGGAGCGGGTGGCGCTGCTCGGCGGTGGTCTGGAGGCGGGGCGGACGCCGGGCGGCGGCTTCGCCGTGGTGGCTGACATCCCCGCTGACCCCGATCCCGATGCCGACCTCGACCCCGACCCCGGCGCGGAGACGGCGGATGCGGCGCAGGACGGCAACGGGTCGGCCGGCGTCGCCGAGGAGCCCGGCAGCGGGCTGTCCGCCCTCCAGCGGCGCATTGCCGGCGCCGTCACCGGGCTGCTCGGCCTGGCGGGGGTGGGCGTGATGATGCTGTTCGCGGTCCTGCTGGTGGTCAACGCGCAGCCCCCCGACTACCGGAGCCCCGAAAAGCCCCGGCTGGGGATGACGCGGGAGCAGGTGGAGCGGAACGTGGCCGGCGACGACCCCGCGACGCGCGCGGCCGCCGCCGGGCGTGAGCCACCGCGGCCGGCCTCCGCCACGGACTGCATCTACCCGTGGGGGGCCGGGACGGTCAAGGCCGGGCGGCTGGAGCTCGTCCGCTACTGCTTCCGGTCCGACCTGTTGATCTCGATCGACCGTTTCACCGTTCCGATGGTCACCGAGAAGGCGACCGAACCGCCCCGCGGGAGAGGGACACAGGAGAGGGACACATGACTGACCAGGCCAACTCCCCGGGCCTCGGGGCGGTTTCCGCGACCCGGGTGCTGCTCGCCGACGACGAGGAGATGATCCGGCACGGCATCGGGCTGATCCTCCGGAACGCCGGGGGCATCGAGGTGGTGGGCGAGGCGGTCAACGGGGCCGAGGCCGTCCGGCTCGCCGCCGAGTGCCGGCCCGATGTGGTGCTCCTCGACATCCGTATGCCCGTGCTCGACGGACTGGCGGCCGTGGCACCGCTGATCGCGCTCGATCCCACGCCGCAGGTGGTCATGCTCACCACCTTCGGCGACGACGAGAACGTCACCCGGGCGCTGAGGGCGGGTGCCACCGGCTTCCTACTGAAGGACGAGGGGCCGCAGGAGCTGATCCGCGCGGTGCGGGCGGCGGCCGGAGGGGATGCCGTGCTCTCGCCGGGCGTCACCGGGGCCGTGATCCGGCGGATGCTGAGGGGCGGCGGGGCCGCCGCCCCGGAGAGCCGGGTGGTGGGGCTGACGGGGCGGGAGCGGGAGGTGCTGGTCCTGCTGGGGGAGGGGCTCTCGAACCCGGAGATCGGCAGGCGGCTCGGCATCGGCGTGGGGACGGTCAAGAGTCACGTCCGGTCGATCCTGGAGAAGACGGGGTGCGGCAGCCGGGTGCAGGTGGGGCTGCTGGCGCACCAGGCCGGGCTGATGGGCTGACACATCCGGCCGGGCGCGTGGACTGACGCACCAGGGCGGAATCGTGGGCTGCTGAGCCAAAGGACCTGGCCGGCTTCGTGGGCTGCTGAGCCAAAGGACCTGGCCGGCCTCGTGGGCTCCTGGGCCCAAAGCACCTGCCCGGGCTTGTGGACTGACGCACCCGGCCGGGCCCGCCTGCTCGCTCTTCGGGGAGGGCCGGGAAGGGTCGGGGAGGGCCGGCGTCTCTGTCGTCGGGTAGAGGGAGCGTGGTCCGTGAGGGGGACGCGGCAGCGGCGGTTTCTGCCGATCGGCAGGCGCCGCAGTCACGACCTGAGGGCGACGGATTCGGGGGGTGCCGCGGCCACGATGGTCGGGAGCTTCGCACCCCTCCCAGGAGCACCCATGTCGCAGCACGCCACCGCCACCACCCGCCTCCGCGCCCCCTCCGCCGCCGCCCGCGCGACGGGCCTGACCAAGGTCTACGGCGAGGGCGAGACCCGCGTCGTCGCCCTCGACTCGGTGACCGTGGAGTTCGGACGCGGCCGGTTCACCGCGATCATGGGGCCGTCCGGTTCCGGCAAGTCGACGCTGATGCACTGCATGGCGGGGCTCGACGCGCTGTCCGGTGGGTCTGCCCGGATCGGTGACACCGAGCTGTCCGGGCTGAATGACCGCCAGTTGACCAGGCTGCGGCGGGAGAAGATCGGTTTCGTCTTCCAGGCGTTCAACCTGCTGCCCACGCTGAACGCCCTGGAGAACATCACGCTGCCGCTGGACATCGCCGGCCGAAAGCCCGACCAGGAGTGGCTGGAGCTGATCGTGGGGACGGTCGGCCTGGCCGGGCGGCTGCGGCACCGCCCGTCGGAGCTGTCCGGCGGCCAGCAACAGCGGGTCGCCGTGGCCCGGGCACTGGCCGGGCGCCCGGAGATCGTCTTCGCGGACGAGCCGACCGGCAACCTCGACTCCCGCTCCGGCGCGGAGATCCTCGGCTTTCTGCGGGATTCGGTACGCGAGTTGGGGCAGACGGTGGTGATGGTCACGCACGACCCGGTGGCCGCTTCCTCCGCGGACCGGGTGGTCTTCCTCGCCGACGGACGCGTCACCGACGAACTGCCCGCTCCCACCCCCGAGACCGTGCTGGACCGCATGCGGCTCTTCGACACCAAGGAGCGGACGAGCTGAGACGGTCCGCAGCCGCCCACGGCCCCGCACCCCGTCTCCGCGCTCCGCCACCTCGCACTCAGGACTGAACCGATCACCATGCTGCGTACCGCCCTGCGCAACGTCCTTGCGCACAAAGCCCGATTGATCATGACCGTGCTCGCGGTCCTGCTCGGCGTCGCCTTCGTCTCCGGCACCCTCGTCTTCGCCGACACCACCGCGAACGCCCTGCGCAACGCCGCAGCCCAGAGCCTCAAGGGCGTCGCCGTCTCGGTGCGGGCGGCCGAAGCCACCGCCACCGACCCGGCTGCCCCCGACCCGGCCGCCCCCGATCCGGCGGGCGGCGAGGACGGCGCGCCGACCACCGCCCTCGACACCGCGCTGGCCCGGAAGATCCGCCGACTGCCCGGCGTCGCGTCGGTGCGCCCCACCGACGGACCGCTGGTCATCACGCCCGCGGCCCCGCTGGCCTCGCTCGCGGTCGGCGTCGTCGTCACCGTCCTGGCCGCCTGGCTGCCGTCCCGCAGGGCCGCGAGGATCGCCCCCGTGGCGGCGCTCGGCAGCGTCGACCAGGCCCCGCCGGCCCGCGCCCTGAGGGTCCGCAACATGCTCGGCACCCTGCTCACCGGGGCCGGGGTGTCGGTGATGCTGTACGTCTCCACGCTCCGGACCAGCAACGAGTCGAACCTGATGGCCGCGATGCTCGGCGGCGCACTGACGCTCGGCGGCGTGATCGTGCTGGCCCCGCTGCTCTCCCGGCCGCTGATCACCCTGGCCGGCAAGGCCACCACCCGCCTCTTCGGCGTCGCCGGCAAGCTGGCCCGACAGAACGCGCTGCGCAACCCGCGCCGCACCGCCGCCACCGCATCCGCCCTGATGGTCGGGCTCGCCCTGATCACCGGTCTGACCGTCGGCGCCCACTCCGCCCAGCACGCCATGGCCGCGGAGGCCACCCAGGGCCTGACCGCCGACTACAAGGTCAACTACAGCACCGCCCGCGGCCTCGACGCGGATGCCGCCGGGAAGGTCGCCCGGGTACCCGGGGTCGCCGCGGCCGCCCCCGTCACCACGGCGCAGCTCGGCACCCACGGCGAGTACGCCGTCATCACCGGCACCGACCCGGAGGCGTTCGGCAGGGTCGCACGGCTCGACTTCCGCGCCGGCTCGCTGCACGACATCGGCCCCGGCAGGATCGCGGTCTCCGACGAGTTCGCCGAGCGGGCCGGGCTCCGGGTCGGCACCACCCTCGACGCCGAGATCGGCGGCGGCATGGGCCGCGACAGGGCCGCGAAGCGGAAGCTGACGATCGTCGCCATCTACGCCCGGACCCGCACCGTCGACGAGGCGCTGGGCACGCGCGCCGACGTGCTCCCGTACTCCGCGACGAAGCAGTTCGACAACCTGCTGGTCAAGGCCGAGCCCGGCGAGGCAGCCGGCCTTGAGCGCAAGATCCGCGCCGCGCTCGGTGACAGCCCGCTGTTGAAGGTCCGCACCCAGGAGCAGCTGGTCAAGGACAACAACGAGTCGGTCACCACGGTCCTCAGCATGTTGTACGGGCTGCTCGGCATGGCCGTCGTCATCGCGGTGCTCGGCGTCGTCAACACCCTGGCCATGTCGGTCTTCGAACGCACCCGGGAGATCGGGATGCTGCGGGCCATCGGACTCGACCGCTCCGGGGTCCGGCAGATGGTCCGGCTGGAGTCGGTGGTCATCTCACTGTTCGGCGCGGTCCTCGGAATCGGCACGGGCATCTTCCTGGCCTGGGCCGCGGGCGGCCTGACCACCAGCTCGATGCACGAGTACACGATGGTCCTGCCGTGGGGAAGGCTGGGCACCTTCCTGATCCTGGCCCTGATGATCGGCGCCCTGGCCGCCATCTGGCCGGCCCGCAGGGCAGCCCGCCTGAACATGCTGCGATCGATTCAGCCGAGTTGAGCGCCCGTGAGGGGAGCCGCCCCCGAGGAGCCCCCCCCGAAAGGCCCCTTCCCGAAGAGCCCGCGAGGGGAGCCCCCGAACATCCCCCCAAAGCCCTCTGAAGAGCGGCGCGGCCGACCGGCGGTCGACGCCCGGCCAGAAGTTCCCGACAAGTCAAGGAGATCCGCGTGTCCACACTGTGCACCACCTCTGCTCGTCGCGGCCCACAAAGGGGCAGTCTGATGGCGGGCGCACTCGCCACCGCCGCCCTCACCGGCATATCGCTGATCGGCTCCCCCACCCCGGCCCGCGCTGACGACGGCAACACCTTCTTCACGACCGAACAGCAGGTCTTCGGCTTCCTCAGCCAGAGCACGCCCCTGAACCAGCAGGAAGCCATCAAGGGCTACCCGGCCAGCGGTCAGGACGCGCAGGAGGTCAAGCTCGACGACGTCGAGAAGGTCTACCCGCACGACCAGGCGCTCCAGGACGTCCCGTCCAAGCTGGGCAGCGGATTCGACCTCCCCCCGTCCGTCCCCACCGAGGGCCCCGACATCCGCCGGCGCAGCGGCGACGACAAGGAGCCGTGGCTGAGCAACTGGGACGCCAAGTCCATGTGCGGCCAGCCCAGTCACAACCCCGGCGGCGACCCGATGCCCTGCGGTTTCGTCGGCGTGCTCGACAAGGCGTACCCGACCGTGCAGACCACCGCTGCGGTGATGGGCAAGGCGAAGCTCACCTACAAGACCCAGGCCATGGTCGGCCAGGACACCAGCCAGACCAGTGGCTGGTCCGTCGGCGGAAAGGTCAGCGCAACGCTGGTGCCCCCGGGCAGCACGGGCGGCACGAGTCCCGGCGGGGAGGTCAACTTCAGCTACAGCGAGTCGACCACCACCACCAACAAGTGGACGAGCCTGACCGAGCAGACCACCGATGTCGACATCCCGGACGGCGTGTCCGGGCGGCTTGAGGGACGCGTCAACGGCGGTTCGTACCTCGGGTACATCGTCTACAAGCTCGACTTCACCAACGGCGACGGGGACCGGAAGCAGAAGATGGTCCTCATTCCGGCACGCGTCATGATCCAGGCACCCAGCAACCCCGCTCCGATCACCTGGGTCAAGCGCCAGGGGTAGCAGCACAGCGCCCCAGGCCCTCAACCACGGGTGGCCCCGCGCCCCTGCGTCGGATGCCCAAGTGCCATGGACCATGCCCCATAGGGCATAGGGCATAGGGCATAGGGCATAGGGCATAGGGCACATGGGGCCACCCTGCGATCACGGGGCCACCCTGCGATCACGGGGCCACCCTGCGATCACGGGTCACCCTGCGATCAGGGGGTCACCCTGCGATCAGGGGGTCACCCTGCGATCTCCAGGGATTGGGACCGCCGGGTGGCCCCCGACGCGCCTTCGTTCAGGCAGCCCTTGGTGTCTCAGCCGGCGCTCGCGAAGGCGGAGTTGATGACGGCCAAGACATAGGGCCGTTCGGAAGCGGTGCCGGTGGGGTTGAGGGAGTAGGCCACGCGGCGTTTCAGATCGCGGGTGGCGAAGACGCCATTGGTCCACCCGGGCAGTGAGCCGGTCTTGCCCCACACGGTGACCCCGTTGTCGAGCGTGACCCGCATCAGGCCGCCGACGCTGAAGCAACTCGTCTTGTTGATGCAGTTCGTGTTGGTCGGCGCGCTGGGCACATCGGGCACGGTGAACACCAGCTTCTGCTGGGCGGGCGGGAGGAGCCGGCCGCGGAGCAGGGCGGTTATGAACCGGTCGAGGTCAGCGGCGGTGGAGATCATTCCGCCCTCGGCCCATGCCCAGGGGCTCTGCTCGGTCACCTCGTCCGTACCGACGTATACCCGGGCGTGCGGTGTCGGGACGGACATGTCGTCCGACGAGGGGAGGCTGGTGTTGTGCAGTCCCAGCGGCCGGATGATGCGGCGGGTGAGTTCGTCGTCGACGGTTCGGCCGGTCACCTTTTCGACCAGCAGGCCGAGGACGAATGTGTTGACCCCGTTGTACTGCTGGACACTGCCCGGCTTGGGCAACTGCCGCGCCCCATGGTTCTCGGCGGCCGCGAACGCCTTGCGCACCACGTCCTGCGGCGACACGCTCTTGCGCCACCAACCGGGCCCGTCGGCGGGCCCGGGTATGCCGGCCGGAGCCGGCAGGCCGCTGGTGTGGTCCAGGAGCTCGCGCACGGTGACGGTGCCGTATGTGGCCGGGATCAGGTCGGGCAGATAGCGCCGGACGGGCGCGTCGATGGCGATCCGGTGCTCGGCGGCCAGCTGGAGCACGACCGTGCTGGTGAAGATCTTCGTCACGCTGCCGATGCGGAAGTGAGCGTCGCGGGACACCTCCCCCGCGGTTCCGGCCCACGGCACCGCCTGGCCCTCTCCCGCCACCCTGACCAGTGCACCGGCGACAACGGGATCGGGCAGACGGGCGAGCAGATCCCGTACCGGTGCAGGGTCGAACGAGGCGGCGACAACTGCCCGTTGCGGAACCGCGGCAGACGCCATCACGGCGGGACCGCACGCCCCCGCTGCGATCGCGGCGAGTGCGACGCCGGCCACGGCCAGGCGGCGGAGCACGGAAGGACGGTGGTGCATCGGGCTGCTCCCAACGATGGTGGCCACAGAGCCAGGAAACGGTGAACCACTGCCAACTCTGTCTGCTCTGACCCCAGTTGCCATCGGGGATCACCCCGAGCAGCCCCCGAGCAGCCCCCGAGACGCCCCCGAGACGCCCCTGAGAGCCCATGGGTCAGCCGGAGTCGACCGGCCGATCACGGGACGCCCCTCCGGCCACACCACCCACCGCGCCGGTCGTTCTCGCTGCCGGTCATGGCGATGACGGCGTGCATGAGGCGTCGAGCGCGTGCTGCCACGCCCGCACCGCAGAGCAGTGGCGAGCAACGCTTCACTCGAAGTGGGCCTGGATGTACAGCGCCTCGTCCGGACCGACGACGAGTATGCGTTCCGCCTCACCGGCGAGGACCGTTTCGCCGGTGTCCTCGTAGCACCAGATGCGCCCCTCGTCGTCGTACCGGTCGGCCCACGCCAGCGCCGACCGGGCGGGACCGGCGACGCGGGCCAACGGCCGCCAGAGCAGTTCGCCGAGCAGTGGATCCACCAGGTCTCGTGCCGCGTCGTGCGCCAGACCGCGGCAGCCTTCGGCGAACTCCCCGAGCTTCTCGCGGAGTCCAGGGACGGTCACCCAGACCATGCCGTCGTAGTGGGGATGCGGGGAGTCGGACGGATCGCTCAGATCGATGTGCTCACGGAGGGCATCGTCCCCGTTCTCCGCCGCGCTCTCCAGCTCGTGCGCCGGCACGTCGTTCAGATGGGCCGCCGAGCCGTACCACTCCCCGGACCCGTAGTCGTAGCCGCCGTCCAGCGCCTCATCGAGGTACTGCTGCGCCCAGGCGGTCTTCTCCCACCAGTCGCGCACATGGGCGGTGTTGGCTTCGGCCACCGGGCCGTCGGCGATCCCGCCCTCAGGGCCGGTCGTGAGCGGGAGGTCGTGCCGGGTCCAGCCGACCCTGAAGGCCCCCGGGTCGAGGAGGTCCAGGAACTCCTGGAGTACGGCCCCGGCGCAGATCGCGCGGAGCCGTAGCTCGGCGAGCCGGTGCTGCTCGGGGGTGAGCCGCCGTCCGCACCGGCAGTCGTGCCCCGCGAAACCGCAGGCCGGGTCGGTGAGGCCGGCGCCGGGGTGCGCCGGTTCCGGACCGCCGGGAAGAACGGTCACGCGCAGCAACAAGGCATCGCGAGACGTGTCCCGAAAGACGACATGCACTTCGTCCGTGATGAATTCGCCGTCGGCGATGTCGACCGTCTCCGCGACGACGGCATCCTCGAACTCCGCGAACTTCTCCCCCAGGTCCTGAGCCAGCAGGGCGGTCCGGCGAGAGGCCACTGTGCCCTCCGGCAGCAGCGCCCGCAGCACGAGTTCCCCGGCCTCCTCGGCGCCGGTCGGCGTGCACCGCATCGGCAGCCGGGCCTTGCCCATGCCGCCGTCGTAATTCGGGTACAGCCCGGCTTCCACGATCGTCGCCAGGTTCAACTCTCCACCACGAGGCAGTTTGCCGTGGCCGACACGGATCGCGGCCGCGGCGCGGTCGCGCGTACCGTCCTCCCGGAGCCAGCATTCGAGAAGGTACGCCCGGACGGCCACGCTGACGTCGTCGTTCCACAGCGGGACGGCCGCGTCCGTGTGCGGTGAACCTCCTCCCGCGGTGCCCACGCCGGTGACGCCTCCCAAGCCGTCGGCCGAGCAGCCGTGATCGAGAAACCGGCAGAGGGTGAAGTCGATCACCAGGGATCCTTCCGTCACTCAGCGAGGTTTTCCGATTGTTGCCCATGGGCCTGACAACCCGTGGGCAGCGCCCTGTCCTCGCAGTGGCCGGAGCCGAGCTGCGGCGGCGCTGGGGGCAGACGCAAGGAAGAACAACCGTCGAAACCCGCCCCGGACCGGTTCCAGCCGGACGGATCCGCCTCCTCCGCCCCCGGCGTCCGACCGCACGCCAAGACCATCAAACGGCCCCTGAACAGCAAAAAGACCCTCCCGAAGGGAGGGTCTGACCTGGCGCCCCCGGCAGGACTCGAACCTGCGGCCAAGTGCTTAGAAGGCACCTGCTCTATCCACTGAGCTACGGGGGCCGGGTGTGGACGTGGATCACGGACCGCGGTCAAGAATAGAGGTCCGGGTGCCTCGTCCCGGTTGCTTCACCTCCGTGGCACGTTGTGGAGGTTCGGTGAAGCGGTCCCGATAATCGCAGGCAGGTACGAATCCTGCACCGCTTTTGACGTGTCGCGCGTCGGGTGTTGTGCACTCGTTATGCCTGCGCCTCACATGTCGCGAACGTCCCGTGCGTCACTCGTCCTGTTCTGTGGGGGTTCTCGCGGCGCGCACGAGGGGTTATACGCTTCAAAAACCTAACGAAATTGGGCATTCTGCACATGTGGTGACCTTGGACGTACGACCTCGGCTGATCGACGCACTGTCCGTTCTGCGTGACCGCGTCGATGCCGCACGCTTTCCGCTGCCACTGCGGGGCGCCGCCCGTGCCCGGCGCAACCGGGACGAGCTGCTCGCCCAGCTTGATGACTATGTGATTCCCCGGCTCCGGTCACCTCAGGCACCGCTGCTGGCCGTGATCGGCGGGTCGACCGGAGCGGGCAAGTCCACCCTGGTCAATTCGCTGGTGGGGCGGCGGGTCTCGGAGGCCGGGGTGCTGCGCCCGACGACGCGTACGCCGGTGCTGGTCTGCCACCCCGACGACGCCCACTGGTTCGCCGGGGCGCGGGTGCTGCCGCAGCTGACCCGGGTGTGGGTTCCCGAACAGGACGACGGGGGCGAGACCCGCGGGGCCTGCGGAGAAGAGGGGGGCTCCGGGTACGGATTCGGCCATGGGGAAGGGGGCGGGGGGCCGGCGCGGGAGGGGATGGGGGAGGGATACGGAGACGGACATGGACATGGACGTGAACGTGGACGTGGACGTGGCCCCAGACACGGAGACGGAGACAGGCACGGGCACGGAGACGGACGCGTGCACGGGGGTATGGGGAGTGGGTTTGGTGGGCGGGGGGAGGGGGGTGCGGGTGAGGCTGGGGCCGGGGCCGGGGCGTTCACGGTGCGGATCGAGACCGATGCGGCGCTGCCCAGTGGGCTCGCGCTGCTGGACGCTCCGGACATCGATTCGCTGGTCGCGCGCAATCGGGAGCTGGCCGCCGAGCTGATCTGCGCGGCGGATGTGTGGGTGCTGGTCACCACGGCCGCCCGGTACGCCGATGCGGTGCCCTGGCATCTGCTGCGTACCGCGAAGGAGTACGACGTCACGTTGGTGACCGTGTTGGACCGGGTGCCCCATCAGATCGCCACCGATATCTCAGGGCGCTATGCGGAGCTCCTCCAACGCGCCGGACTGGGCCACGTCCCGCGGTTCACGATCCCCGAGCTGCCCGAGTCGGCGGGTGGAGGGAGCGGGCTGCTGCCCGCCACGGCGGTCGCGGCGTTGCGGGAGTGGTTGGAGCGACACGCCGAAGATCCCCTGGCGCGCACCGCGGCCGCTGAGCGCACGGCGGAGGGCGTGATCGCCTCGCTGCGCAGCAGGATGCCCGCCCTGGCCGGGGCCGCCGCCGCCCAGCATGCCGCGGCACTACGGCTGGCCGGTCGGGTCGAGGAGGCCTACGAGCGGGCCGCGGAACGGGTACGGCGGGAGGTCGCGGCCGGTGAGGTGTTGGCGGGGGACGCCCGCGCCCACTGGCGGGACCATGGGCTCGGCGGGCGGCCGGACGAGCTGCTCGACGCGCTGACCCACGGCCTGACCTCGTTGCTGGCCTGCGCCGTGGAGGAGGCCGACGAGCGGGCCGCGCACGCCTGGCGGAGGGATCCCGCCGCGGCGGAGGTAGCGGCCTCGGCCGCGGCCGGTGCCATGGGGGCGGACGGCCGGCTGGGGGTGATCGTGCGGCGCTGGCGGCGCTGCCTGGAGGAGCTCGCCGAGGAGGAGACGCGCGAGGCGCGGGCGGGGCAGGCGGGTGAGCACGTGGGCACCGTGGAGCCGGAGGAGCCGGCGGCGCTGCTGGCCACCGCGTTGCTCGGCGGTCGGCGTGCCCGTACGGCGGGCGAGAACCTCGCCGACCTGGTGGGGGCGCAGACCGCGCTGCGGCTGTGCGACCGGGGCGGCCGGCTGCTGACGACGTATCTGGAGCGGGCCCTGGACGGCGAGCGTGAGCGGCGGCTGGCACCGCTGGACCAGCTGACCGTTCCGCCGGACCAGCAGGCCGAGCTGATTGCCGCGCTCTCCGTACTGCAACGGGAGAAGAAGGCGGAGGAAGAAGAGGAGGAGGAGGAGGGAAAGGAGGCGGCGGCGGGGGGACGGGCGCGGGAGAGGGGTGGGGCGGGACAGGGGACGGGGTTGGAGCTGGCCAAGGAGGAGGTGTCGCGGTGAGCGGTTCGAAGGTGCGTGCCTCCGGAGAGGGGCACGGGGTCGGGCAGGGGACGGAGGAAGCGGAGGCCGGGGAGGTCGGGGAGGCCAGGGAGGGGACGCGGGAAGGAGCGTCGGCGGGGCCGGAGGGTGTGGACGGCGGTGGGGCGTGGGACGACGGGGTGATTGCGCGCAGGGCACGTGTGGCGGACGTTTCCGGGGATGGGGCGGCCGTTCCCGGGGACGGGGCTGATTCGCGGGGCGGGGGTGCGGCGGAGCAGGTGGGTGCCGTGGGTGCTGGGGGCGTGCCCAGGCCGGGGGTGTGGCGGGGGACGAGTGGGGCACTCGGGGAACCGTCGCGCGGTGTGGCGGAGGGCGCCCCGGGGTCCGAAGGAGCCGGTGGTGAGTCATGGGTCGCGTCGTGTGCCGAGTCGTGGATCGAGCCCTGTGTGGTGTCGCGCGCCGGGTCCCGTACCGAGGGGCGGGGCGCGTCCTCTGCCCCGTCGTACGCCCTTGCCCCGTCGTACTCCCTGTCGTACGCCGCCTCCCGCGCCGGCTCGCTCACCGCATCGCGTGGCGCGTCACATACCGAGCCGTATACGGAGCCACACGCCGGGCCACATGCCGGGCCACATGCCGGGCCACGCGTCGAGCCACATGCCGGGCCACACGCCGAGCCACATGCCGGGCCATGCGCCGAGTCACGCAGCGCGCCGGGAAGCGCGTCGCGAGGTGCGTCACCAGGCGGGTCACGGAGCGGGTCGGCCGGCGGGGCGTGCGGCGAGGTGGCCGTCGAACCGGCTGCGTCAGCCATCGGCGAGGGGCACGGTGGGGCGGGCGCGGGTGCCGCGGTGCGCGGCGCGGCCCGTGCCGAGGGTGAGGCGGTGATCCCGCCGCGGAGGGCGATGAGTGAGGAGAGCAGGGGGAGCAGGGAGTACGGGGAGGGCAGGGAATACAGGGAATACAGGGAGAGGGAGCACAGGGAGATCGGGGAGGGCCTGGACTACGGCGGGCGCGGGGGCGCGGGGGCGTACCGGTGGGTTGCGGGCGGCGGCGGACGGCGGGCCGTGGGGAACCGGCTGCGGGGGCGGCTGGATGCGCTGCGGGAGTTGATCGCGCTGTCCCGGAGCCGGCTGGACGGGCGGACGCTGGAGGCTGCGGGGCGGGTGCTGGAGGTGGCCGACGAGCGGAACCGGCTGTCCGGTGAGCACACCGTCGTCGCCATCGCGGGGGCCACCGGCAGCGGCAAGTCGTCGCTGTTCAACGCGCTGGCCGGGGCGAACCGTTCACAGGTCGGGCCGCGGCGGCCGACGACCGCGGAGCCGGTGGCCTGTGTGTGGCCGGGCGGCAGACCGGGCGCGGAGGGACTGCTGCACCGACTGGGCGTACCTGCGCACCGCCGCCACCTCCCCGCGGACGGCGGCTCCGAGCTGCGTGGACTCATCCTGATCGACCTGCCCGACCACGACTCCTCGGCCACCGAGCACCGTGCGCAGGTGGACCGGATGTTGGAGCTGGTGGACGCGGTGATCTGGGTGGTGGACCCGGAGAAGTACGCGGATGCGGTGCTGCATGAGCGGTATCTGCGGCCGCTGGCGGGCTACGCCGAGGTGATGTTCGTCGTCCTCAACCAGGTGGACCGGCTGCCGGGGGACGCCGCGGACCAGGTGGTGGACGATCTGCGCCGGCTGCTGGACGAGGACGGGCTGGCGTTGGGCGAGCACGGGGAGCCGGGGGCGGCGGTGCACGCGCTGTCCGCGGCGACCGGCCGGGGCGTGGCGGAACTGCGGGAGGCGCTCGGCCAGTTCGTCGCGGAACGGGGTGCCGCGGACCGTCGGTTGGCGGCGGACGTGGACGCGGCGGCCGAGCGACTGCGATCGGTGTACGTGGCGCGGAGCCGGGTCGGGCTGACCGAACGGGCCCGGGAGGAGTTCGACGACCGGCTGGCCGAGGCGGTGGGCGCGGCGGCGACCGGGTGCGCGGTGGAACGGGATTGGCTGCGGCACGCGGAACGGGCGTGCGGGTCGCCGTGGGCGCGGATGCGGATGCGAGGGTGGCGGGGACGGCCGGGACGGCGGGGGCGGTTGGGGCGTGCGGCCGGCGCGGCAGAGACCGGTACGGGACGGGGTGGTGGTGCGGGGACGACTCCGGGAGGTGGCGGAGCGGGGGACTCCGCGACCGACTGCCGGGCCGCGGCGCGGCCGGTGGTGGAGCAGGCGGTACGGTCCGTGGCCGGTGAGGCGGCGCGCGGGTTGCCGGCGCCCTGGGCGCAGGCGGTGCGCGAGGCGGCGGAGCGGGGCGCGCACGGGCTGCCGGAGGCGCTGGACACGGTGGCGGCCGATGCCGAGGAGTCGCTACGGGGCGGGCCGGTGGTGAAGCCGCGGTGGTGGACGGTGGCCGCGGCGTTGCAGGGGCTGCTCTCGGTGCTGCAAGTCGTCGGTGTGCTGTGGCTGTTGGGTGCGATCACCGGGGTGGGCGGTGCGACGGCCTGGGTCACCGGGCTGCTGCCCGCGATCGTCGGCTCGCTGGGCGGGCCGGCGCTGTCGTGGATGTGCCGGGTGGTGGCACGCGGTCCCGCCAGGCGGTACGGGCAGGATGCCGAGCGCCGGTTGCGGAGCGCGGCGGCGGGGTGCGGACGGGCCCAGGTGCTGGAGCCGGTCGCCGCCGAGCTGTTGCGCTATCGCGAGGTACGGGAGCAGTACGCGGTGGCGTCGGGCGCCTGACGGCTGCTCGCCGGTGCGGAGTTGGGGGAGCGATCCCCCACCCAACAGGGGACCGCTCCCCATCCCCGGAAGGGACCGCTCCGCACTCGGGAGGGGAGCGATCCCCCACCCGGGTGGCCGAGTTGTCCACAGCCGGCCACCCGTCCACAGACCTCTGCGGCGGTGGCCGGATCCGAGGAGCATGAAGTCAACGCAGCGCGAGCGGCACGGGGCCGGCGCGCACGAAGTGGGGGAGGCGTGTTCCGTGAACGACACGATGGTGACGCTGGTGGGGAACGCCGCGACGGCGGTGGAGCACCGGCTGACGACGGGGGGCGTGACGGTGGCGAGGTTCCGGCTGGCGGCGACGTCCCGCCGGTGGGACAAGGCGCAGGAGCGCTGGACCGACGGTGAGACCAGCTTCTACACGGTTCGGTCGTGGCGCGGGCTTGCGGACAACGTCGCCGCCTCGGTGGCGGTGGGGGAACCGCTCGTGGTGCAGGGGCGGTTGCGGCTGCGGGAGGGGGAGCAGCCCCCTGAGCGCGGCGGGCAGCGCTGGTTCGCGGCCGAGGTCGACGCCGTGGTGATCGGCCACGATCTCTCGCGCGGCACCGCGGCGTTCCGCAGGGCGACGCGGGCGGCGCGTACGGGAGGGGGTGGTGCTCCGCCGGGCGGGGACGTCGCTCCGCAGCCGCAGCCGCAGCCGGTACCGACTCAGACCCTGACTCAGACCCCAACACAGAAACAGAAACAGACACAGGCACAGGCGCAGACAGAGGCGCTGCCTCCCACGGGGCGGCCCGAACGGGCCTCGCAGGCCGGCACGTTGGCTCTTGGCGGGGTGACGAATGCGGTACGCGATCCGGTGCCCGATGAGGTAGGGGGCGGGCAGCCGGATCGGGGGTCGCGGGTGCGGAGCAATTCACCCCAGAAGGCCTCAGTGCCCTGATACGTCCCCAGGGATTTATCGATAATGCCAGGTCAGGGTGCCTGGAATCGGTAACGATTGCGATTCAGATCGCTTATCGGGTGCCATTAGTGGGGACCCTGATGCGCCTGCTCCATAAGATCCGACGAGTACTCACGGGGGCTCACGGGGGCTGACGTTCGACTGTTGAGTTCTTTGGGATCTTTTCGGCGAGGCACCTTCCCCACTCGACCGCCTCGCCCAGAGGGGAATTTCATGCTTTCGATGAAGGGGCGGGGCGCAGCCCGCCTTGCTGCCGCGATCGTGGCCTCGGGCCTCGTCGCGGCCGGTGCGATAGCCACTGCGGGAACCGCTATGGCGGACGAGACCACCCCGGCGCAGGGGGGTGCCACGGCCACGCTCGGGGGGCTGAAGACCTTCGACCAGGCGGTCGTGCACAGTGACGGCGGGGACCAGCGCGTCGGCGCGGGGCTCTTCGAGATGTCCGTGGACAACGGCGGCACGCTCCAGACGTACTGCATCGACATCCACAACCCGACGCAGTCGCAGGCGAAGTACCAGGAAGTGCCCTGGAGCGCCTCGTCGCTGCACAACAACGCGGACGCCGGCAAGATCCGCTGGATCCTGCAGAACTCCTACCCGCAGGTGAACGACCTCGCCGCGCTCGCCTCCAAGGCCGGTGCGGGCAACCTCACCGAGAAGACCGCCGCGGCCGGCACCCAGGTCGCGATCTGGCGCTTCTCCGACCACGTCAAGGTGGACGCGGTCGACCCGGCGGCCGAGAAGCTCGCCGACTATCTGGAGAAGAGCGCGCAGAGCGTGGCCGAGCCCAAGGCCTCGCTGACGCTGGACCCGCCGGCCGTCTCCGGCAAGTCCGGCAGCAAGCTCGGCCCGGTCACCGTGCACACCAACGCCGACAGCGTGACGATCGCCCCGGCCGCCGACGTGCCGGCCGGCGTCAAGGTCGTCGGCAAGGACGGCAAGCCGGTCACCAGCGCGACCGACGGCACCCAGCTGTTCTTCGACGTGCCGAAGGGCGCGGCGGACGGCAGCACCTCGCTGACCGCGCAGGCCGCCACCAAGGTCCCGGTCGGCCGGGCCTTCACCGGTATCGGCGAGCACGCCAAGAGCCAGACCCAGATCCTGGCCGGTTCCAGCGAGTCCACGGTCTCCGCGGCCGCCACGGTCTCCTGGAAGAAGCAGGGCGCCATACCGGCGATCACCGCCGACAAGAACTGCGCCAAGGGCGGCGTGGACGTGACGGCGACCAACAAGGGCGATGAGGCGTTCCGCTTCCAGCTCTCCGGCAAGGACTACGAGGTCGCGCCCGGCAAGTCGCAGACCGTGACGGTTCCGGTGGGTGAGGACCAGCCGTACAAGATCACGATCACGGGTGCGGGTGGCTTCAAGAAGACCTTCACCGGCGTGCTGGACTGCAAGACCGCCGGTAGCGGCGGCGGCAAGCCCTCCTCGCAGCCCAGCCCGGCCTCGGTCGGCGGCAGCACGGGTGGCGGCCACGGCACCGACCTCGCCGAGACCGGCGCCAGCAGCGCCACCCCGATGATCGCGGGCGTCGCCGCGGTCCTCGTCGTGGTCGGCGGTGCCGCGGTGTTCTTCCTCCGCAAGAAGAAGACGGGTACGACCGCCTGACAAGAGCGGCGGAGTCCTCCGCCGCTCAGCAGTTCCATGAGGTAGCGACGGCGGCCTCCCATCACGTGACATTCGGTGACGTTTCGGTCGCCGGAGGGTGATCGGATCGCCGTCGAGGGAACATCCCGTGGCCCCGGAGCGTTGTTTCGCTCCGGGGCCACTGGCGTCCGCCCCTCGGCACCCGTTTTCTTCGAGGGATGGACGTACGGCAAGATGGGGTGTACCCCCACGGCCCCGGCGACGCCCGGCCCTGGCGCGGTGCCGCACACAGACTCTGATCGATCCAATCTGCCGGACGGTTTCTCTTGGCTGAGTACATCTACACGATGCGCAAGACGCGCAAGGCGCACGGCGACAAGGTCATCCTCGATGACGTGACGCTGAGCTTCCTGCCGGGCGCAAAGATCGGTGTCGTGGGTCCCAACGGCGCCGGTAAGTCCACGGTGCTGAAGATCATGGCGGGTCTTGAGCAGCCGTCGAACGGTGATGCGTTCCTCTCCCCCGGGTACACCGTCGGCATGCTCCTCCAGGAGCCGCCGCTGGACGAGTCCAAGACGGTGCTGGAGAACGTCCAGGACGGCGCCAAGGAGGTCATGGGCAAGCTCAGGCGCTTCAACGAGGTCGCCGAGCTGATGGCGACCGACTACTCCGACGAGCTCATGGAGGAGATGGGCAAGCTCCAGGAGGACCTGGACCACGCGGGCGCGTGGGACCTGGACACCCAGCTGGAGCAGGCCATGGACGCGCTCGGCTGCCCGCCCGGCGACTGGCCGGTCACCAACCTCTCCGGTGGTGAGCGCCGCCGCGTCGCGCTGTGCAAGCTGCTGCTGGAGGCCCCCGACCTGCTGCTGCTCGACGAGCCCACCAACCACCTGGACGCCGAGTCCGTGCAGTGGCTGGAGCAGCACCTGGCGAAGTACCCCGGCACCGTCGTCGCCGTCACCCACGACCGGTACTTCCTCGACAACGTCGCCGGCTGGATCCTGGAGCTCGACCGCGGCCGCGCCATCGGCTACGAAGGCAACTACTCCACGTACCTGGAGACCAAGCAGACCCGTCTGAAGGTCGAGGGCCAGAAGGACGCCAAGCGTGCCAAGCGCCTGAAGGAAGAGCTGGAGTGGGTGCGCTCCAACGCCAAGGGGCGGCAGGCCAAGTCCAAGGCCCGTCTGGCGCGTTACGAGGAGATGGCCGCCGAGGCCGACAAGATGCGGAAGCTGGACTTCGAGGAGATCCAGATCCCGCCGGGCCCGCGCCTGGGCAGTGTCGTCGTCGAGGTCGACAAGCTCAACAAGGCCTTCGGCGAGAAGGTCCTGATCGAGGACCTGAGCTTCACCCTGCCGCGTAACGGCATCGTCGGCATCATCGGCCCGAACGGCGCCGGCAAGACCACGCTGTTCAAGATGATCCAGGGCCTGGAGACCCCGGACTCCGGCGACATCAAGGTCGGCGAGACCGTCAAGATCTCCTACGTCGACCAGAGCCGCGAGAACATCGACCCCAAGAAGACCCTGTGGGCCGTGGTCTCCGACGAGCTGGACTACATCAACGTCGGCCAGGTCGAGATGCCCTCGCGGGCGTACGTCTCCGCGTTCGGCTTCAAGGGCCCGGACCAGCAGAAGCCGGCCGGCGTGCTCTCCGGTGGTGAGCGCAACCGCCTCAACCTGGCGCTCACCCTCAAGCAGGGCGGCAACCTGCTCCTCCTCGACGAGCCGACCAACGACCTCGACGTCGAGACCCTGTCGTCGCTGGAGAACGCGCTGCTGGAGTTCCCGGGCTGCGCCGTGGTCGTCTCCCACGACCGCTGGTTCCTCGACCGCGTCGCCACGCACATCCTGGCGTACGAGGGCGAGTCCAAGTGGTTCTGGTTCGAGGGCAACTTCGAATCGTACGAGAAGAACAAGGTCGAGCGGCTCGGCGCGGAAGCCGCCCGCCCGCACCGCGCCACGTACAAGAAGCTCACCCGGGGCTGACCGACGTGCGGCACCTTTACTCCTGCCCCCTGCGCTGGTCGGACATGGACGCGTTCGGCCACGTCAACAACGCGGTGTTCGTCCGCTACCTCGAAGAGGCGCGGATCGACTTCATGCGTCGGCTGGCGCCGGGGGGCGGCAGCCCGTCGTTCACGGGCGGTTCGGTCGTCGCCCGGCACGAGATCGACTACGTGCGGCCGCTGGTGCACCGGCACGCCCCGGTGACCATCGAGTTGTGGGTGACGAAGATCGGCGCCGCGTCGATGACGGTGGGCTACGAGGTCAAGGACGAGGACACCCTCTACCTGCGGGCCTCGACCGTCGTCGTGCCGTTCAACTTCGCCGAGGACCGTCTGCGCCGCCTCACCGCGGAGGAGAAGGCGATCCTCAAGGAGTACCTGGACGACGCGGCACAGCAGTCGCGTCAGGAGGGATCCGTCGCGGTATGACGGCGCTGCACCTTGCCGATGCGGGGGAGGCGGCGGACCTCGCCGCCTTCCTCGCCCGGCTGATCCACTACGACCGCGCCGCAGCGGTGCGGCTCCAGGCCGGCGGCGGGGTGCTCGCCGTCTTCGGCCGCCCGCCGTCCTTCGAGGTGCTGGCCATCCGCACGGTCCGGCTCGCCGAGGACCTCACCCTCGACACCACCGTCTCGGCCGGTGAGCTCCTCGACGGCATCGACGAGTCGGAGGAGCGGCTGACGGTGCCCGCCGGTGTCACGGGGCCGCCCTGGACCGGTGTGCTGCCGCCGCGAGGCGGCTGGCAGCGGGTGCCGGGACTGCCGGCGCCCGAGGCGTTGGCACGTGCGGTGGCCGCCGCGGTCGCCGAATTCCGCGCCCGGGACGAGGCGCTGCCGTCCCAGCACCGCACCCGCGCCGAACGCGACCGCATCGGCCGGGAGATCTGGTCGCGCACCCTCGGCGACACCCACCTTCCGCTGCGCGCCGCGCACGCCGCCCAGGCGCTGGGCTTCCTGCGCCCGGTGCGGACCGGCGCACTCTCCGGGGGCCGCGCCCCGCACGGCACCCCGGAAGCCACCGAGGCCGAGCAGTGGCAGCCGAGCCTGCTGGCCGCGGCCGGCTGGCTGCGGCTGAGCACCCCGTACGGATCGATCGCCGTGCGGTCCGGGGGCCCGGCCGGGCTCACCGGCCTGTCGGGGCTCACGGTCACCCCGGTCTGACCCGGCGGACAGCGCCCTACGGGCCCTCGTCGGCGCCGTCCCCTCCGGTGCCCCGCCCCGCTCCGTCCGCCGTGCGGTCCGGCCACACCCCGATGTGGTCGGACTCCAGCTCCAGCAGGACGCGGTGCTCCATGCCGAGGCTGCGGGTGTACTCGGCCGGTAGTTGCAGCCGGCCCGCCCGGTCGAGCATCGCGTACTCCTGCGCCACCAGCGACTCCCGGCCGGTCGCGGCGTCCCGTTCGGTGCGCCGCAGCACCTCCGAGGACGTCCGGCCGTCGCGGATCGCGACGGTGCGCCGTACCTCGCTCGCCACCGCCTGGTCATGGGTGACGATCACGATCGTGGTGCCCAGCTCCTCGTTGGCGGTGCGGAAGGCCGTGAAGACCTGCTCGGCGGTGTGGGAGTCCAGCTCACCGGTCGGCTCGTCGGCCAGCAGGACGGACGGGGTGTTGGCCAGCGCCACCGCGATGGCGGTGCGCTGCTGCTCGCCGCCGGAGAGCTGGTGCGGCCGGCGGTCGCGGCAGTGGTCGAGGGAGAGCATCGACAGCAGCCGCTCGGCCGCCTTCGTCCGCTCCGCCCGGCGCCGGCCCCCGCGCAGCTGCATCGGCAGGGTGACGTTCTGGAGCGCGGTCAGGTACGGCAGGAGGTTGCGGGCGGTCTGCTGCCAGACGAAGCCGACGACATCGCGGCGGTAGTCGAGTCGGGCCCCGGCGTCCATGGTCAGCAGGTCGCGGCCGGCGACCGTGGCGGCGCCGGCGGTCGGCACGTCCAAGCCGGCCAGGATGTTCATCAGGGTGGACTTGCCGCTGCCGGACGCCCCGACCAGCGCCATCAACTCGCCCTCGGCGACCAGCAGATCGAGCCCCTGGAGGGCCTGCACCTCGACCCCGTCGGTGGCGAAGATCCGCACCAGCCGGTCGCAGGCGATCAGCGCATCGTGCCCGTACGCGGGCCGCCCGCGCCGGGACGCCGCGCGCTCCTCCAGTTCCGCGAGCGCGGCGGGCGCCGGCCGTGCGCGCGCAGCGTCGTCGGGCCGTGTGGTCATGGGTTCCCTCCCGGTTCTCCCGCGGGTCGCCCCGCTCCCGGCGCTCCGCCGGCCGCCGGCCCGCGCCGCACTCTCAACGCTCGCCCACTCTCAACGCTCGCCTACCCGCAACTCGTCCGCCTCGCGCCGCCGTTCGCTCAGCCAGGCCTGGGCCAGCACCACCGCCAGGGCCAGCGCGACCACCCCCGCCGACGGCAGCAGCAGCGACGCGGGATCGGACTCCAGGTGTACGGCGCCCGCGGCCCCGCCACCCGGAGCACCGGGCAGGGCGAGCGGGGTGAGGTCGGTGCCCGGGCCCAGTAGCCGGATCGCGGCGGCGCCCACCAGCACCCCGCCGAGCGCCGCGAGCAGCGCCTGCGGCAGCGCCTCCAGCAGCATCAGGCGCCGGCCCTGGGCCGGGGTCAGGCCCATCGTGCGCAGCCGGGCCAGGAGTTGGGTGCGCTGTGGGGCGGCCTGGAGGAGCGACAGCAACAGGGCGAGCAGCGCAAATCCGGCACCGGCCGCCACCGCGGCGGTGTACAGGCGCTCGGCACCCTGCTGGAGGGGCGAGTCGGCGAGCCCGGCGCGTACGGAGGAGCGCACGGCCAGGCGGGCGGAGAGCGAGGCCGGGGCGTGCGCGCGGACGGCGGCGCGCAGCGCCGCGGCGTCCGGGGAGCGTCCGGACAGCAGCAGGAGGGAGGGGCCGTTGGCGGGGTCGGCGTAGGTGTCCGGATGGAGGCGGGCCACGCTCGCGGCGTTGATCAGCACGAAGTCGCCGCCGGGCTGGGCAGGGGTGTCCGTGCGCACCGCCGTCGGGCGCACGACGAGCTGCCCGAACTCCGGCTGGAGGGCCATCGGGGCGCGTCCGAAGCGGGCCAGGACTCCGGGGGAGACGATCGCCGGTAGCGGCCGGTCGCCGCCGGGGTCGGCCAACTCCCGCGCGGCGAAGCCGCCCAGGCCGGTGGCGCGGGCCAGCCGGGAGTACCCGGCGGCGTCGGCGATGACCAGATAGAGCGGCGGGCCGCCGTCGTCGGCCGCCTGGACGGTGACGCGCACCGGCACCGCGTCCGCGACGCCCGGTGCCCGACCCGCGGCCCGCATCAGCGGCCCGGGGAGCGGCCCGTCCGCGGAGATCCGGGCCTCCGCGCCGACCGTCGACAACGCCGCCCGGTCGCGGGCCGTGGCGACCCCGGCGAGCACCGAGCCCCCGAAGGACGCCGTGGTCAGCGCCACCAGCAGGGCCAGCAGCGGTAGCCCGGCGGTGGCCGGCGCCCGGCCGGCGCGGGCCAGCGAGAGGAAGCCGACCAGCCCCGGGGCACGGGCGGCCGGACGGGCCGCCAGCCGCAGCGGGAGCGGGTAGAGCCGCATCAGGACCAGCGCGGCGATCACCCCGACCAGCACCGGGGCGGCGCTGACCAGGGCGTCCACGCCGCCGGCCGCCGTACTGCGGCGGCGCAGCGCCAGCACCGCGCCGATCGCCAGGACCAGCACGGTCAGTTCGACGACCGCACGGCGCCGGGAGGGGCGGGCGCCCACCAGGTCGGCGCGCTCCGCAGGCCGCGGACGGCGGTGCGCGGCGGCGGCCCGCAGCGGCAGCGCGAGGGTGCCCAGCAGGCCGGTGCCGGCCGCGGCCAGCAGCGAGGGCAGTACCCGCTCACCGGGCACCAGCAGCAGCGCCAGCCCGCCGCCGGCCGCGGCCGCGGGCAGCGCCACCACCGCGGTCTCGGCGGCCAGCCGCCCGGTCAGCCCGACCAACGAGGCGCCGCGGGCCCGCAGCAGCGCCAGCTCCGGCCGCCGCCGGGCCGCCGTCAGCGCACCGGCCATCAGCAGCACCACGCCCGCGACGGTGCCGATCCCGAAGGCGGCCACCGCGACGACCGGTGCGACCGCCGTCCGCAGCCGTGCGTAGCCGGCCAGCAGGCCGTCCACCGCGGTGTCGGCCAGTGCGCCCTGGCCCGCCACCGTGCGCAACCGGGCCAGTGCCGCGCCGTGTTCGAGGGAGAACAACCGGTCCCGCAGCAGCGGGGCCTCCTGCGCGGTCAGCGTGCGGGCGTCGACCGGGTAGCGCCAGAACACCTCCGGCTCGCCCCCGGTGGACAGCAGCGCCGGACCGTCCTCGGGGGACAGCAGCAGACCGGCGCGCCAGAACCGCGCCGCCGGCGGCCCGGGGGACGTGTCCAGGTGGGCGGCGGTCATCAGCGGGTCCACGCCCCAGTACGCGCCGTCCGGGTCCCGCGGGGTGAGCAGTCCGGAGATCCGCACGGTCAGGCTGGACAGGTGCAGTGCGCTGCCGACGTGCAGCTTCAGGGTCCGTGCGGTGGCCACCGTCACCGCCGCCTCCACGGTGCGCGCACCGGGGGGCGCACCCTGCGGCAGCCGGCCCTTGGTGAGCGTGGCGTGCTCGTCGACGCCGGAGACCGCGTACAGCGTCAGGCCGGGGTCCGGGCTGTCGGGCCGGGGCAGCCAGGAGTCCGCCGCGGGCAGCGCCTTGGTGGTGCGCACACCGTGCAGGGAGTCGCCCGCGAAGATCCGCAGCGGGGCCGTGAACTGCCGCCGGATCGCCCGGTCCCGGTCGCCGAGCCGGGCCGCGGCGACGGCCGCGGAGCCGTCGCCGGGCAGGTCCGTCCGTGCGACGGAGATCTCCACGGTCCGCTGGTCGGGCGGCACCGCGCCGAGGGCGTGGCGCACCCCGCGCGTCTCGTACCCGTCGATCCCGCGCGGGAACGCCGCCGCGAGGAACGCGGTGACCAGCACCAGCGCGCCCAGTGCCAGCGCCGCGGTGCGCGACGCCCGCAGCCGGATGCGCAGCCAGCCCGTCCAGGTGAGCGCGCTCATCTGCCCTCTCCCGCCGGCGGTTTGGTGGTCATCACAGTGCTCCTTGGCCGCGCAGGGACCGTACCGGGTCCCCGCGGCGCAGGCCGACCGCCGCCACGACCAGCAGCGGTACCGCCGCGATGGCGGCCAGCAGCGCCACCACCTGGCCGGCCGGCAGCTCCACCAGCACCGGTGGCACCGGCCGGTCCGCCCGCTGGGTCAGCACGACCAACGGGACCACCGCCCGGGTCAGCACCGTCCCCAGCGCCACACCGACCGCCAGCGCCAGGGCGATCAACGCGCCCTGCTCCGCGGCGATCATCCGGGCCAGCTGCGGGCGCGGCGCCCCCAGGGCCCGCAACACCGCGAACTCCCGGGCCCGTTCACGGACCGAGCCGGCGGCGCTCACCGCGAAGCCGACCGCTGCCAGCGCCACCGCGACCGCCGCAGCGGCGGTCAGCGCGGAGCGCGGGCCCAGCCCCAGCGGATCGTCGTGCAGCTGCCGGGCGATCTCGTCCCGGACCAGGATCTGGCCCGGATCGGTGTCCGGACGGGAACGCAGCGCGGCGACGGCCTGCGCCGCCGCGCCCGGCCGGGTGCGCAGCCACCACTCGGTGGCGGTCAGCGGCGGCGCGTCGTGGTCGGACAGCGCCTCGTTGACCGCCCCGAAGTCGACCAGCAGCCCGCCGGTGGCCGGCCCGCCGTCCGCCGGCCCCGGCAGCGCGCGCACCGCCTGTACGATCCGGGCCTTCAACGGCTGGCCGTTGACCGGCACTTCGACGACCGAGCCGACCGCCGAACCGCTGTCCCGCAGATACGCCTCGGTGGCGACCGCGGCGAGCGGCGGCCGCCGCGGGTGCACGGCGGTGATCCGCACCGACGTCACCGACGCCCCCCATGCGTCCGTCCGGGCGCCGGTCTCGTAGGTCTGGGACAGCAGCCCGCCGCCGGGGACCTCGGCGCGACCCGCCCGGGGGCCGGACTCCGCTCCCACGGAGCTGCTCCGGTCGGTGATCCGCGCCCGCCAGCCGAGCGCGGCGGGCGCGGTGAGGGGCCGTGGCGGGCCGCTGCCGGTGACGGCCAGGGCGGTGGAGACGGTCAACCGCTGGCGGTGCGAGGCGGTCGGCTGGTCCATGTCGACGACCAGGCCGGTCAGCCGCAGCGGCTCGGCCGGGCGGCCCGCCGGGGCGCCGGCCGCGGCGGCGAGGTCGGCGGTGAGGGTGTGGGGTGCGCCGTCGGCGGCGAGCCGGCCCAGCGGCAGCGTGTACGGGACGCCGAAGCCGTCGGTGACCAGGGCGGAGAGGTCCGCGGGCGCCGGCCCGGTCGCGCGCGGGCCGGCCTCGCCGGGCAGCTGCTGCTGGTCGGGGGCGGACGGCAGCGTGGCGAGGGAGCGCAGCGTGGCGGTCAGTCGTAACCGGTCGGTGCCGGAGGGGAGCGGGAGCCCGCCGGCCGCGCCGGCCTTCGGCGCCACCGCGCGCAGCACCCCGTCCGCCGCCGTGCCCGGTGCCTCGTCCGCACCGCGCCCCACCAGGTCGCCGCGGAGCAGCAGCGCCCCCGCCGACCGGCGGGCGTCCAGGGCGAGCAGCGTGGCGGACCGGCCGTCCGACAGCTCCAGGCCGGCCAGCCCGGCGGGCAGCGCGGCGGCCACCCCGGGCACCGCCGCGTACGCCCCGCCCTGGCCGAACTGCGGTGTCCTGCTGGACAGGACGCGCACCGGCACGCCCGCGCGGAAGTCCGCCTGGTCGTCCTGCGAGCGGTCCCAGGACGCGCGCTGCCCGATCGCCAGCATGCCCAGCGCGGTGGCCAGCACCAGCAGCAGGACGGGGCCCGCGCCACGCAGCGGGCGACGGCTGATCTGCCAGCCGGCCAGCGCCGCCGCCAGGCCCCGACCGCGGGCCGCGCCCCGCTCGGCGAGCCGGGCGGCGAGCGGCAGCAGGCGCAGCGTCAGCACCGTACCGGCGAGCAGCGCCAGTGCGGGGGCGGCCACCAGCACGGGGTCGATGCCGAGCCGGCCGCCGGTGTCGCCGGTCAACACCCCGTTGCCGCCACCGCCTTCGGTGCCGCCGGACGTCGTCTGCCGCTGCAACTGCCAGTACGCGACGCCGGCGACCACCAGCAGGCCGAGGTCCGCGCCCGCTCTTCCCCGGGTCCGCACCTTCTCCCGCAAGGACACCCCCGTCGCACCGTTCGGTCCCCGCGGTCGCCGCCGTGCCGGACCGTCGCTCCCGGTCCGCAGCAGTGCGGGCGCGGCGACCGCGAGGGCGCAGCCCAGCGCCACGCCGACGCCGGTCAGCCAGGTGGGGCCGGTGAGCCGGGTGTCCAGCGGCAGCCCGATCCGGGCCAGCGCCCCATGGGCGGCGAGCAGGTGGATCAGGGGCCCGGACAGCAGCGGCGCGCCGAGCGCGGCCGGGGCCGCGAGCAGCAGCGACTCGGTGAGGGCCAGGCCGGCGACCCGCCGCCGGGAGCCGCCGCGGGCCCGCAACAGGGCGGTCTCGCCGGCCCGTTCGGTGCTCAGCATCCGGGCGACCAGCAGGAGCGCATAGCCGGCGAGCAGGATCAGTTGCAGCGCGACGATCAGGATCGTCGAGCGGTTCACCAGCAGTGCGCGCCGCAACTGCCCCAGCGCGTCGGGCAGATCGGTGTCGGCGGTGGCCTGGCCGCCGAATGCCGGATCGGCCATCAGGGCCTTGGGCGCGGGGCCCGCGGCGGCGCTCAGCGCGTCCAGCCGGTCCGCGGTCAGCGAGCCGAAGTCGGCGGTGGCGAGCCAGCCGACCGAGTCCTGCACCAGCGGCCCGCCGTGGAACGCCGACGGGTCGGCGAGCAGCGGACCGTAGGTGGTGAAGCCGAGGGTGCGTACCCCGCGCCCGCCGAGGTCGTCCAGCTTCCAGTAGGGGTCGGCGCGGTCCTTCGGCCGGTAGACGCCGGTGATCTCGATCGTCAGGTGGGCCGGGCCGGACAGCCGGTTGCCGAGGGTGAGCCGGCGGCCGGGCGCGACTCCCAGCCGGGCGGCCGCGGCCTCCGGCACGGCGACCGGCAGCGGGCCCCGCGGCACGGCGGCGGGCCAGCGCCCCGAGGTGAGCGTGAGGCGGGAGCGGTCCATGGCCGCGAGGTGGGTGAGGTCGGGCTCGTCGCCCTGCCGGTCCTGCGGCGGGCGGAGCGCCCGGGGCAGGGCGTACGGCCCGGAGCGGGTGAGGGTGTGCACCGTGAACGGCAGC
Source organism: Streptomyces sp. NPDC048506 (assembly GCF_040651315.1). Lineage (NCBI taxonomy): Bacteria > Bacillati > Actinomycetota > Actinomycetes > Kitasatosporales > Streptomycetaceae > Streptomyces > Streptomyces sp. NPDC048506. The sequence goes on from NZ_JBEZIX010000006.1 coordinate 53,748, forward strand.
CCGTCGAAGGCCCGGCGCGCGCCCTTGGTGACCGCCCGGTCCGCCGACTCCCTCTTGTCGGCCGGCAGTTGGGCCTTCACCTGGAGCGCCGCGGCCGCCGCGGACCGGGTCCGCAGGGCCTGCCGCAGACCGGCGTTCCCGACCGCGTCCGAGAAGGCGGCCAGTGTCACCAGCACGGTGGTGGTGAGCACCACCGACAGCAGGGCGGCGGCCAGCAGCAGGCGGTGCGCTCGTACGCGCAGAAAGACGAAGCCGGACACGGTCCCCCCTGCCGCGCTCAGCACTCCCGACAACAACAACAGCACCAAACAGTTGAACGGATGCTGTCAGAGAGTGGTGCGTCCGGTAAGCGGTTTGCGGTGTGCCTTGACCGGATCGTGACAGGAGCGCCGCGGGCGGACCCTGCTGTCAGGGCGCGCGGTGTCGTCATGGACGTCGTCATGAACATCGTCATGAACGCTGTCGTGAACGCTGTCGTGAACGACCTCATGACGTTGTCATGAATAAGGCAAGAGTGGGGTGGGGGTGGTGGCCTTACGGTGTGACGCGTTCCTCAGTCCGCGGCGTTGATCATCGAGGCGGCCGCGTACGTGAGGTAGTTCCACAGCTGCGTCTCGTGTTCCTCGGACAGGTCGAGGGAGTCCACCGCGTCCCGCATGTGGCGAAGCCAGGCGTCGTGCGCGGCCCGGTCGACGGTGAACGGCGCGTGCCGCATCCGCAGCCGGGGGTGACCCCGGCCGTCGCTGTACGTCCGGGGGCCGCCCCAGTACTGCATGAGGAAGAGCGCAAGCCGCTCCTCGGCCGGCCCCAGGTCCTCTTCCGGGTACATCGGCCGCAGCAGCGGGTCCTCGGCGACTCCCTGGTAGAAGCGGTGCACCAGACGACGGAAGGTCGCCTCGCCACCGACCTGCTCGTAGAAGGTCTGCTCCGGAAGGGTGCCGCGCGGAATCTTGTTCACCGGTCCATGGTGGCAGACGCCTCCTCCTAGGACTCCGGTCGTAGGACGGGGCGGCGGGCGCCACGGACCGGACATGCGAACGGGGCGTGGTCGGTCGACCACGCTCCGTTCGTCCGGTGCTGCGCTCGTCCGCCGGTCAGCCGCGGCGGATGGTCAGCGTCGTCCAGGCGCCGACGTGCACCCGGTCGCCCTCGTGGAGCGGCACCGGTACGTAGGGCTGGATCGGGTCCTCGGCGAGGTTGATCGTCGTGCCGTTGGTGGAGTTCTGGTCCACCACCGCCCAACTACCGTCCTGCTGCTGCACCAGCAGTGCGTGCTGGTGCGAGACGCCCGGGTCCTCCGGCGTGCTGCCCAGGTCGATGTCCGGGGACTCGCCGGTGCTGTTGCGGCGGCGGCCGATCGCCAGCTGGCCGTTGGCGAGCGGGAGCACCTGCTCGGGTGAGTACGCGGGCAGGTTGAGCCCCGCCGCCTCCGGGCCGCTGCGTCCCATCATCGCCATGAAGTACTCACGGTCCGGTGCGATCGCCACGACCCAGCCGGCGCCGACGACCGGCGCCGGACCCAGCGGCGGTGCCATCGGCCCCTGGCCGGGACCGCCGTTCCACTGCTGGTCCGGTCCGGGCCCCTGCTGCGGCGGCAACTGCTGCTCGAACGGGGGCTGTTGCTGCTCGAACGGAGGCTGCTGCTCGAACGGGTGCTGCTGCCCGAAGGGGGGTTGCTGCTGCGGCGGGAACGGCGCGGGCGGCTGCTGCTCGAACGGCTGCTGCTCGAACGGTTGCTGATCGAACGGCTGCGGCTCGAACGGCTGCGGCTCGAACGGGGCATGCGGTCCTGGGCCGGGCGGCGCGGGTGCCATCGGCGCGGGTGCGGCCTGGGCGCCCGGGGGGCTCAGCGGCCAGTCGTCAGCGCCCTGCTGCGGGGGCGGGCCGGGCTGACCTGCCGGGCCGGGGCCGGGCATACCGGGCGGCGGGCCGGGCTGGCCGGGGAAGCCGCCGGGGCCGGGCTGGCCGGGCATGCCGTGCTGCGGGGGCGGGGGCTGGCCGGGGCCCGGTGCGGGCGGCGGGAAGCCGTAACCGCCCTGGCCACCCTGGGTGCCGGGGCCGCCGGGTCCGGGTGCGGGGGGCGGGAAGCCGTAGCCGCCCTGACCGCCCTGGGTACCCGGGCCGCCGGGACCGGGCATGCCGGGCGGCGGACCGGGCTGGCCGGTGGGCTGGCCCGGCGCCGGGGCGAACGAGGTGGGGGTGTTGGTGAGGAAGTTGTAGCGGCACTCCTCGCAGAACGGCGCCATCGCCGCACGCGGCGTACCGCACTGCGGGCACGGCTCGGTCTGCGCGCCGGGGCCGGGGCCGGGAGCGGGCTGGCCGAGGCCGCCGGGGCCCGGTGCGGGCGGCGGGAAGCCGTAGCCCCCCTGATCGCCCTGGGGGCCGGGTGCGCCGAGGCCGTAGCCGCCCTGGCCACCCTGGGTGCCGGGGCCGCCGGGACCGGGCATGCCGGGCGGCGGAAAGCCGTAGCCCCCCTGGCCGCCCTGGGTACCCGGGCCGCCGGGACCGGGCATGCCGGGCGGCGGACCGGCCTGTCCTGGGGGCGGGCCGGGCTGTCCCGGAGGCGGGCCGGGCTGTCCCGGAGGCGGGCCGGGCTGTCCCGGAGGCGGGCCGGGCTGGCCGGTCGGCTGGCTGGGCGGGGTGTTCAGGAAGCCGGCAGGCAAGGAGGGCGGCGGGGGGACAGCACCCGCCATCCGCTGGCCGCACACCTCGCACCAGTCTTCGGCCACCGACTGGTGGCCGTTCGGGCAGGTCGGCATGTCGGTTCTTCCCCCTCCGTACCGTTCTCTTTCGGGCACTGCTCGGTACTGATTGTGTCGGTACTGATTGTGGTTCGTTATGTCTATTGCTTTACGCGAACGGTGTGCGTCTAGCGCGTCTCAAGAGTCATCTCGTCCGCCTCGGCGACCTTCGCCTTCAGTCGCACAGTACCGTTCGCCGCATTGAGGACGTCCACCACCTTCGCAAGGAGTTTCGCAGTCCCGGTGTTCCCGGAGGCCCCGGCGAGCTGTACGGCGCGGCCCAGTTTCGCCGTCGCACGGTCGACATCACCCGACTTACGGGCATCCAAACCTTGTTGGATGGCTTGTGCCAGTTCCGCCTGCCCCGTGTAGTGCGCCACCTGCGGATCGATCGAGGTCGAGACGGTGAGGTCATCCGTCCAGAAGGCCCGGACGAGCCCCTGCGACAGCATCGTCGGCCCGCTCCGCGACGAGGGCCGGGCCGGGTCCCCGACCGGTGTGGGAATGATCAATGACACACGGCCGGCCAGCATCCGCGCACCGATGCCGGCGGCCGGAACCCGCAGAAAGAGGTGGTAGTCCCGGGCCTCGTCGCCCCACGAGCCGGTCGGATAGTCCCCCGACCGCGCCCCGGACTCCCGGCGCCCACCGGTCAAGTCCTCCACGGTGGGGGCGACTTGCTTGAGGAAGACCACCTCGGCGCCCTGTGGTGTCCACAGCCGCAGGCCGACGTCGGCGATCTCCTTCACGCCGGTGTCCGGCCGGCCGTCCACGGACACCGGCCGGCCGTCCACCGACACCGGCCGGCCGCCGGTCGTGCCGCCCCCGGTCGCGGTGACCGTGACGATGGTGTGCACCTCGCGTCCGCCCTCGGGCAGATAGGGGTTCTGGTACACCTCGGCGGAGAACCGCGGCACACGGGACTTGGCGAAACTGGCCATCCGTTCTCCTTGCGACGCCCTGGCCGTACGGGCTCCACCGGCCGTACCGGACGACCGGTGCCCGTGGTGCGTCCGCGCCGCCGGGTGTCACCCCTCGCCGGCGCCCGACTCGTTCGGATGTGACCCGGTCAGGCCGATCCTGCCCCCGCGGGCGGCGCGGGGAACGGCACCAGCGCCACCGTTACGTTGTCGTGCCCGCCGCCGTCGAGGGCGTGGGTGACCAGCGTCCGGGCGCCGTCCAGCGGCCTGCCGGGGGCGTCGTGCGGCAGCACCGCGGCCATCTGCTGGGCGGTCTCTGCGTAGTTCCAGAGTCCGTCCGTGCACACCACCACGATGCCGGGGCCGTCCGGTTTGAACGCCGCGGTGTGCGGCTCGACCTCGTACGCGTCGGCGCCCAGCCAGCCGGTGATGGCGTGCGCCCGCTCGTCGGCGTTCGCCTCCTCCTCCGACATCAGGTTGTTGGCGACCATCTGGGCGGCCCAGGAGTCGTCCTCGGTGAGCCGGACGGGCGGTGCCGTGCGGTCGTCGGGGATCCAGTAGGCGCGGCTGTCGCCGACCCAGCCGATGGTGAGCAGTCCGCCGCCGACCACCGCGCCGACGAACGTGCAGGCCGGGGCGTTCTGCTGCTGTTGCTCGTGATGCGCCAGGGCGGGGTCCGCGGCCAGCGCGTCAACCGCGGCGGAGGCCGCCAGGACGGCCTGGTGCATGGCCTGCTGGGGGTGCGTGCCGCGCGGCAGCTCGGCCCGCAGCGCCTCACCGGCGGCCTCCGACGCCGCCTTGGACGCGTCGTCCGGGCGGGTCGCGGAGGAGACCCCGTCGCAGACCACCGCGATCACCGCGGGCGAACCGTCGGGCAGCGCGGTGGCCCGGAGCGCGAAGAAGTCCTCGTTGCGGTGGTGGCGGTGGCCCCGGTCGCTGACCGCCGCCATCCCCGCCAACTCGCGCTCCATGTGGTCGCGTTGCCGGGGCCGGGCGTGGCCGCACCGCTCGCAGTGGCCGTCCACGTCCACCGCACCGGAGCGACACACGGCGCAGACCGCGGAGTCCTCGACGGAGGCGTCGGTCGCCTCCGCCGCCGCGACCGGCTCCGCGGGCTCCGCCGCGGACCGGGCCGCCGCCTCCGCCGCTGCGTCGGCGACCACCTCGTATCCGGCGACCCGGGGGTCGGCGGGCGGCTGCGCCCCGTCCGCCGCCGCGGGGCCGGACGGCGCCGCCGGGGCACCGCCCGGCACCGGCGGAGCGATGTCGTCCCCGTCCGGCAGACGGGTCCCCGGATCCGGCGGCGGGGGCCCCACCGGCCCCACCGGGCCGGCCGGCCGGACGGCCGCGGCCGCTGCGGGCGGTGCCGCTGCGGGCATCGCCGGAGGTGCCGGAGGCGCAGGCGGTACCGGAGGCCTCGGCGGCAGCGGCGGTACCGGCGGCGCGGCGGCCGCCCCGTACGCCGGCGACACCGCGTACCCCGGCGTCAGCGACGCGGCTCCACACCGGCCGCAGAACTTGTCCCCCGCACCGAGCGGTTCACCGCACCCCGTACACCGGGACGGCCCAGTCACACCCATGTCACACCCACGTCCTGGGGCGGAAGCGGTTGGCCCGTTCCACCAGCTCGATCCTTCTCTCGCCACGCTGCGCCAGCCGTGCCAGCAGTCGGTACGACCGCTCCAGGCCGAAGCGCAGGCCGCGCTCGTCCAGCGGGCTGCCGAGCAGCGCCGGCCGCCCGTGCCCGCGTCCTTCGCCCTCCGCCGTCGCGCCGTGGCTCCCGGAGAGTACCCAGTCCAGGGCGCTGCCCAGTACCTCGGCGGTGAGGTGCTCCCGGCGCTCGGCGTCCAACCCGAAGTCCGCCAGGGCCTCGACCTGTTGGGCGGCCGCCCGCAGGTCCGGCAGCAGCGGATCGTCCGGCGGGCGCTGCCGCAGTCGGGCGCGCACCGCCGCGATCCGCGCCGCGGTGTAGTGGATGGACGACTCCGGTACGGACTCCAGCGCCTCGACCGCGCCCGTGCGGTCGCCCGCCGCGAGCCGCACCCGGGCCAGTCCGAACGCGGCGCTGACATAGCTGCGGTCGGCCGCCCACACCAGGCGGTAGTACTCCACCGCATTGTCCAACTGGTCCAGCAACTCCGCGCAGACGCCCAGGGCCAGCTTGGGCGCCGGCTCGCCGGGGAAGGCGTCGTAGGCCGCGTCGAAGGCCAGCGCGGCGCCTTCGAGGTCCGCCGTCGCCAGCGCCACCAGGCCGCGGTGCCACACCACCCGCCAGTCGGCTCCGCACGCCCCGGCGCCGCCGTGCCCCGTGCCCGACCACGGCTCGGCGGGCTCCGCCGCGATCGCCTCCAGCACCGCCCGCGCCGCCGTGCCGTCACCCGTCTCCAGGTGGGCGCGCAGCTCCCGCAGCCGGACCTCCAGCGAGCCGGTGGGCGCCGAGCGCAGCGCGGCGAGCAGTTCGGCGGGGGCGGCGGTCAGCAGCCCGGCGAGCAACCCGGCGTTCGGATCGGTCGGATCCACCCGTGGCACCGGCAGGGCGAGGGCGGCCCCGGCGACGTCCAGGGGGCGCAGCACCGGACCGCCGTGACCGCCGTGACCGCCAGGACCGCCAGGACCGCAGTACTCCGCGCCCGCGGGGCGCACCGCCGCCCCGCGGGCTCCCAGCAGCGAACTGTCCCCCTCCTGGGGAGCCAGCACCTCGGTGTCCACGGCGCGCAGCTCGGGCCCGAAGAGCGTCGACAGGGCCGGCCGCGGCTCGCCCGACTGGAGCGCCACCACCTCCCGCAGCACGCCGGTCAGCTGCTCGGCCATCTCCTCCGCGGAGCCGAACCGGCGCTCCCGGTCCGGGTCCGTGGCGCGCACCAGCAGCCGGTAGAAGGACTCGTAGGTGCGGAACACCTCGATGTTGTCGGGGTCGGGCAGGGAGTCCGCGAAGACGTTGGTGTAGCCCTGGAAGTCGAAGGTGAGGACGGCGAGGGTGCGCGCGACCGTGTACAGGTCGGAGGAGACCGACGCGCCCAGCTCGGCGATCTCCGGCGCCTGGTAGCCGATCGTGCCGTAGATCGGGCTCTCGTGGTCGTCCATCCGGCGCACCGCGCCCATGTCGATCAGCTTGAGCTGGTCGTGCTGCTGGATGGCGTTGTCGACCTTGAAGTCGCAGTACAGGAAGCCCCGGCTGTGCAGGTGCCCGAGCGCCTCCAGGGCCTCGATGCCGTAGGCGCAGGCCTGATCGACCGGCAGCGGATCGCGCCTCCCCTGGGGCGTACGCCGGTCGTTGGCGAGGTCCTTGAGCGACTTCCCGCCGACGTACTCCATGACGATGTAGCCGTCGAGGCTGCCCGTGGCCCGGTCGAGGTGCTCCACGAAGTTGTAGATCCGCACGATGTTGGAGTGCTCGATCTCGGCGAGGAAGCGGCGCTCGGACATCGCCACCGACAGCGCCTCCTCGTCGCCGGTGTCCAGCAGCCCCTTGAGGACCACCCAGCGGTCCGAGACCGCGTGGTCCATCGCCAGGTAGATCCAGCCCAGCCCGCCGTGCGCCAGGCAGCCGACGACCTCGTACTGGTCGTGCACCATCTCACCGGGCCGCAGTTTGGGTACGAAGCTGTACGGATGGCCGCACTTGGTGCAGAACCCCTCCGTGCGGCCCACCAGCTCACCGCGCGAACGGCCCACCGGCGCACCGCAGTCCAGGCGGCTACAGAACCGCTTGCGCTCCGGGACCTCGGGACGCTCCAGTACCGCCGTCCGCGGATCGGGCCGCGGCACCTGCGGCACCGCCACCAGGCCGGCGCCCAGCCGGCCGCGCGCCGACCCGGAGGACGCGCCGCTGCCCGCGCTGCGCACCAACACCGCCGCCCTGCCGCGCGTCGGCCCGCCGCCGGACGGCGACCGCGACAGCCGTCCGGAGACCGAGCGCCGGGACGGTGCCGAGCGCGCGGACCGCGACGTACCGCCCGAACCGGGGCCGGGGGAGGGGACCGTCAGCAGCGCCCCGGCCGTATCGCGGCCCGACGCGACACCCGCCGGTGCCCGGCCGGTCAGGCCCGTCGGCGGTGAGGACAGCAGGCCGCCCGGCGAGACCACCGGTGCCAGACCGCAGACGTCGCAGTACCGCTCCCCGCCGCCGACGTCCTCGTAGCTGCCCGTGCACTCCCGCCGTTGGCAGCGCTCGCCGGCCCGCTCCGTCACGAATCCCCCTCACCCTCCAGCGGCGGCGAGGCCATCGCCTCCGCCGCCGCCTGCTGATAGCGCCACACCGCGTGCTCGGCCGCCCGCAGGTCACACGGCGCGCTCCACAGCATCCGGCGGGCCACGTCGTACCGCTCTGTCAGCAGCGGGTCCTCCGCCATGCCGTGGCGCGCCACCTTCGCCTTGTACGCGTCCAGCCGGCCGCGCAGTTCGGCGCGGACCGCGAGCGGCGCGGTCACCGCCGTCAACGACTCGCGGGCGCGGTGGAGTTCGTCCTCGGCCCGATCCTCCAGGCTGTCCAGCAGCGGCGAGAGGCGGTGCCACTGCGCGCGCCTGCGGTACTCCGCGGCGGCGGCCAGCTGCTCGTGCAGCGCCGTCGACGGCCCGCTGACCGCCGGCACCTCCGAGGCGGCGATCTTCGCCAGCACCTCGCCGCGGGCCTGCCGCGCCTCGGTCAGCGTGCGGTCGGCGCGGGACAGCACGTCGCGCAGCAGCATCAGCCGCCGCTCGGCGTCCTGCCGGACGTCCAGCACCGCCGCCACCTCCCGCCGGATGTCCTCCAGCGCCCGCGCCGCACGGTCGTAGCGCGCGGTGTCCGGACGGCCCCCGCCGGGCGCCGAACTCCCCGCCGCCGACGACACCCAGAACGCCAACGGATCGGCGATCACCCGGGCGCGCAGCCGGTGCAGTTCGTCCGTGATCCGCTCCAGGTCGTCGCCCGCCGGGTGTTCGCCGGGCCGCACCCCCACCGAATGCGCCAGCGACCGCGTGCGTTGCAGCTCGGCGGAGAGCAGGTCTATCCGGGCCGGCAGCGCCGACCAGACCGCATCGGCGGCGACGATCACGTCCAGCGACCGCGCGTACAGCCCGTTCATCCGCCCGACGAGGTCCTCCAGGGTGTACCGCTCGGTCCGCCGGGCCGGGCCGCCTTCCGGGCCACCGCCCGCCGCGGTCGTGCCGGGCACCGTCACCGACTCGCCGTGCAGCAGCTCCGTCAGCTCCGCCAGCTCCTGTGGGCTCGGCCAGCGGTGCCGGGCCCGCAGCGCGCGCGCCGCCTCCAACGTCGCCGTATAGGCGTCGAACAGCGACCACAGGACCGCGATGGAGCGCTCGGTGGCGGCCCAGCGCTCCTTGGTGGTGCCCGACAGGTCGGCGCCCTCCAGCAGCCGGCGCCCGGCGTGGTCCTGTAGTGCCAGCAGCGACGTCTCGATCGCCTCGTACTCGGCGCCGAGCCGCGCCAGGGCACGGTCCACCTCCTCCCGGCCCAGCACCGGGGCATCGGGACTCCCCGGAGAACCGGGGACGGGTCCAGGGACCCCCATCGATCACCTCTCCAATACGCGTACGGTGCACGGCGATTGCTGCGACCGAGTGGCTGCTGCGGCGTCGGCTCCTGCGGCTACCTCTTCCCCGTTCCCTTCCCGCTCGTCCCCGTTCCCCTTCCTCGTTCCCGCCTCTTCATAGTGAACGCCATCGAGCCGCTGCGCGGGAGCGATCGGTCTCCCGCTCCGCTCCTTGGGGCGGTCCTGCGGCGGAGTGGGCCACACCGGCCGGTCAGTCGCTGTACTCCGGCGACGGCGGCCCCGATATCTCCGGCATGTCGGCCCGCAGCCACTTGCGGTAGGCCTGCATCCAGGGGCTGCCGGCGGCCCCGCCGCCCCGGTAGTCGTCCAGGACCTTGTTGACCCGCCGCACCAGATCCGTGTCGTCCTTGTTCATCGCGACGCCGTACGACTCGTCCGTGAACGGCTTCCCCTTGAGCTGCACCGTGGGGTCCTGCGCCGCCTGCGCCGCGGCCAGGGCGTTGTCCGTGACGACGGCGTCTGCCTGGCCCAGTTGCAGCCGTACCAGGCAGTCGAGTTGGTTGGGCACCGTGAGCACCTCGGCGCCGTGCCGCTGCGCCGTCAGCTCCGCCTCGCCCGTCGACCCCGCGGCCGTGCACACCCGCTTGCCGCGCAGCGAGTCGTCGAACGCCTTGATCGCCGACGACTTGGGGGCCAACACCTGCTGCCCGGCCTGGAAGTACGAGGTCGAGAACGCCACCTGCTGCTTGCGCGCACAGTTGATCGTCATCGTCCGCACCACCATGTCGACCGCGCGCTTCTGGAGGGCCGGTATCCGCTGGTTGGTCGGCACCGCCTTGAAGACCACCTTGGCGTCCGGCCCCAGGATGTCCTCGGCGATCGCCCGCGCCAGATCGATGTCGAAGCCCTCCAGCTTGCCGGTGGCCGGATTGCGGTACCCCCACCGGTAGGTGTTCTGGTCGACGCCGACGACCAGTTGCCCCTTCTCCTTGATCCGTGCCACCGCCGTGCCCTCGCCCGACGACGGCCGCAGGCTCTCCGCCGCGGTGCGCTCGGTGCACCGGGCCGCCGTCGGTGTGGCCGCCACCCCCGGCCCGTAGGTGCGGTGCGTCGCCGGCGGCGCGGACGCACCGCCGCGGCCGGCCCCGTCGTCGGCGTCGCTGCCCAGCGTCGGCACCAGAACGGCCGCAGCCGCCGCCATCACGGACATCCCCGACGCGACCGGCGCCAGGACGGCACGCAGATTCATCAGCCCTCGCGCGCGCATCCTCATGTCCCCCTCCCCGGGCCCCATCACCGGTACTCCGCCAGCCTGCGGCCGATCCCCAGCACCGCGCCGACCGCGGCCAGCGCCGCCAGCACCCCGGCGCCCACCGGCAGTCCGCCCAGCGCCCCGCGCCCGTCGTCCGCCGCCGACCGGAACTCCTCCTGCTCGTGCACCAGCGCCGCCTGCAACCCGGCCGCCACCCGGTCGAACGACTCCCCGGTGGAGCCGTCCGCGCCGATCACCTTCTTCAGCGCCCGTTCGTAGTCGCCCCTGTCGTCCGCCGCCCGCGCCTGGGCGTGCCGTGCCTGCCACTGCCGTACCTGTGTCAGCGCCTCGCGCACCGGGCCCCGCCCCGCCTCGTCGTCGGCCAGCGCCAGCGCCGCCCCCAGCCGGCCCTTCGCGGCTGCCGCACCATGATCGCCCGTCCCCACCAGATCCTTCATCCCGGTACGGAAACCGACCTCGTAGAAATCCTGTTGGTCGCCCGTGAGCACCGCACCGCGCGCCACCAGCGTCAGGTTCTCGTCCCCGCGCGCCTGTAGGGCATCGATCCGCGCCTCGTTGAGCACCCGCAGCGACCGGGCACCGTGCTCGTACGACTCCGTCAGTCCCGTACGCGCCACCGTTTGCCCCACCACCAGCCACATCAACACCGCGACGGAACCGGCCGTGGCGGCCAGCAGACCGCGGTTGAACACCCGGTTGGTGCGCCGGTAGTGCCGCCGCTGCGCCCACCCCAGCGCGCCGAGCGCCACGACGCCCGCCCCCAGCGCGAACCACGGCCGGGCCGTGGCGTCGTCGTAGTCCGCGGCGAGCCGTTCGGTCTCCGCCTCGTACAACGCGCGTGCCGCCGGCAGAAGTTCCGTACGCATCCGCTCGTTCGCATACCGCAGGTACGCGCCGCCGAGCGGCAGTCCCTGGCGGTTGTTCGCCCGCGCCGTCTCGACCAGGCCCGTGTAGCGGGGCAGCTGGCGGTTGAGACGGGCGATCTGCTCGCCCGCGCCGTCCGGACCCCGGGTGCTCTGCGCGGCCTTGGTCAGCAGGTCGGCCGCCGTCGCGATGTCGCGGTCGTAGCGCTCGCGGGTCGCCTTGCTGCCCTCCACCCCCGCGAGGAACCCGCCGGCGGCCGTGGTGTCCGCGTCCGCCAGCGACCGGTAGATGCTGGCCGCGTCCGTGGTCAGCGGCTGGCTGCGCTCCACGACGTCGTCCGCGGCCGTCGCCCGGTCCGTGACCTGCCAGGCCGTGGCCGCGCCGAACACCACCACCAGGAGTGCGAGTACGGCACCGATCACCCGCAGCCGGCCCGGTTCGGTCGTCGCCGCGGCCCGCAGGTCGTCCAGCCCCTCGACCCAGGCCGGCCGGCGCCCCGCGGCGGGCAGTGTCACGCTGCTGGTCGACGCCGAGCCGGTGGACACCGGGCTGGTCGACACGGACGACACAGAACCTCCCCCTGGTTGCCAACTGAGGGTCCGGCCGCGGCGCCGGACGCCCGAGAGCGCTCACGACAAGGACCGGTGCATGGGCAGCAGTATGTCCGCCGCCACTGACACGCACACCGCTATTGACCCGATCTTGTTCGGATCGCGATCCGCGGGGCGGTCCGGGGCGCGGGCGCGCGCGGGCGGTCCGCGCCGGCACGCGCGGCATTACAGTGACCGCATAGTCATCAGACATCAGGTGACCCCGGGCACCGGCTGACACGGGCACCGGGTGACACGGCCACGGAAGGGAGCGTGATCTCGTGCGATCGGTCCGCAAGGGCAGGGTGTCGCTCGTGGAGATCGCGACCGACGAGATCCGCGCCCAGATCGTGAACGGCACCTGGCCGGTGGGCAGCCGTATCCCGCCCGAGAGCGCCCTCTCCGAGACCCTCGGGGTGAGCCGGGCCTCGGTCCGTGAGGCCGTCCGCTCCCTCGTCCACACCGGGCTCCTCGAACCCCGGCAGGGCGACGGCACGTTCGTGATCTCCGACGACGACAGCGCGGTCGCCCTCCGCCGCCGCTTGGAGCGCGCCGAACTCACCCATGTCACCCAGATCCGCCAGGGCCTCGACGTGGTCGCCGCCCGGCAGGCCGCCAAGCACCGCACGGATGCCCAACTCGCCGGCATCGAGGCCGCGCTGGACCGCCGCAAGGCCGCGCTCGCCGCGCACGACACCGATGCCTTCATCGCCGCGGACGCCGAGTTCCACGTCCTGGTCGCCGAGGCCGGGGCCAACCCCGTCCTCGCCGACATCTACCGCTCGCTCAGCGCCGCGCTGCGTGCGGAACTCCGCCGCGCCGCCTGCCTGGACACCGCGACCGCGGCCGCCACCGACCCGCACGCCCGTCTCACCGACGCCATCCGCGCCCAGGACCCGCAGGCCGCCGTCGACGCCGCGGTCCTCCTCCTCGCCGGCCACGTGCGCGATCTCGCCCTGCCGCTCGACGACTGACCGGCCGCGGGGCGGCGGCGACCGTCCCGCGACGGAACGACCTGGCGTGTTCCGCGGGGCGCGCGCCCTCTTTTTCACTCCCGTGCGCCCTGCCAGGCCCACCCTCCTTCAATTACTCTGAGTGACGAAGGTCGACCTTGAAACCGACACCCGTCACAACGAACGGCGTGGGCCCGTCCACGCCCCACGAAGCGGAGGTACCCAGCATGCGCCGCATGGCGAAACTCCTCGGCCCCCTCACGGCCGCCCCGTCCCGAGGCGCCCCGGGCGCCCTCACATCCGCCTCGGCCAGGGGCTTCCTGACGATCGGCGGTACCACCTACATCGACCCCGGCGGCGGCAGCTACCCCCTCGACCACGGGATCGACGGCTCCGCCACCCTCGTCGTCAACGACACCGACCAGCACATCACCATCATCACGGAGCGCAACCACCATGCGCCCGCCGCGGCACCGGCCCACGCCCCGCCGCCGGTCGTCGTCCTCGCGCCGGGCGAGCGCACGGAGACCAGGACCGGGGACAGCGTGCTGGTCGGCTGAGCGACGGTGGCCGCGGGGGGGCGTGGCGTGGCCGTCCAGGGGTTTGCCTTGGGGCCGGTGGGTACGGGCCCGCCAGGTGCCAGGTGCCAGGTGCCAGGTGCCAGGTGCCAGGTGCCAGGTCCGGCAGGCACCGGGGCTACGCCCACGCGCCCCTCAGTCGGGCAGCGGCCCCCGGCTCCGCGCCCGCCCGGTCCAGCGCGTCGAGGGCCGCGCCCAGCACCGGGGGTGCGGTGACGACCTGGGGGACCGCCTTCGGGGCTCGTTCGGAGAGGAGGTGCAGGACACGGTCGTGGAGGAGGGGGTGGCGGGCCGCGAGCACGCCGCCGCCGAGGACCACGGGAGTGGGCTCGGCGAGGAGGTCGAGGCGCTGGAGGGCGACGGTGGCCATCAGGACGATCTCCTCGGCCTGGCGGGCGACGATGGCGCGGGCCATCGGGTCCCCGGCGGCCGCAACGGCGAAGAGGACCGGGGCCAGTTCATGGCGGCGGTGGTCGGGGATGCCCTGGAGGTGGAGTGCCTCGATCAGCTCGCCCATGGTCGTCAGGCCGAAGTGGGCGGGGAGGACGCGGGCCAGGTCGGTCGGGTCGCCACGGCCGTCCGCGGCGCGCGCCGCGGACCACAGGGCCTCGTCGGCGAGGTGGGAGCCGCCGCCCCAGTCGCCGGAGATCCGGCCGACGGAGGGGAAGCGGGCGGTGGCTCCGTGGTGGCCGAGGCCGGCGCAGTTGATGCCGGCCCCGCACACCACGGCGACGCCCACCGGCTCCCCGTCGTCCGGCAGTCCGGCCCTGAGCAGGGCGAAGGTGTCGTTGCGGACGGAGACCGTGCGCGCCCAGCCGCGGCCGGTGAGCTCGGTGGTGAGCACCGTCTCCTCGGCGGGGAGGTCGGCGTTGGCGAGGAAGGCGGAGAGATGGTCGACGGGGCCGGTCAGCGCGGCCTGGGCGAGGGTCGCGTCCACCAGCGGTGCCAGGGCGTCGACCGCGCGGCCGGCGCCCACCACCGAGGGTTGGAAGCCGCCGCCGCGGGCGGTCCCGAGCAGTCTGCCGTCCGTGGTCACGAGCGCCACGTCGGTCTTGCTGTTGCCCGCGTCGATGGCGAGCGCCGTGCCGGTCAGGCCCACGTGAGGTGCTCCCGGTTGTGCGCGATCAGCTGGTCGGTGAGCCGGTCCGCGTCGTCGATCTGGCCGATGAGGGGGTGTGCGAGGAGGGCGGAGAAGACCCGGTCCCGGCCGCCCTTCAGGGCCGCCTCCAGAGCCAGTTGCTCATAGCCGGTGACATGGGCGATCAGGCCGGCGTAGAGGGGCTCCAGAGAGCGTACGGGGAGGGGGGTGGGGCCGGCGGCACCCACCGCCGCCGGGACCTCGATCACCGCGTCGTCGGGGAGGAAGGGCAGGGTCCCGTTGTTGAGGGTGTTGACGACCTGGGTGTCGCCGGTGTCGCCGAGCAGGGAGGAGGTGAGTGCCACGGCGGCCTCGGAGTAGAAGGCGCCGCCGCGCCGCGCGAGGAGCTCCGGCTTCTCGTCGAGGGCGGGGTCGGCGTAGAGGCCGAGGAGCTGCTGCTCGATGGCGGCGACCTCGGCGGCGCGGGAGGGCTTGCTGCGCAACTCCTCCACCACCGCGTCGTGTTGGTAGTAGTAGCGCAGGTAATAGGAGGGCACGGTGCCGAGACGGTCGAGCAGCGGGCGCGGCATGTGCAGGTCGTCGGCGATGGCGTCGCCGTGTTCGGCGAGGAGCCGGGGAAGGACGTCCTCGCCGGCGACGCGGACGGACCGCTCCCAGGTGAGGTGGTTGAGGCCGATGTGCTCCAGCTCCACCCGGTCGGGGGAGACGCCCAGCAGCTTCGCGAACTTGCGCTGGAAGCCGATCGCGACGTTGCACAGGCCGACGGCCTTGTGGCCGTGGGTGAGCAGCGCTCGGGTGACGATACCGACGGGGTTGGTGAAGTCGACGATCCAGGCCTCGGGGTTGCGGCGGCGCACCCGTTCGGCGATGTCCAGGACGACGGGCACGGTGCGCAGCGCCTTGGCGAGGCCGCCGGCACCGGTGGTCTCCTGGCCGACGCAGCCGCACTCCAGCGGCCAGGTCTCGTCCTGGTTGCGGGCGGCTTGCCCGCCGACCCGCAGCTGCAACAGGACGGCGTCGGCGCCGTCGATCCCGGCGTCCAGGTCGTCGGTCCAGGAGATCGTGCCCGGGTGGCCCTGCTTGGCGAAGATCCGGCGGGCCAGGGCGCCCACCCTCTCCAGTCGGTCCGGTGCCGGGTCGATCAGGACGAGCTCCGCCAGCGGCAGGACGTCACGCAGCCGGGCGAATCCGTCGATGAGTTCGGGGGTGTAGGTCGAGCCGCCGCCGACCACGGCGAGTTTGACGCGGGGGCGCGGGGATCGTCCTTGGGGGGACGGCAGCATGCTGAATCAGCCCTTTACTCCGGTGAGGGTGACGCCTTCGACGAAGGCTTTCTGTGCGAAGAAGAAGACGATGACGACCGGCGCCATGACCAGAAGTGTTGCCGCCATGGTCAGGTTCCAGTTGACGCTGTGGGCGCTCTTGAAGGACTCCAGGCCGTAGGAGAGCGTCCAGGCGGCGGGGTTCTGCGCGGCGTAGACCTGCGGGCCGAAGTAGTCGTTCCAGCAGTAGAAGAACTGGAAGAGGGAGATGGCGGCGATGCCCGGCCGGGCCATCGGCACCACGATCCTCAGCAGGGTGCGCAACGAACCGCAGCCGTCGACCTTCGCGGATTCGAGGTACTCCTGAGGGATCGTCAACAGGAACTGTCGCAGAAGGAAGACGGAGTAGGCGTCGCCGAACGCCATCGGGATGATCAGCGGCCACAGCGAGCCCGCCAGGTGCAGCTGCTGCGCCCAGACCAGGTACATCGGGATCACGATGACCTGCGGTGGCAGCATCATCGTCGAGATGACCAGGATCATCGCGGTGCGGCGCCCGCGGAAGCGGAACGAGGCCAGCGCATAGGCGACCGGGACGGCCGAGCAGACCGTGAGGAGGGTGCCCAGGCCCGCGTACAGCAGGGAGTTCTTCCACCAGTCCAGGAACCCGGGGGTCTCGACGACGGTGACGTAGTTGGACCAGTGCCATGTGTGCGGCCACAGCTCGCCGCTCATCGCCTGGTCGTCGCTCATCAGGGAGGTCAGGAAGACGAAGACGAAAGGCAGTAGGAAGAAGAGGGCGGCGGCGACGGCGACGGAGTGTACGGCGATCCAGTGCAGCAGCCGGGTGCGGCGGGCGCGGGCGCGGTTGGCCGGGTCGCCGGCGGTGCCGGAACGGGCCGGGGCTCGGCGGGCGGTGAGCGTGGTGCCGGTCATCTCGGATCAGTCCTCCGTCGCGAGCAGGCCGGCGCGCTTGCGCATCAGCAGGGTGGTGACGGCCAGGGCGAGGACGAAGAGCACGAGCGAGAGCGCGCACGCCGCGCCGGTGTTGAAGTTCTGGAAGCCCAGCGCGTAGACGAGCTGTGGGACGGTGAGGGTGGAGTGGTCCGGGTAGCCGGGCTGGATGACGGTGCCGGGGCCGATGGAGACGCCGGAGGCGAGCTTCCCGGCGACCAGCGCCTGGGTGTAGTACTGCATGGTCTGGACGACGCCGGTGACCACCGCGAACATCACGATAGGGGTGAGCGACGGCCAGGTGACGTAGCGGAACCTCGCCCAGGCGCCGGCCCCGTCCAGCTCGGCGGCCTCGTACTGCTCCCTGGGCACGTCCAGTAGCGCCGCCATGAAGATCACCATCAGGTCGCCGATGCCCCACAGCGACAGCATCACCAGGGACGGCTTCGCCCAGTGCGGGTCGTTGAACCAGGACGGCGCGGGGATGCCGACCGCCCCGAGGATCTCGTTCACGGGGCCGGTGCCGGGGTTGAGGAGGAAGACGAAGGCGACGGTGGCGGCCACCGGCGGCGCCAGGTACGGCACGTAGAACGCGGTGCGGAAGAACCCGGCGCCCGTTTTGATCTTGGTGACGAGCAGCCCGATGCCCAGGCCGAACACCACCCGCAGGGCGACCATCACCACGACCAGCCACAGCGTGTTCCACAGTGCGGGCCCGAACAACGGCATCTGCGTCAGCACATAGGTCCAGTTCCGCAGCCCCACGAAATCGGGCGGTTCGATCTGGTTGTAGCGCATGAAGGAGAAGTAGACGGTGGCGATCAGCGGATAGCCGAAGAAGACCGAGAAGCCGATGAGCCAGGGCGAGAGGAAGCCGAGGGTGCGCAGCCGTTCGCGGGTGCGTTTGCGACGCAGCGCGGGAGCCGGCGCCGGCGTGGGCACCGGCGCGGGGGTGAGGGCAGCCATGGCGGTTCTCCGTCGATTCTCGGGGCCGGTGCTCGGGCGGAATGCGGAACGCGGGATGCTCGGCGTCAGTTCTGGGACTGGAGGTTGTCGGCGTCGATCTGGGCGTCGAGTGCGCGCAGACCCTTGGCGAGATCAGGGACCTTTCCGGCTTCCACGTCGTAGGAGAAGTCCTGTAGCGCGGTGACGTACTGCCCGCCGTTGACGGACGGCGGCAGGGCGACGCTGTGCGGGTTCTGCGCGATGTCGAGGAAGGTGCGGAACGTCGGATCGGGGTCCAGCTTCGGCGAGGCCAACGCCGCCTTCGTGGAGGGCACGTTGTGGATGTCATTGGCGAACCGGACCACCTGATCGGTGTTCACGGTCAGGAACTTCACCAGCTCCCAGGCCGCGTTCTGGTGCCGGCTGCTGTGCGCGATGCCGACCACGGTCCCGGTGAGGTAGCCCCGCCCGTAGCTGTCGGCCTGGTCGTCGGGCACCGGCATCGGTGCGGTGCCCCAGGCGAACCCCGCCTTCGACTGCCGGAGCATCAACCCGCGCCACTCGCCGTCCATGTGCATGGCCAGCTTCTGTGTGAGGAAGGCGTTCTGCGAGGACATCTCGTCGCCGAAGGTGGTGCGGAACCTCTCCAGCGGGCCGTAGCCGCCCTGTGCGTCGATCAGGGCGCGGGTGGTGGCGAAGAATTCCCTGCTCGCCGGGTCCTCGGCCAGCCGGGCCTTTCCCCGGGCGTCGAAGTACGTCGGTCCCCACTGGGCGAACATCCGGTCCGGACTGTTCTGGTAGAGCCGGAAGTCGGGCATGAAACCCACCTGCCGGTACGAGCCGTCCGCGGCGCGCCGGGTGAGTTTGACGGCGTCCCGTTTCAGCTCGGACATGGTGTGCGGCGGTCGGCTGATCCCGGCTCTCCGGAACGCGTCCTTGTTGTAGTAGAGCCCGTAGGAATCGGCGAGCAACGGCAGCGCGCACTGCTCGCCCCGGTAACGGGTGTAGTCCAGCAGGGTTTTGGGGAAGACCTGCGCCTTGTCCACCCCGGTCTTCTCCAGGAACGGATCGAGGTCCGCCCACATCCCCGACGAGCAGTACTGCCCGACGTTGTTGGTGGTGAAGGACGAGACCACATCGGGCGCATCGTCCCCGCCGGCCCGCAGCGCCTGGTTCATCGTCTCGTCGGTGACGTTGGGCACCACCTTCACCGTGATGTTGCGGTGGAGCCGCTCGAAGCGGGCGATGCTGTCCTGGACGGCCTTCGTCTCGCCCGGAGTCGACCAGCCGTGCCAGAAGGTGAGCGTGACCGGCTCGGTCGGATCGTCGCGGTCGCTGCCCACGCTCGGATGGGCGCAGCCCGCGAGGAACAGCCCGGCACCGGCCAGCGCCGCGGACATCCGGAGGCACAGACGCGAAAACGACATGGCGGACTTCCTTTACGGCGGAGGAGGTCGGGACGTGACGCGCCGGGAGGTGGCAGCCGGCGAGGGGGCCGGGCAGCGGCGGTCAGCCCGAGGTGTCGAACACCGCGTCGCGGGCCTGGGCGAGCGCCGTCCGCAGTGCGCCGATGAGGATCGGATTGCCGTCGATATGGCTGAGCCGCAGTGCGGGACGGGGCAGCGCGAGTCCGGTGAACTCCTCCTCGACCAGGGCGCGCAGCGCCTCCCCACCGGCCTGCGGAACCTCCCCGGAGAGCACCACCAGCCGCGGGTCGACGACCGCGACGACGGCCGCCAGCCCGGTCGCCAACCGCCGGGCGACCTCCTCCCGTACGTCGGCCCGGTCCAGCGCCTCGTCGACGGTACGGACGTCGCCGGCCCCGTACTCCCGGGCCAGCTCGATCACGCTCGGCGAGCCGACCAGCCGCTGGAAGCCGCCGCCGGCGTCCGGCCGGGCGGCGCTGCGGTCGCCGTCGCGGGCCAACGGCGCCCCGGGCAGCGGCATGTAGCCGATCTCCCCCGCACCGCCGGTGGCCCCGCGCAGCAGCCGCCCGCCGAGCACGATGGCCGCGCCGACGCCCTCGTCCGCCCACACCAGCACGAAGTCGTCGAAGTCCTGGGCGGCGCCGTCGTACTGCTCGGCGACCGCCGCCAGGTTCACGTCGTTCTCGATGGTGATCGGGGTGCCCAGCACCTCGGCCAGCTCCTCCTTCAGCGCCCGCGAGTGCCAGCCGGGCAGGTGCGGTGCGTAGCGCAGCCGGCCGGTCTGCGGGTCCAGCGCGCCGGGCGTGCCGATCACCGCCCCGTGCAGCTGCTCGCGCCCCAGCCCGGCCTTGGCCAGTGCCCCGTCGACGGCCTTGGCGACCAGCTCCGCGGTCCTGTTGGGCACGTCCTCGGCGACGGCGTCGGTGTCGACCCGCTCCTCCCCGAGCACCTGCCCGGTGACGTCCGCGACCGCGGCGGTGATCCCGAGCTGGTCGACGGCGAGCGCCGCGACGTGCGCGGCCATCGGGTTGATCTCGTAGAGCTGTGCGTTGGGGCCCGGGCGCCCGGTGACGTTCCCGGTCGTCCGCACCAGGCCCGCGGCCTCCAGCCGCGCCAGGAGCTGGGAGGCGGTGGGCTTGGACAGCCCGGTCAGCTCCCCGATCCGGGTGCGGGTCAGCGGGCCCTGCGACACCAGCAGGTCGAGCGCGGCCCGGTCGTTCATGGCCCGCAACACCCGTGGCGTCCCCGGGGTCCCCTGCGCTCCCTGCCCACCGGCCATGACCGTCACCCCGTTCACCGGCGGCGGCCGATCCGGATGACCGCCGCGCATCTGTTAAGAAACTTTCCAATCGATGAACAGGAAGGTAGGCCGCGGGTCACGGCGGCGTCAATGGGTGGGACGGGGCGAGTTGCCCGCTCGGAGGCATCGGCACGACGAGCGGGACACCCGCCGCGACGAAAGGGAGACGAAGGCGAAAGGGAGACGAAAGGGAGGGGCGTACCGCGTTTGCGCGGTACGCCCCTCACCGGTCCGGGCCGTGGACGGCTCCTGATCGTCCGCGGCCGGCTGCTTTCCCTACTTCACCGGCCTTGACTACTTCCCCAGCTTCGACGGCGCCGAGATCGGCTCGGTCGCCTGCGACTGCGGCGACGTCGGGTTGTTGAGCGCCGAGGGCGCCGCCACGCCGGAGGTGGGGTCGGCGGCGACCTGCACCGCGTCCTCCGGCTCCGGGCGCGGGGCGAGGTGGACACCGGCGGCGTCCAGGGCGCGCTTGATGCGCCAGCGCAGCTCGCGCTCCACGCCGGCCGACTTGCCGGGCATGGTCTTGGCCGAGACGCTGATGGTGACCGTTTCCAGGTGCACCTCGCTGAGGCCGAGCACCTCCACCGGCTCCCACAGCTGCTCGTTCCAGGGCTCGGCCTTGGACATCTCCTCGCCGGCGGCGGTGATGGTGTCGCGGGCCCGCACCAGGTCCTGGTCGGCGGCGATGACGACGTCCACGCTCGCCGTGGACCAGCCCTGGCTGAGGTTGCCGATCCGCTTGACCTCGCCGTTGCGGATGTACCAGATCGCGCCGTTGGCGCCGCGCAGCTTGGTGACCCGCAGGCCGACCTCGATGACCGTGCCGGAGGCCACGCCCGCGTCGATCTCGTCGCCGACGCCGTACTGGTCCTCAAGGATCATGAAGACGCCGGAGAGGAAGTCGGTGACGAGGTTGCGGGCGCCGAAGCCGATGGCGACACCGGCCACACCGGCGCTCGCCAGCAACGGTGCCAGATTGATCTGGAGGACGGACAGCACCGTCAGCGCCGCCGTGCCCATGATCACAAAGGACGCGACGCTGCGCAGCACCGAGCCGATGGCCTCCGAGCGCTGCCGGCGGCGCTCGGCGTTGACGAGCAGACCGCCCAGCGCGGTGCCCTGGGCGGCGGCCGCGGTGCGGTTCATCCGCTCGATGAGCTTGGTGATCGTGCGGCGTATCACATGCCGGAGCACCACCGCGATCACGATGATCAGCAAGATCTGCAGGCCGGACGTGAGCCACGTCCCCCAGTTCTCCTGCACCCAGCCGGCGGCGTTGGTGGCCTTCTTCGTGGCCTCGTCGAGCGAGGTCGGACCGGTTGAGTCGGGTGCGGCGGCGCCCAGGGGCGCGGTGGCGACCGACGAAGCGGACCAGAACACAGTCGAACCTTCCGTGTGGGACAGCAGACCCGGGAACCGTGGGCGGGACGTCGGCAACCGGGCAGATTCACCACACTAACGGGGCAACGGGGGCGGGCCGCGCCCGTGTTCGAGACGGGAGGTCCCCAGGGGGCCGGAATGAGCCGTATCTGGAGGGACGTGTGGGGGTGTGGTGGAAAACACCTCCGGCCCGTTACTCGGTGATGGTGGCGCTCCGACCAGGCACCGGGGGACACTGTGGGGAGATCGTCCCGGCGCGAGCCACGCGCCGCCGGCGTACAAGGAGGCACCCGTGCCGCATGTCCTGGTCCTCAATGCGTCGTACGAGCCGCTCGGCGTCGTACCGCTCCGCCGCGCGCTCATCCTCGTCCTCAATGAGAAGGCTGTGAGCCTTGAGGAGTCCGGCGCCCTTATGCACAGCGCGACCCGTGTGATCCCCGCTCCGAGCGTCGTCCGCTTGAAGCGGTTTGTGCGGGTGCCCTTTCGTGGCCCCGTGCCCCTGACCCGCCGGGCGCTGTTCGCCCGTGACGGCGGGCGCTGTATGTACTGCGGTGGCGTCGCAACCAGCGTCGACCACGTCATCCCGCGCAGCCGTGGAGGTCAGCACACCTGGGAGAACGTCGTCGCCGCCTGCCGGCGCTGCAACCACGTCAAGGCCGACCGTCATGTCGCCGAGATCGGCTGGCGACTGCGCCATCAACCCGCCCCGCCGTCCGGACTGGCGTGGCGGATCATCGGCACGGGCCATCGCGACCCGCGCTGGCTGCCCTACTTGCAGCCGTACGGCGCGGATGACGCGTTGGCCCGGATCGACGCCGTATCGGCGTAGACCGGGCCTTCGTACGTCCGGGCCGGGCCGTCCGTCCCCCCTCGCCGTCGCGGCTGATCGCCGTGGCGGCGAGATCATTCCTGGCCGTGCGGGCGGGACGAGCGCCCGCTCGCACGGCGCGCGCACCGCGATCGGTCACCCACGGTCCTCGACCGCATACGCCTCGACCGACCACAGCGAGTAGCCGAACGCCGTCGCCCGCTTCTCCCCCTGCACGCGGACGAACCGCACGTCCTTCGCGTCCATCCTGACCGATTCGCGGCCCCCCTTGCCGTCCCGCACCGTGGCCGCCGTGCGCCAGCTGCGGCCGTCCGCGGAGACCTGGATGCGGTAGCGGGCCGCGTAGGCGTCCTGCCAGTTCAGGACGAGCTGGCCGAGGCGGGTCGGGCGGGCCAGCGCGAACTGGAGCCAGGCGCCGTCGTCGGCGGGG
The DNA here is from genome assembly GCF_040651315.1 of Streptomyces sp. NPDC048506. Taxonomy (NCBI): domain Bacteria; kingdom Bacillati; phylum Actinomycetota; class Actinomycetes; order Kitasatosporales; family Streptomycetaceae; genus Streptomyces; species Streptomyces sp. NPDC048506. The sequence continues at coordinate 76,791 of NZ_JBEZIX010000006.1, forward strand.
GAGGACCAGCGCGTCCTGGGATCGCCGTCGGTGGCCGCGGAGGCCGGGAAGGCGGCGGTCTCGTCCCCGGACGAGGTGGTGACCGTGCCGCGCGCCAGGTCCTTGCCGCCGGTGCGCGGGTAGGCGCGTACGGTCAGCGTCTGCTCTTCGCCGCCGAGGGAGACCGGGATGTCGTACGTCCCGGAGGGCGCCGAGGCGGGGACGTCCACGGAGATCCGGACCATGGCGGTGCCGCCTCGCGGGGCGGTGACCTCCTTGGGCGCGTGCACGGTGAAGCCCTTGGGCGCCTTGACCGTCAGCTTCTCGTGGACGTCGTCGGGGCGGCGGGAGAAGACCCGGGCGTCGACCGTCGCCGTGCCGCCGGTCTGCGCGTCCGACTCCTTGCGGGCGAGTTCCAGCCCGGCCGGCGCGGTGTCGCCGAACCAGGGGGTGAGTGCGTGCACGGACGGGGCGTCCGCGCCGTTGGCCCAGGTCAGCCGCACCGCATCGGCATGCAGCCGGGACGTGCGGGACTCCGTCCAGCCGGTCGGGGAGAGCCGGTCCAGGCGGCGCCAGCCCTCGCCGGGGACGTGCGCCTCCACCGAGACCGCGCCCGCGGACGGGCCGGGGTCGGTCAGCGCGGTGACCGCGGTCAGCGGGCGGGTCCGCCCGAAGGGCACGGTCAGGGATGTCGGCTCGGCGCCCTCGGTGGGGCGCGGGGCGTCGCCGCGGGCGCCGGTCCAGGCGTCGGCCTCGGTCATCGCCCGGTCCAGGAACGGGGTGAGGACGCCCTTGCCGACGGTCACCGGGCTGTTCCCGATCTGCCGGCGCAGCTGCTGCACCGTGCGCTGTGCGGACCAGGCGGTGTCACCGTCGTCCCGGGCCTGCGCCAGCAGGGTGTCCACGGCCCGTTCGCCGGCCCGGCCGTAGCGGGCCAACTGCTCGGCCCAGGGCCGTATTTCGGCGGCCAGATCGGAGGTGAGGTCCTTGGGGGCGGTGCTCATGGCGTGGAAGGCGGCGTGCAGCGCCCCGGCCGCCCTGACGTAGTCCTCGTCCGTGCCGGGCCGGCCCCCGTTGACCGCGGTCTCACGGGTCTTCCAGAAGCGGTCGATCAGCGGCTGGAGGTACCCCGACTCGTCCTTGTCGAGCAGGGACGAGGCGGTGTTGCCGGCGAGCGCGCGGAGCGCGGCGCGGGCCCGCGGATCGCCGCCCGCCAGATCGTCGATGGCCGCGTCCCACGACTCGGCCGGGCGGTAGTCGCGCGGGTTCCACGCGAAGTCGGCGGCGGTGAACAGCGGGATGCGGGAGGCCAGCGGCTGCTCCATGGCGTTGGCCAGCAGCGCCGTCGAGCCGGTGGCGACGGCCGGCTCGCGGCCGCGGTACGGGCCGAGGAAGATCCGGTCCTGGGCGTAGTCGTTGACCGGATAGTTGTCCATGGTCACCAGCGGGTGCCCGAACGCCTGCCGGGCGGTTGCGAGCTCCCCGCCGGTGATGGTCCGCGGGACCACCCCGACGCCGGTCCAGGCCACCTCGACCCGGTCGCCGAGCGCATCGGCCAGCGCGCCGCGGTACGCCGTGGCGCCGTCCTGGTAGTACTCGGTCGGCATCAGCGACAGCGGAGCGGAGTCCGGGTACCGACGGCGGAGGTGATCGGCGAGCGCGTTGGCGACCCGGGCCTGGGCCTTGGCGGCGGCCTGCGGACCGGTGCCGAAGGTCTCCTCGTCGGCGTCGCAGTGCCATTCGTCGTAGCTGACGTCCTGGAACTGCAACTGGAAGGAGCGCACGCCCAGCGCCCACATCGCGTCCACCTTGCGCCGCAGCGCCCGCAGGTCCTCCTCGGAGGAGAAGCACATCGCCTGGCCCGGGGCGAGCGCCCAGCCCAGGGTGACGTGGTTGGCGCGGGCCCGCTCGGCCAGTGCCCGGAAGTCGGCCCGCTGCTCGGCCGGGTAGGGGTCGCGCCAGCGGGCCTGACGGTACGGGTCGTCGCCGGGTGCGTACAGGTAGCGGTTCTGTTTGGTGCGGCCCATGAAGTCCAGTTGGGCGAGGCGCTGGGCCTGGGTCCACGGCTGGCCGAAGAAGCCCTCGGTGGTGCCGCGCACCGCCGTGCCGGGCCAGTCCCGCACGACGACCGACGCCAGCGTCCGGCCGCCCGCCCGTCTCCCGCCACCGCCCCGGCCGGAATTGCTGCGCAATGCTTCCTCTTGATCCCCATCCGTGACCAACTGCCGCAGCGTCTGTGCGCCGTGGAAGAGGCCGTCCGGGCCGACACCGGCCAGGGCCACGGTGTCGCGGCCGGCGACCTGTCCGACGGCCAGCCGATAGCCGCCGGAGGGCAGGTCCCCACGGGCCGGGGCGCGCAGCGCCCGCAGCGCCTCCTCGGCCTGAGCGCCGCCGATCCGGATCACCGGCCCGGCCGCCGGCAGTGGGTCGCCGGGCGCCAGCTGCCGGACCGTGCGCACGCCGGCGTCCCGCAGCAGACCGCGCACCACGTCCAGCGCGTACGGATCGGTGTCCGGGGCGGCCACCAGCGCGGCCTCGTCGCCCAGCGGCACCGCGCTGCCCAGCTCCTGGAGCGACTGGGGGCGCGGCCAGACCGCGGGCAGACCGCCGGCGCCGGCCGGGCGGTCCGGCAGGTCGGGGGTGCCGATGGCAGGGTCCGAAGGACGCCCCGCCGCGGCCTGGGCGCTGGGCACCCCGCCGAGCAGGCCTCCGATGACCGCGGCGGCCAGCGCGGTGGTCCCCGCAACCCGTGCCCGGGCACCCGCGCCGCTCCCCCTGCCGCTCCTACCGATTCTTCCGACGCCCCACACGCCCCGGCCTCGCACGGCTGCTCCTCGTCCCGTCCAAGCTGTCCGCCGGTCCGCACCGGCACCCCGTTTTCCCGCAGTTCTCCCCGCCGGTGCCTGTTCGGACAGACCTTCGGCCGTGAGCCCACCATTGTGGCGGTGAGGGTGTCAACCGGGTGATGGCGGGGGTCCCGAACGGGCGCTTGTGGGCGGGTTCCGGGGCGCGGTCCGGGCGGGTGTGCAAGGGGCCGGCGATCCGCAGGACTTCCGGTGCGGAGCCCCGATCCGCCGCGTTCTGTGCGCCGTCCGGCGTCCCGTACAGGGAAAACGCCGGCCCGGGGCGTAATGTGACGTGAGTCACGTTTCGCGGGTGGAGGCGTCTGCGATCCTGCCGAGTGGGTAGGGCCCACGTGTCCCATCATCGATGAACGGGAGGCCCTCGTGGCCGCGTCCGCTCAACTGCTTCTCGACGCTCTCTCCGCCAAACCGGGAGGTATGACGGTGGAGCCCGACCTCTTCGCCGGGGTGTCCGACCCCGATTCCGGTCTGGACGGCTCCGGCTCTCTCAGCTTCGCCGAGCCGCCGCTGACCAGCGAGCCCCCACTCGCCGACGCCGCCCCGCTGACCAGCGAGGTCCCGATCGCCGCCGAACTGCCGCTGACCAGCGAGCCGACAGCCGCAGGTCTCGGAACGGAGTCCATGGAGGTCTGAGGACCCATGGGCCGCGCGCGGCTCGCCCGGCTGCACGGCATCGCCACGTCGTACGAGCCCTCGCCGGGCAGAAGCGTCCAGATCGCCGACGACACCGTCGTCGCCGTGCTCGCCGCACTGGGGGTCGACGCCTCGACCCCGCACGCCGTCCGCACCGCGCTGGCTGCGTACGAGGACGGCCCGGGCCGCGCCCTGCTGCCCCGTACGGTCACCGTCCGCGCCCCTCGACCCCCCGACCGCCCCGGTCTTCCCGGTCTCGCCGGTCTTCGTGGTCTCGCCGGTCTCCCCGAAGGCACCGCCCTGCGGGTGGAGACCGAGGACGGGCAGACGGGCGGGGAGATCCCGGCGGACACCGCGGTTCCGGAGACCCTGGCCCGGCTCCCGCTCGGTGTCCACGCCCTGCACGCCGAGGCCCCCGACGGCCGCACCGCCACCGCCCGGCTGATCGTCGCGCCGCACCGGGTGCCCGCCCCGCCCGTCCGCTGCCACGGCTTCCTGGTGCAGCTGTACTCCCTGCTGTCCCGGCAGTCCTGGGGCATGGGCGACCTCGGGGACCTCGCCGACCTCGCCGCCTGGTCCGGACGCGCCCTGGGCACCGGCTTCGTCCAGCTCAACCCGCTGCACGCGGCCGTCCCCGGCCCGCCCACCGACCCGTCCCCCTACCGCCCCTCCTCCCGCCGCTTCCCCGACCCGGTCCACCTGAGGATCGAGCACGTCCCGGAGTACGCCCGGCTGTCCGGCGCCGCCCGGTCACGGGCCGACGAGCTGGCCGCACGGGCCGGCGCGCTCCGTGCCGAGGTGCTGGAACGCGGTGCGCTGATCGACCGGGACGCCGTCTGGGCGCTCAAGCGCGAGGCCCTGGAGCTGCTGTGGGCGGTGCCGCTCACCCCGGGCCGCCGGGCCGCGTACTGCGACTTCCTCGCCGAGCAGGGTCAGGCGTTGGAGGATCACGCCACCTGGTGCGCGCTCGCCGAGCGGCACGGCCCGAACTGGTGCGACTGGCCCGCCGAACTGCGCGACCCCCGGTCCGCGGGCACGGCCCGGCTGCGGCCGCGGCTGCTGGACCGGATCGACTTCCACTGCCGGCTCGCCTGGTTCGCCGACCAGCAGCTGGCCGCCGCGCAACAGGCCGCGCGGGACGCCGGCATGCGCATCGGCCTGGTGCACGACCTGGCCGTCGGCGTGCACCCGACCGGCGCCGACACCTGGGCGCTCCAGGACGTCTTCGCCGCCGGGATGTCCATCGGGGCGCCGCCCGACGCCTTCAACTCCCGGGGCCAGGACTGGGGGCTGCCGCCGTGGCGCCCGGACGCCCTGGCCGCCACGGGCTACGCCCCGTACCGCGAGCTGCTGCGTGGCCTGCTGCGGCACGCGGGCGCCCTGCGCATCGACCATGTGATGGGGCTGTTCCGGCTCTGGTGGGTCCCGGAGGGCCGCCCGCCGACCGAGGGCGCCTATGTGCGCTACGACGGTGAGGCGATGCTCTCGGTGCTGGCCCTGGAGGCGCACCGGGCCGGCGCCGCGGTGATCGGTGAGGACCTGGGCACGGTCGAACCGGGCGTGCGCGACGCGCTCGCCGAACGGGGCGTACTGGGCACGTCGGTGCTGTGGTTCGAGCGCGATTACGGGAACGGGGACGGAGAGGGGCGTAGGGACGGGCTACGGGCGGAGGCGACGGCGGACGGGGAGGACGGAGCGGCCGACCCAGCCGACCCAGCCGACCCCGGGGCCCCGGTCGAGGCCCGGATCCTCGGCCCCGACGAATGGCGCAGTGCCTGCCTCGCCACCGTCACCACCCACGATCTTCCCCCCACCGCCGCCCGGCTGACCGGCGAGGACGTCGCGCTGCGGGCCCGGCTCGGGCTGCTGGCCGGGCCGCCGGACCGTGAGCGGTCCCGCGCCCGGTACGAACTCGCCGAGTGGCTGGGGGAGTTGACGCGGCGCGGGCTGCTGCCGGAGGGCGCCGGCGACGAGGAGGCGACGGTCCGGGCGGTCCACCGCTTTCTGCTGCGCACCCCGGCGCGGCTGGTCGGGGTGTGGCTGCCCGACGCGGTGGGGGACCGCCGTCCGCAGAACCTCCCCGGTACATGGGATGAATATCCCAACTGGCGCCTCCCGGTCGCGGGTCCCGACGGGCGTCCGCGGACCCTCGAAGAGCTGGCCGCATCGCCCCGACTGTACGCACTGATGCGGGAGTTCGCCGATCTGAGCCGGTGAGGGCGCGCGTCGGACGCGTCCTCGTCGCCACCCTTCCGGTACGCCGTACCGTCCGGCACCATGCCCTGGAACCCTCCATACGTCCGACCATTCCTCAAGCGCCTCTCCCTGACGGCGAGTTGGAGGAACCATGGCACTCCGCAACAGCCGGAGGGCGCTGTGCGCGCTCGCGCTCACCGCGGCCGCCGCGCTCGTCCCCGTCCAGAGCTCCCTGGCCCGGTCGTCGTCCGCCGCCGGCCCCTGCGACCGGCCGGTGCGCCCCGCCTCCCAGATGACGGTCGAACCCTGCGACACCCCGGCACGGATCATCGAGAAGGCCGCGAACACCGTCCCCACCAAGGGCCAACTCGCCTGGCAGCACCGGGAGGTCACCGCCTTCACCCACTTCGGCATGAACACCTTCACCAACCGGGAGTGGGGCTCCGGAGCGGAGGACGAGCGGCTCTTCAGCCCGTCCCGGATCGACGTCGACCAGTGGATGCGCGCCTACCAGGCGGCCGGCGCCGAGCAGGTGATGCTCACCGCCAAGCACCACGACGGCTTCGTGCTCTACCCCAGCCGCTACACCCCGCACTCGGTCGCTGCCGGCCCCGGCCGGCCCGATGTCGTCGGCGCCTACGTCCGGGCCGCCCGCCGGGCCGGGCTGAAGGTCGGCATCTACCTCTCGCCGTCCGACGGCGCCGAGCTCCCGCACGCCTGGCACGCCCGGTGGGTCGAGGAGATCCGCGCGAAGCAGCAGCGGGGCGAGCCGCTCAGCCTGCCCGAGCGGGTCGCGCTGGAGGACGGCGACCACGCCCCGCGCGGTCTGGGCCGGTTCGGCAACGGCAGCCGGGCCACCGCGCGCACCATCCCCACCCTCGTCCCCGGCGACGACCGCGCCGCGGCCGTCCGCGGCGGCCGGCTGCCGGTCTTCCACGTCCGGGCCGACGACTACGACGCCTACTACCTCAACCAGGTGTACGAGCTGTTCACCCAGTACGGCCCGATCGACGAGCTGTGGTTGGACGGCGCGAACCCCTGGGCCGACTCCGGTGTCACCCAGCGGTACGACGTCGCCCAGTGGTTCCGGATGATCCACCGGCTCGCCCCGGACACCGTGGTCTTCGCCGGACCGCAGGGCGCCCGCTGGGTCGGCAACGAGAACGGCGTCGCCCGGGAGACGGAGTGGAGCGTCACCCCCTCCGCCCAGGACCCCTGGACGGTGCTGGCCGGCGGGCTGCCCCACGACTCCACCGACCCCGACATCGGCTCCCGCGCCAGGCTCCTCGCGCCCACCACCAAGTACCTCCAGTGGTACCCGGCGGAGGCCGATGTCTCGCTCCGCCCCGGCTGGTTCCACCACCCCGGCGAGCGGCCCAGGACCCCGGCGCAGCTGATCGACCTCTACGAGAAGAGCGTGGGCCGCAACGCCTCGCTGCTGCTGAACGTCCCGCCGGCCCGGGACGGCCGGATCGCGGCCGAGGACGTCGCCTCGCTCACCGCCTTCGGCACCGCCGTGGCGCGGACCTACGGCACGGACCTGCGGGCGGCCGGTCCCGGGCCCTGGACCTTCGACCGGATCGGGCTTTCCGAGGACATCCGGCACGGCCAGCGGGTCGAGCGCTTCACCGTCCGGGCGCGGAGCAGCGGGACGTGGACGACGGTCGCCGGGGGCACCACCATCGGGCACCGGCGGATCCTCGCCCTGCCCCGGCCGGTGACCGCGGACGCGGTACGGGTCGTCGTCCGGGAGGCCCGCGGGCGGACCTTCCTCGGGCCGGTCACGCTGCACCGCAGCCGCGGCGCAGGGGGCTGAGGCGACCGTTGCGCCACCCCGGACGCGCGGGGCGGCAGGGCGTCGGATACGTTGAGTTCGTGAGCAACCAGGTCAAGAAGAATGCGCTGCGCGCCGGCACGGTCACGGCCGCTACCGCGCTACTGATGCTGATGTCGTCCCCCGCGTTTGCGCTCATTCCCGACGACGGTGACGACCCGGGGCCGGGCCTGAACGTGGTCGAGACGCTCGGCCTCTACGTCGTCGCCCCCATCGTGCTCTTCCTGGTCATTGCCGGACTGGTCATCGTGACCGACAAGTCCCGCAAGCAGGCCAAGTCCAAGGGCTGAGCCCGCGGACCGGCCACGGGCCGGCGCGGAGTTCCGGCGACGCCTCCAGGGCGCCCATCGGTGACAAGAACCGAGGGGCGCCCTTTGTCGTACCCGGATATTTCCGCAGCTCAAAAAGCGGTTGCGAGGCGGCGCTTGCATGCTTTTCACCCGGTTTGCGGGGGTGCGGCTTTTAACCGGCCCTAACCTACGATGACGTAACCTACGCAGCCGTAGATCCAACCTGCGCTGCCGTAGGTCATCGTCCCCCTGGAGTTCCCCCGTGACCATCGCCCCCGCCCGCCATCACGGAGAGCGCGGCCAGGCCGCCTGGAGTGACGCCCAGCTGCTCTACGCACTCGAAGAGGTCGTCGAGAAGGAACTCAACCGGCACGAGAAGGTCGCCAAGGAGTGGATGCCCCACCAGTACGTGCCGTGGAGCGACGGCCGGAACTTCCCCGGGGTGCTGGACGGCGGTGAGCCGTGGGCTCCCGAGCAGTCCAAGGTCAGCGACATCGGCCGGATCGCCCTGGTGGTCAACCTCCTCACCGAGGACAACCTCCCCAGCTACCACCACGAGATCGCCACGCTCTTCGGGCGCGACGGCGCCTGGGGCACCTGGGTGCACCGCTGGACCGCCGAGGAGGGCCGGCACGGCATCGTGATGCGCGACTACCTGCTCACCAGCCGGGCCGTCGACCCGGACGAGCTGGAGCGGTTCCGCATGGCCCACATGTCGGAGGGCTTCGAGTCCGACAACGGGCACAGCATGCTGCACTCGGTGGCGTACGTCGCCTTCCAGGAGCTGGCCACCCGGATCTCGCACCGCAACACCGGGCACCACTCCGGCGACCCGGTCTGCGACCGGATGCTCGCCCGGATCGCCGCGGACGAGAACCTCCACATGCTCTTCTACCGCAACCTGCTCGCCGCGGCGTTCGAGCTCGCCCCCGACCAGACCATGTGCGCGGTCCGCGACGTGGTCACCGGCTTCCGGATGCCCGGCCACGGCATGCCCGGCTTCGAGCGGGCCGCCGTCCGGATGGCCGTCGGCGGGATCTACAACCTGCGCATCCACCACGACGACGTGCTGGCGCCGGTGCTGCGCCACCTGAAGGTGTTGCAGATCAGCGGCCTGGGGCCGGCCGGTCTGGCCGCGCAGGAGGAGCTGGGGGTCTTCATGGACGGTCTGGACGGCCAGGCGCGGAAGTTCGACGAGCGGCAGGCGGCCATCCTCGCCCGCCGCGCGGCCCGCCAGTAGGCCGTCGCCGGCAGCCGCCCGTGCGGGGCGCGCCCCCTCCCGCCAATCATTAAGCTCAACTGCACGATCTCATCGAGATTATTCGATGGACCTGATGTTTGGCGGACTGCCACGGTGGAGGCCCACCACCGCCGAGGGAGAGGAAACCGTGGCAGTCCTGGAGAGGGCCCGCGCCCGCCGCACGAGCGGCCGCCGCGCACCGTCCGCGCAGGCGGCCGGCCTGACGCTCGCGCTGACCGCGACCGTCGTCTGGTCCGGCAACTTCGTCATCGCCCGCGCCCTGCACGACACCGTCCCACCCGTCCAGACCGCCTTCTGGCGCTGGATCATCGCGCTGCTCGCGGTCGCCCCGTTCGCCGCCCCGCACATCCGCCGCCAGTGGCCGGTCATCCGACGGCACCTCGGATTTCTGACGCTGGCCGCGCTGCTGGGCGTCACCCTCTTCAACACCCTCATCTACCAAGCGGGGCGCTCCACTTCGGCCACGAACATGGCGATGATCGCGGCCGCCTCGCCGATGCTGATCGCCCTGTTCGACCGGGGCGGGGAGCGGCTGGGCGGCCGGCGGATCGCGGGGATGGTGATCGCCCTGGCCGGAGTCGTCACGCTGGTCGGCAAGGGCTCACCCGGCGCCGTGCTGCACCTCGACCTCGCGGCCGGCGACCTGTGGATGCTCGCCGCCACGGCCACCTTCGCCGGCTACAGCGCCCTGCTGCGCCGCCGCCCCCAGGAGCTCGGCGGGGTCCCGTTCCTCTTCATGACCTTCGCGCTGGGCGCCGCGATGCTGCTCCCCGCCTACGGCGTCAGCCTCGCCGTCGAAGGCGGCTTCGCGCCCACCGCCGGGACGGTCGGGCCGCTCCTCTACATCGGGATCTGCTCGTCCGCCGTCGCCTACTTCACCTGGAACAAGGCCATCGCCCTCGTCGGCGCCGCACGGGCGGGGGTCGTCTACTACCTCCAGCCGGTCTGCGTCGCGCTGCTCTCCCTCGCGGTCCTGGGGGAGCCGGTGGGCGTCACCCAGCTGGTCTGCATGGCCCTGATCGTGGCGGGCGTCGCGCTCGGCGCCGGCAACAGACGCTGACTGCGTACGCTGCCCGCATGGCCGACTGGGACATCAAGAAGCTGCGCATCCTGCGCACACTCCAAGAGCTGGGCACGGTCACCGCGACCGCCGAGGCGCTGCACATGACGCCCTCGGCGGTCTCGCAGCAGCTGACCGGGCTGGCCAAGTCGCTCGGGGTCACGCTCCTGGAGGCCCATGGCCGGCGGGTGCGGCTGACCGGCGCCGCGCAGCTGGTGCTGCGGCACGCCGAGGCGGTCTTCGCCCAGCTGGAGCGCGCGGACGCGGAGCTGCTCGGCTACCTCCAGGGCGAGGCCGGCCAGGTGCGGGTCGGCGCCTTCTCCACCGCCATCCCCGCGCTGGTGGTCCCGGCCGTCCAGGAGCTGCGCCGTACCCATCCGGGCCTGTCGGTGACGGTACGGGAGGCCGAGGCGGAGGCCGCGTACGAACTGTTGGCCGAGGGCAGCGTCGATCTGGCGCTGTCGCTGGCGGCGCACGCCCCCACGCCGCGCGACCCCAAGTTCAGCCGGGTCGCGCTGCTCGCCGACCCGCTGGACGTGGCGCTGCCGGCCGGCCATCCGCTGGCCGCCGAACCCGGCCTGCGGCTGGCCGACCTGGCGCACGAGCCCTGGATCTTCGGCAGCAGCGGGCCGTGGTCGCAGATCACCACCACCGCCTGCGAGAACGCCGGGTTCGTGCCCGAGCAGGCGCACGCCGCCGCCGACTGGAGCGCGATCTGGGCGATGGTCGCCGCGGGGATGGGCGTCGCGCTGGTGCCCCGGATGGCGATGGCGGGCGGCCTCGGTGCCGTCGACCGGGACGCGGGGGGCGAGCGGGGCACGCGGGGCGGTCACGGCGCCCACGGGGGATCCGGGGTCGCGCTGCGGGTCCTCTCCGGAGACCAGCCGCGCCGCCATGTGATCGCCGCTGCCCGCCGCGGCTCCGAAGGGGCGCCGGGGCTGGCGCGGGTCCTGGCGGCGCTGCGCCAGGCGGCCGCCGCGCAGCTGCCCGGGGACTCCTCGCTGCACTCCGGCTGAGCCGCCGTGCCGCGCGGCGGCCATGCCGTACCGCACGGGCGATCATTCAGCTCTGCTGAACACATTCCTCAAAAACTTTCGATGGACCTGTGAGGTGGTCCGCTGCGACCGTGGACCGGTCCGCAGCAGCCGACCCGTAGAAGGGCGACGATGACCACCACTCCGGCCGACTCCACTGATCCGCACGCCAACGACGCCAACCCGTACGCCGGCGGGGACCCCTACGCCGACTACCGGGGCGGGGACTTCCCGTTCACTTCGCTCGTCGACCTCGCCGACCGCCGCTTCGGCGCCGGTGTGATCGCCGCGAACGACGAGTTCTTCGCCGAGCGCGAGAACCTGCTGAAGCCGACCCCGGCGGTCTTCGACCCCGAGCACTTCGGCCACAAGGGCAAGATCATGGACGGCTGGGAGACCCGGCGCCGCCGCGGCGTCGACGGTGACCACCCCTTCCCGACCGACGACGAGCACGACTGGGCGCTGATCCGCCTCGCCGCCCCCGGCGTGATCCGCGGCATCGTCGTCGACACCGCCCACTTCCGCGGCAACTACCCGCAGCAGGTCACCGTCGAGGCCACCGCGCTCCCGGGCAGCCCCGGCCCCGAGGACCTGCTCGCCGACGACGTGAAGTGGGAGGAGCTTCTCCCGCGCACGCCGGTCCGCGGCCACGCCGCCAACGGCTTCGAGGTGACCGTGGAGCGCCGCTTCACGCACCTGCGCCTCAAGCAGCACCCCGACGGCGGCATAGCCCGCCTCCGGGTCCACGGCGAGGTCGTGCCGGACCCGGAGTGGCTCGATGTGCTCGGCACCCTCGACCTGGCCTCCGTGATGCACGGCGGCACCGTCGAGGACGCCTCAGACCGCTTCTACTCCTCGCCCACCCAGATCATCCAGCCCGATCTGTCCCGCAAGATGGACGACGGCTGGGAGAACCGCCGCCGACGGGTCAGGGGCACCCACGACTGGGTGCGCTTCCGCCTCGCCGCGCAGGGCGAGATCCGCGCGGTGGAGATCGACACCGCCTACCTCAAGGGCAACTCCGCGGGCTGGGCGGCGCTCTACGGCTGCGACGCGGAGTCCGCCGACCCCGCGGACGCCTCGGCCTGGGTCGAGATCCTGCCGCGCACCAGGCTCCAGCCCGACACCCCGCACCGCTTCGCGCTGCCGCGCCGGGTCACCGCCACGCACGTACGGCTGGACGTCTTCCCCGACGGCGGCCTGGCCCGGATGCGGCTGCACGGCGACCTCACCGAGGCCGGGCGCGCCGCCCTGGTCCGCCGGTTCGACGAGCTCAGCGGCTGATCCGCGTCCCACAGTGACCCACCCGGCGGCCGGTGCAACGCACCAGGCGCCCTCTCCCAAGCCCTCAAGGAGCAGGGGGAACCCCATGCCGGGCGTCACCACGGGGGCGGCGGGTGCCCTTCGGCCACAGCCGGAGGGCACCCGCCGCCGCGGGGTCGACTACGCCGCGGCGTCCGCCGCCTGCGCCTTCAGCGCCCGCTCGATGCCCGCCCGGGACTCGGTCACCAGGCGCCGCAGTGCGGCGTTCGGCTCGGCCGAGGCGAGCCAGGCGTCGGTGGCGTCCAGGGTCTCCTGGGAGACCTGGAGCGCCGGGTAGAGGCCCACCGCGATCTGCTGGGCCATCTCGTGGCTGCGGGAGTCCCAGATCCCCTTCACCACGTCGAAGAACCTCGCGGTGTACGGCGCCAGCAGCTCCCGCTGGTCGGTCTGGACGAAGCCGCCGATGACGGCCTCCTGCACGGCGTTGGGGAGCTTGTCGGACTCCACCACCGAGGCCCACGCCTCCGCCTTCGCCGCCGTCGTCGGACGCGCCGCCCGCGCGGTGGCCGCGTGCCGCTCACCGGCGGAGGTCTTGTCCCGCTCCAGCTCCGCCGCGACGGCCTTCTCGTCCGCCCGGCCGGTCGCGGCCAGCCGCTCCAGCAGCGACCAGCGCAGCTCGGTGTCCACGGCCAGCCCGGCGATCTCCTGCGTACCGTCCAACAGGCCCTGGAGCAGGTCCAGTTGCTCGTCGGTGCGGGCCGAGGCGGCGAACGCCCTGGCCCACGCCAGCTGGTGGTCGCCGCCCGGCTCGGCCGCCCGCAGGTGCGTGAGCGCCGCCTCGGTCCAGGTGGCCAGCCCCGTCTCGCGCCACTCCGGTGCCGCGTACAGGTCCACCGCCAGCTTCACCTGGCGGTGCAGCGACTGGACGACACCGATGTCGGACTCCTTGCCGATCCCGGACAGCACCAGCGACAGGTAGTCGCGGGTGGCCAGCTCGGCGTCCCGGGTCATGTCCCAGGCCGACGCCCAGCACAGGGCGCGCGGCAGGGACTCGGTGAAGTCGCCCAGGTGCTCGGTGACCGCCTTCAGCGACTCCTCGTCGAGACGCACCTTGGCGTAGGACAGGTCGTCGTCGTTGAGCAGGACGACGGCCGGCCGCTCCTTGCCCACCAGCTGCGGTACGGCGGTCAGTTCGCCGTCCACGTCCAGTTCGATCCGGTCCGTGCGGACCATCCTGCCGTCCTGGAGGGCGTACGCGCCGATCGCGATCCGGTGCGGCCGCAGCACGGGCTCGCCCTTGGCGCCGGCGGGCAGCGCCGGGGCCTCCTGCCGGACCGCGAACGCGGTGATCACGCCGTTCGCGTCCACCTCGATCTCCGGCCGCAGGACGTTGATCCCGGCGGTCTCCAGCCACATCTTCGACCAGGTCTTCAGGTCGCGGCCGGAGGTCTCCTCCAGCGCGCCCAGCAGGTCCGACAGCCGGGTGTTCCGGTAGGCGTGCCGCTTGAAGTACGCCTGGACGCCCTTGAAGAACTCCTCCATGCCGACGTACGCGACCAGCTGCTTGAGGACGCTGGCGCCCTTGGCGTACGTGATGCCGTCGAAGTTGACCAGCACGTCGTCGAGGTCGCGGATCTCCGCCATGATCGGGTGCGTGGACGGCAGCTGGTCCTGCCGGTACGCCCAGGTCTTCATGGAGTTGGCGAACGTCGTCCAGGAGTGCGGCCACTTCGAGCCCGGCGCGTAGGCCTGGCAGGCGATCGAGGTGTAGGTGGCGAACGACTCGTTCAGCCACAGGTCGTTCCACCACTCCATGGTGACCAGGTCGCCGAACCACATGTGCGCCAGCTCGTGCAGGATCGTCTCGGCACGCACTTCGTACGCCGCGTCCGTCACCTTCGACCGGAAGACGTACTGGTCGCGGATGGTCACCGCACCCGCGTTCTCCATCGCGCCGGCGTTGAACTCCGGCACGAAGAGCTGGTCGTACTTGGCGAACGGGTAGGCGTAGTCGAACTTCTCCTGGAACCAGTCGAAGCCCTGCCGGGTGACCTCGAAGATCGCGTCCGCGTCCAGGTGCTCGGCCAGCGACGGCCGGCAGTAGATCCCCAGCGGGACGTGCTGCCCGTCCTTCTCGTACGAGGAGTGGACGGCGTGGTACGGGCCGACGATCAGGGCCGTGATGTACGTCGAGATGCGCGGCGTCGGCTCGAACCGCCAGACGGTGCCGTCCTCGCCGCCCGGCTCCGGCGTCGGGGAGTTCGAGATCACGGTCCAGCCCTGCGGGGCCTTCACGGTGAACTGGAACGTCGCCTTCAGGTCCGGCTGCTCGAAGGACGCGAACACCCGCCGGGCATCCGGCACCTCGAACTGCGTGTAGAGGTAGGCCTGTTGGTCCACCGGGTCGACGAAGCGGTGCAGCCCCTCGCCGGTGTTGGTGTACGCGCAGTCGGCGACGACCGTCAGCTCGTTGCGGCCGGCCCGGAGCCCCGGCAGCGCGATCCGCGAGTCCTTGAACACCTCGGCGGGATCCAGCGCCGCACCGTTGAGCACCACCTCGTGCACCGTCGGTGCCACCAGGTCGATGAACGAGTCCGCGCCCGCCTCGGCGGCATCGAACCGCACCGTCGTCGCGGACCGGTACGTACCGCCCTCCTGTGCCCCGGAGAGGTCGAGATCGATCTCGTACGCGTCCACGGTCAGCAACCGCGCCCGCAGCTGCGCCTCGTCGCGGGTCAGATTCGTGCCAGGCACCCCGTCATCTCCTTCGCGTTGGTCATCGCACCAGATGTCCGAGCCATCCTTCCACGGCGCGGGCATCACCCGATCGTGGGCCGTGCTGGCTATCGTGGTACCGAGGCTGCCGCCTTCCGACAGGCTGAGACCGGGGGGAGGCGCCGCGATGACACTGATGCATCACGAGACTGCCGAGGACGCCGTGCGAGGCAACACCGGTCACGACCTGCTGCGCTTTCTGGAGGAGCTGCCCGAGCTCGATCAGCTCAAGATCGAGCTCATCGACGGAAAGATCGTGATGCAGGCGTCGGCCACACCGTTCCACAACCTCATTGTCACCAAGCTCGCCACACAGTTCGATGCGGGGGGCTGGACGGCGCTGGCCGAGCAGGCGCTCATCTCCGAGATCTCCAGCTTCGAGCCGAAGCCGGATCTGATCGTCACGACCGCCGAGGCCATCCAGGACAACCGGAATCCCCTCCCCGCCGACCGGGTCGACCTGGTCATCGAGGTGGTGTCGTCCGACCGGGACAGCGACTACATCAAGAAGCGCATGTGGTACGCGATGAGTGAGATCCCGCTGTACCTCCTCGTCGACCCCAACGAAGGCCTGATCGAGCTGTACTCGGACCCGAGCAACCTGAGCTACCGACGTGTGGACCCGTACCGGTTCGGCGATGCCGTCGAGCTGCCGAGGCCCTTTTCCTGCTCCGTCCACACCTCGGGTTTCAGGCTGTATCCGCCCAAGACCCCGTAGCGCCGAAGGCCCGGGACGACGGGGCGGGGTCGGTACGTGCGTACCGGCCCCGCCCCGCTCCGTACGGTCGGCCGCTGGTCAGCCGCGCAGCTCCGCGGCGACCAGCTCCGCGATCTGCACGGCGTTCAGCGCCGCGCCCTTGCGGAGGTTGTCGTTGGCGATGAACAGCGCCAGGCCGTTGTCGACGGTCTCGTCCGCGCGGATGCGGCCCACGTACGACGCGTCCCGGCCGGCGGCCTGGAGCGGGGTGGGGACGTCCGAGAGGACGACGCCGGGCGCGCCGGCCAGCAGCTCCTGGGCCCGGGCGGGGCTGATCGGACGCGCGAAGCGGGCGTTGACCTGGAGGGAGTGGCCGGTGAAGACCGGGACGCGGACGCAGGTGCCGGACACCTTCAGCTCCGGGATCTCCAGGATCTTGCGGCTCTCGTTGCGGAGCTTCTGCTCCTCGTCGGTCTCGCCCAGGCCGTCGTCGACGATCGAGCCGGCCATCGGCAGGACGTTGAACGCGATCGGGCGGACGTACTTGTCCGGGGCGGGGAACTCCACCGCCGAGCCGTCGTGCGTCAGCTTGGTGGCGTCCTGCTCGACCGCCTTGCGGACCTGGCCGTCGAGCTCCTCCACGCCGGCCAGGCCGCTGCCGGAGACCGCCTGGTAGGTGGAGACGACCAGCGAGACCAGGCCGGCCTCCTCGTGCAGCGGACGCAGCACCGGCATCGCGGCCATGGTCGTGCAGTTCGGGTTGGCGATGATGCCCTTGGGGCGGTCCGCGATGGCGTGCGGGTTGACCTCGGAGACCACCAGCGGGACCTCGGGGTCGCGGCGCCAGGCCGAGGAGTTGTCGATCACCACGGGGCCCGCGTCGGCAACCTTCTCCGCCAGCGCCCTGGACGTCGCGCCGCCGGCCGAGAAGAGGACGATGTCCAGCGCGGAGTAGTCGGCGATGGCCGCGTCCTCGACGGTGATCTCGGTGTCCTGCCAGGGCAGGGTGCGACCCGCGGACCGGGCCGAAGCGAACAGCCGCAGCTGCTCGACCGGGAAGTTCCGCTCGGCGAGAATGCCCCGCATCACGCCGCCGACCTGTCCGGTGGCTCCGACGATTCCGACCCTCATGGGACTCCTTCTTTCTCGCCTGACATAGGTGTCTGCTGGGAACACCTGCTCAGTAGTGCCTCCATCATGTGTGTGACACCCGTCGCCTTGTCCAATCCATTCCAGTCTGTGGAGCACTGCCGGGTGATTGAGCGACGGACCGTGTTCGTGATGTCACGCTCCGCGACGTCCCGGCGGGCGGTGGGTGGCGCGGATACCCCGCCGGGTGAACGCGCGGTGACCGCCGGTCGCACCCGCGGGCAGGGCTCCATGGCCGTCCGGTGGTCGGTAGATCCCTGTGCGGTGATGGGTTCCCGGCGTTGCGACGGCGTTCACGCGCAGGTCACCCCCGGTGCCAACGATCCCTGGTGACAGGGCAGTTGCGCTGCTGGACGGCGGCGAGGAGGGCCACTCCCGCCGCCACCGGCCGCGGCCGCCTTCGCGTTCGCACTCGGGGAGCTCGTGCATGTCCCGTATACGGTCCGCCGCCAGTCTCGACCGCCGTACGTTCCTCGCCGCCACCGGCGCCGTCGGCGCCGCCACCGGGCTCGGGCTCGCCTTCGGCGTCGGCCCGGACCGGGCGGCCGAGGCCGCCACCGTCACCCCCGGCCCGGCCCCGGCCGTACCGGTGTCCGTCGACGCCCCCGCCGCGCCCCACGCGCCGTACACCAAGGGCACCACCCTCGGCAGCGTCGCCACCCCGCGCGGCAGCGGGGGCTACCGCCGGCTCGCCGACGGCCCGGCCTGGAACCGGGTCTTCCGCGCCGAGCTGGCCGCCGCGCACGGCGGGCGGGAGCGGCGGCGCACCGCCCTCGCGTCGTTCGTGCAGTTCACCGACCTGCACCTGGTCGACGTGCAGAGCCCGCTGCGCTACGAGTACCTGCGCGCCGAGACGGCGAGTGCCTGGCGGCCGCAGGAGGCGCTGTCCGTCGCCGGCGTCGTCTCGCTGATCGAGCGGGTCAACGCGCTGCCCGGCGGGCCCGCCACCGGCGCCCCGCTGTCCTTCGTGATGACCACCGGCGACAACACCGACAACAACTCCAAGCTGGAGCTGGAGTGGTTCCTGACCGCGATGAGCGGCGGCCGGATCACCCCCAACTCCGGTGACCCGCGCCGCTACGAAGGCGTCCAGGACAGCGGACTGAAGCTGTACTGGCAGCCGGACAGCGCTCTGCGCGACGCCGACAAGCAGCTGGGCTTCCCGCACCTGCACGGGTTCCTGGACGCGGCGATCCGCACCGTGCACAGCCCCGGGCTGCGGCTGCCCTGGTACTCGACGGTCGGCAACCACGACGCGCTGCCCGGCGGGTGCTACGCCCCCGGCGACCCGTTCTTCACCGAGATCGCCACCGGCGGCCGCAAGCTGGAGACGCTGCCGGCGGCCGAGGCGGCCAAGGTCTGGAAGGCGGTCAAGGACGGGCTCGACCCCAAGGGGGAGGACTTCAAGCGGCTGCTGAAGGCCCACGCCCGACAGGCCCGGAGGGTGACCCCGGACGAGCGCCGGGCCCCCTTCACCCGCGCCGAGTACCTGCGCGCCCACCTCGACCCGGCCCGCACCGGCCCCGGCCCGCACGGCCACGGCTACACCGCGGCGAACCTGGAGCAGAACCGCCTCTACTACACCTTCCGGGTCGCCGACCACGTCCTCGGCATCAGCCTGGACACCACCGACCCCGGCGGGCACTACACCGGCTCGATCGGTGAGGCCCAACTGCGCTGGCTGGAACGGACGTTGAAGGAGAACGAGCGGGGCGAGAAGGCGCACGTACTGGTCTTCAGCCACCACACCAGCAAGACCATGAACAACACCCGCCCGGACCCGGCCCGGCCGCACGAGAAGCGGCACGGCGGCGCGGAGCTGGTCGAGCTGCTGGCCGCCCACCCCAGCGTCGTCGGCTGGATCAACGGCCACAGCCACAAGAACGACATCACTCCGCACGGCAGCTTCTGGGAGGTCTCCACCGCGTCGCACATCGACTTCCCGCAACTGGCCCGGGTCATCGAGCTGGTGGACAACCACGACGGGACGCTGTCGCTGATCGCCACCCTGGTCGAGTCGGCCGCCCCGCACCGCACGGACTTCACCGACCTCTCGCAGACCGGGCTGGCCGCCCTCTACCGCGAGCTGTCCTTCAACGCGCCCGAGGCCCGCAAGGACCTGGTCGGCACGGCCCGGGACCGCAACGTCGAGCTGCTGCTCAAGCGGCGCTGACGGGGGCCTTAGGGGGTGGCCGAACAGATCCCGTAGGGGATGCGAGCACCCCCTGTGGGGCCACAACGAGGAGCGGGTGGGCGGTATTCCGGGGTCGGGAGCGACCGGGGTCGGGAGCGACCGGGGCCTGGAGCGACCGGGGCCTGGAGCGACCGGGGCTGGGGCCGGGGGGCCGGGAGCGACCGGCACCGGGACCGTCAGCGCGGTAGGGCCACGACATACGCTGCCGGTTCCCGGTCCGGTGCCGCCATCAACGCCGTACGGACCACCGCGGCCTGCTGCTCGGGCGCCTCGCGCAGGGTGCGCGGCAGGCAGCGGACGACGGCGATGCCGAGCCGCTCCAGATGCTCGCGCTTGTGGTCGAAGGCCGAGTGCAGCGGGTCCTCCTCGGGCCGTGGCGCCCGGGTGTCGATCTCCAGGGCCACCCCGTGCTCCGGCCAGAAGGCGTCCACCCCGCCCAGGTGCGGCCCGCCCGGCAGCCGCAGGTCCACGTTCCACAGCGGGTCGGGCAGGTCGTGCTCGCGCACCATGGCGTACAGCCGCTGCTCGGCCAGCGCCCGTCCCTCGGCGAGCAGGGCGTCGACCGCGTCGACCACGTGCGGCCGGGTCAGCAGCCGGGCCCGGCTCAGCTCGCGCACCACCGCCGGGGCCTCGCAGTGCCCGCCGCGGACCGCCTCGGTCAGCAGCCGGCGCACCGCCGCGGCGTCGTTGAGCCCGGCGACCGCATCCGCCAGGGCGCGTGGCACCGGCGCCGTCGGCACCCCCGTGACTTCCTGCGGCACCGGCAGGTCCACCGCCCGGACGACCTGCGCGAAGCCGGTCGAGCGGAGCCGCCGGGTGCGGGCGACCAGCACCTCGATGCGGTCCAGGACGAGCAGTGGGGGAGCCTCGGAGAAGCCGTGCAGGGCGAGCGCCGCCAGACCGGTGATCATCGCCTGGGGGGTGTCCCCGGACGGGCCGGGCTGCTGGGGCACGGCCGGTCCGCGGTGGGCGGCGTACAGCAGCACCGCGTGCAGCCGCTCCTCGCTGGTCGGCGGCCCGGGGTGGAGCAGGTAGACGCCGGGGAGCACCTGCTGCCAGCAGCCGCCGGGGCGGCAGCGCTCGGTGAGCTCCGCCGCCGGGACGCCGTGGTCCCGCAACTGACGGGCAGTCAGTACCCGGCAACGGAGCCCGGACAGGTGGTGGAGGGGGAGGGGGGAGAGTGGGGTGTCGTGGTTCATGACCGCCAGATTCCCGCGCCCGTTCCACCCCCTAACCGCTGTTACACGCCCGTACCCCAACCCGGACATTCCTGGGCTAAAGTACGGGCGTTCGACTGCCGAAAAGAGCTGGTCGGGGCGGAGGTTACGGCCGCGGTCCGGCCGTCTCGTCACAAGCCTGTGCGCGCAGCGCCCGGGCCAGATCGTCCCGCTCCTCCAGCACCAGCCGGCGCAGCGCGGGCGCCGCCTGCGCGTGCTCGGCCAGCCAGTCGTCCGCGGCGTCCAGCGTGGACTGCTCCACCAACCACGCCGGGAACAGCCCGCGCACCACGGACATCGCGATCTCGATGGACCGCTCCCGCCAGATCCGCTCGATCGCCGCGAAGTAGCGCGGCGCGTACGGCGTCAGCAGCTCCCGCTGCCCGGGCTGCGCGAACCCGGCGATGGTCGCTTCCACCAGAGCGTTGGAGAGCGCATCGGACTCCACCACGTCCGCCCACGCCTGCGCCTTGACCTCGGCCGACGGGCGGGCCGCCAGACAGCGCACCTGATAGCGCTTGCCGGACGCGGTGTCGTCACGGGCCAGCTCCGCGGAGATCGCCGCTTCGTCCGCGACGCCGTGCGCGGCCAGCGGCTCCAGGAACGACCAGCGCAGCTCCTGGTCCACCTCCAGGCCGTCGATCTTCGCCGTACCGTCCAGCAGGCCCTTGAGCAGCTGGAGGTCGGCCGGCGTGGCGGCGATGGCGGCGAAGTGCCGGGCCCAGGTGAGCTGGTGACCGCTGCCCGGCTCGGCGAACCGCAGTTCGTGCAGCGCGCCCTCGGCCAGCTCACGGGCGGCGAGCTCCCGGCGGTCCGGTGCGGAGTAGTGCTCCAGCGCCGTCTGCGCCTGGGCGTGCAGCGACTGAAGGACACCGATCTCGGTCTCCTGGCCGGCGAACCGCCGCACCAGGTCGAGGTAGTCGCGGGCCGGCATCAGCCCGTCGCGGGTCAGCCCCCACAGCGCCGCCCAGCACAGCGCCCGCGCCATCGGGTCGGTCAGGTCGCCGAGCCGGGCCCGCAGGGTGGCCAGCGACCCCTCGTCGAACCGGACCTTGCAGTACGTCAGGTCCTCGTCGTTGACCAGGACCAGCTCGGGCCGCTCCGCGCCGGCCAGCTCCGGCACCTCCGTGCGCGGCCCGGCCACGTCCACCTCGGCGCGGGCGTAGCGCACCAGCGCCGCGTCCCCGCCGTCGGAGAACGCCGTCTGGTGCCGGTAGAGCCCCACCGCCACCCGGTGCGGCCGCAGCTCCGGCTGCTCGGAGGAGGCCTCCTGGAGGATGCTCAGCTCGGTGATCCGCCCGTTCGCGTCATAAGTGACCTGTGGCGTCAGCGAGTTGACGCCGGCCGTCTCCAGCCAGGACCGCGACCAGGCCGTCATGTCCCGCCCGGAGGTCTCCTCCAGCACCGCCAGCAGGTCCGCGAGCCGGGTGTTGCCGTACGCGTGCCGCTTGAAGTAGCGCCGGGCACCCTCCAGGAACGCGTCCTGCCCCACGTACGCCACCAACTGCTTGAGCACCGCCGCGCCCTTGGCGTACGTGATGCCGTCGAAGTTGAGCTTGGCGTCCTCCAGGTCGCGGATGTCGGCGGTGACCGGGTGGGTGGAGGGCAGCTGGTCGGCGCGGTAGGCCCAGGCCTTGCGGCGGTTGGCGAAGGTGATCCAGCCGTTCGCGAACCGGGTCGCCTCCACCAGCGCGAACGCGCCCATGAAGTCCGCGTAGGACTCCTTGAGCCACAGGTCGTCCCACCACTGCATGGTGACCAGGTCGCCGAACCACATGTGCGCCATCTCGTGCAGGATGACGTTGGCCCGGCGCTCGTAGGACGCCTCGGTCACCTTCCCGCGGAAGATGAACTCCTCGCGGAAGGTGACACAGCCCGGGTTCTCCATCGCGCCGAGGTTGTACTCGGGCACGAAGGCGGTGTCGTACTTCCCGAACGGGTACGGGAAGTCGAAGTGGTCGTGGAAGAAGTCCAGGCCCTGCTTGGTGACGGTGAAGACGTCGTCCGCGTCGAAGTGCTTGGCCAGCCCCTTGCGGCAGAGCGCACCCAGCGGCACCTCAAGCTCCGTGCCGTCCTCGAAGGTGCGGTGGTAGCTGTCCGAGACGTAGTGGTACGGGCCGGCGACCACGGCGGTGATGTACGTCGAGATCGGCCGGGTCGTCGCGAACCGGTGCGTCCCCCCGTCGGCCGCCCCCTCCTGGGCGCCGTTGCTCAGCACCACCCACCCCTCGGGCGCGGCGACCTCGAAGGTGAACGGCGCCTTCAGGTCCGGCTGTTCGAAGTTGGCGAAGACCCGACGGGCGTCGGCCGGCTCGTACTGGGTGTAGAGGTAGACCTCGCCGTCCTCGGGGTCCACGAAGCGGTGCAGGCCCTCGCCGGTCCGGCTGTAGGCGCACTGCGCGTCGACGGTGAGGGTGTTCTCGGCGGCCAGGCCGTCCAGCGCGATCCGGGTCCCGTCGAAGACCGCTGCGCAGTCCAGCTCCCGGCCGTTGAGGGTGACGGAGGTGACCTGGGGCGCCAGGAGGTCCGCGAAGGTCGACGCACCGGGCTCGGCGCAGCGGAAGCGGATCGTCGTGCGGGACCGGAAGGTCGCCGCGGCCGGCCCCTGGGTGACCGCTGAGCGGACGTCCAGCGCCACGTCGTAGGCGTCGACGCTCAGCAGCCGGCCCCGCTCACGTGCCTCGTCCCGGGACAGATTCTCACCTGGCACGACGTGACTCCCTCGTCCTCGCCTCGAATATCGAACAACGGGAATCATGGCACGGCCGCCGTCGGTTGAAGCGTCCACAGAACCACACCGTCCACAAGCAGCCTGGCAGCGTCCGTGAACCGACGCAGCGCCGCTCTCACGAGGAGACCCGACGACGTGTCCGAGAACGCCAAGACCCCCGCAGACTTCTGGTTCGACCCGCTGTGCCCCTGGGCCTGGATGACCTCCCGCTGGATGCTGGAGGTGGAGAAGGTCCGCCCCGTCGAGGTGCGCTGGCATGTGATGAGCCTGGCCGTGCTGAACGAGGACAAACTCGATCAGCTGCCCGAGGAGTACGCCGCCAACATGCGTCCGGGCGGCAAGGCGTGGGGCCCGGTCCGTGTGGTGATCGCCGCGCAGCAGCTGCACGGCGACGAGGCCGTCGGCAAGCTGTACACCGCGCTCGGCACCCGCTTCCACAACGAGGGCCTCGGGGTGACCCCCGAGAGCATCGCCGCCGCCCTCGACGACGCGGGCCTGCCCGCCGACCTGATCGAGTACGCCGACAAGGACACCTACGACGCCGAGCTGCGCGCCTCCCACAAGGAGGGCATCGAGCTGGTCGGCCAGGAGGTCGGCACCCCGGTCATCGCCGTCCCCGGCTCGGACGGCGACCAGATCGCCTTCTTCGGCCCGGTCGTCACCCCCGCCCCCAAGGGCGAGGAGGCCGCCAGGCTCTGGGACGGCACGCTGATGGTCGCGTCCATCCCCGGCTTCTACGAGATCAAGCGCACCCGCACCCAGGGCCCGATCTTCGACTGACCCGGCCCGACAACGGGCGAGGCCCCACGAGTCCTGTCCTCGTGGGGCCTCGCCGTTCCTCCGCCTGCCAGGTGAAGGGTGAGAAGACGATCACGAGGCAGGACGTCCGGGGCGCCGGTCAGCCGGTCACGGCGCCAGCAGCAGGTTGTGCGCGCGCTCCTTGGCGGCCGCGTACCGCTTGGCCACGTCCTGCCAGTTCACGACCTTCCACATGGCCTCGATGAAGTCCACCTTCTGGTTCTTGTACTGGAGGTAGAAGGCGTGCTCCCAGGCGTCGAAGACCAGGATCGGCACCGAGCCCTGGCCGATGTTGCCCTGGTGGTCGTAGACCTGCTCGACGATCAGCCGGCCCGTGACGGGCTCGTACGCCAGCACGCCCCAGCCGGAACCCTGGGTGGTCGCCGACGCCTTGGACAGCTGCGCCTTGAACTTGGCGAACGAACCGAAGGACTCGGCGAGGGCGTCGACCAGTTCGCCCACACCGTCCTGCTCCAGCGGCTCGCCGCCGCCGTCACCGGTCATGTTGTGCCAGTAGATGCTGTGCAGGATGTGGCCGGAGAGGTGGAACGCGAGGTTCTTCTCCAGGCCGTTGATGTTGCCCCACTGGTCTTTGTCGCGCGCCTCGGCGAGCTGCTCCAGGGTGTCGTTCGCCCCCTTCACATACGCCGCGTGGTGCTTGTCGTGGTGCAGCTCGATGATCTCGGGGCTGATGACCGGCGCCAACGCCGCGTAGTCGTAGGGAAGTTCCGGAAGTGTGTAGGTCGCCATGCCGATCCCGCCTCCAAGCTGCCCAAGAGCAGTAGTTGCAAATAATGTGCAAGAGCACGCTATCAGCAGGATGGATCACCGGCCGGTTGCGGGCACCGGACTGGTCCCAAAGACGGAGGCGGGGCGGGACCTCGGAAGGAGGTCCCGCCCCGCCTCGGGGACGTTCGGGGTGGGGGCTACTGCGACGCCGAGTCCGCACCGCTGCGCAGGGCCCGCTGCCGCAGCACGCCGATCACGGCCAGCACCGCACCGAAGCCGCCGGTGAACAGCAGCTGGATGCGCTGGTTCTCGTCGCGCAGCATCAGCAGCAGGACCACCGTGATGCCCGCCAGCGCCACCCAGGTCAGCACCGGGAAGGCCCACATCTTGACCACCAGCTTCTCCGGCGCCTCGCGCTCCAGCCGGCGCCGCGTCCGCAGCTGGGCGACGGCGATGAAGCCCCACACCACCAGGACGGCCGCGCCGACCATGTTCAGCAGCCACTGGAAGACCGTGGTGGGCCACCAGAAGCTGAACAGCACCGCCAGGAAGCCGAAGGAGGCGCACATCAGCACCGTACGGCGCGGCACCCCGTTGCTGACCTTGCCGAGGAAGGCCGGGCCCTGGCCGCGGGAGATCAGGGAGTACGCCATCCGCGAGGAGCCGTAGATGTTGGCGTTCACCGCGGAGAGCAGCGCCACCAGGATGACGACGTTCATGATCTGGCCGGCCGCCGGGATCTTGAGGTAGTCCAGGACCGCCACGTACGGGCCGGACTTGGCGATCGAGGGGGCGCTCCAGGGGATGACCGTGACGATGATGGCCATCGAGCCGACGTAGAACAGGGCGATCCGCCACATCGCGGTGCGCACCGCGCGCGCCACGCCGCGGACCGGGTCCTGGGACTCGGCCGCCGCGATCGTCACCGTCTCCAGACCGCCGTACGCGAACACCGATGCCAGCAGACCGACCATCAGGCCGTCCACGCCCTTGGGGAGGAACCCGCCGTCACCGGTGAGGTGCGAGGCGCCCGGCGCGTGGGTGCCCGGGAGCACACCGAGGATGGCCAGCACGCCGAGCACCAGGAAGATGCCGATCGCCGCGACCTTCAGGGCCGCGAACCAGAACTCGAACTCACCGAAGTTGGAGACCGCGGCGAGGTTCGTCCCGGTGAAGATCACCATGAAGAGCAGCACCCACATCCAGGGCTCGGTGCTCGGGAACCACTGGTGCATCACATCCGCGGCGCCCAGCGCCTCCGCGGCCACCGCCACACACAGCAGCGCGGTGAACATCCAGCCCACGGTGAAGCCGGCCCACGAGCCGATGGAGCGCTCGGCGTGCACGGAGAAGGAACCGGAGTCCGGGTTGGCCGCGGACATCTCGCCGAGCATCCGCATGATCAGCATGACCAGCGCGCCGGAGACGGCGTAGGCCAGCACGATCGAGGGGCCGGCCGCCGCGATGCCCTCCCGCGAGCCCACGAACAGGCCCGCGCCGATCACCCCGCCCAGGGCGATCATCGACAGATGGCGCTGCTTGAGGCCGTTGGACAGCGAGGGGCCACTATCGTGGCCGGCGCCCGGCGCGGCGCTGGTCTGCTCGCGCGCGGGTGCGGCGGACGAGGGTGTCCGATTCATGTCGTACCTGTCCCAGTAGGTGAGAGCGGAGCAAGGCGATACTGCGTTCACCCGGGGCCGCGACCGGTGCGACACTGCTGCCAGCCCCCGGCCCCTGCCGGGGCAGCGGATCGCGTAGGGGCCGCCGACGGCTCAACTCCGGGGTCCTCGGCAAAGCTGGCTCAGTTTGAGCGCCGGTGTCCGCTCAGGGCAACAGTCGTGCAGCGAATGTTCGGTATTCAGACGTGATCGTCACCGTGCGTACCTGAATCATCGTCGAATACGACGCCGTGTGACGCCCGTCTCGGTCCGGCCGGGGTGCGGCGCGGGCTCAGTGCCGCGTCCGACGGGCCCTCAGCTCCCGCACGCCGGCGACGACCAGCACCGCGCCGGTCGCCCCGGCCGACCACAGCAGCTGGGGCCGGGCCGCGTCATCGGTCAGCATCAGCACGACCACCCCGGCCATCGCCAGCAGCGCCACCCAGGTCAGATACGGGAAGGCCCACATCCGCAGGGGCAGCTGCCCGCCCGCCGCACGTTCGAGGCGCGGCCGCAGCCGCAGCTGGGAGACCGCGATCAGTCCCCAGACGAACAGCAGGACCGCGCCGACCGCATTGAGCATGTAGAGGAAGACCGAATCCGGCCACTTCAGATTGAGCAGCACCGAGACGAACCCGAAGGCCACCGAGGCCAGCACCGCCCGCCGCGGCACCCCTCCGCCCGACACCTTCAGCAGCCCCCGCGGCGCCTCGCCCCGCTCGGCCAGCGAGAACACCATCCGCGACGAGCCGTACAGATTGGCGTTCAGCGCCGAGAGCAGCGCCACGAACACCACGACGTTCATGATCTGCCCGGCGCCCGGCACCCCGAGGCGGTCCAGCACCGCCACGTACGGGCTCTGCCCCGGCTGGAGCGACGACCACGGCAGCAGCGCGACGATGACCAGCATCGAGCCGACGTAGAAGAACAGGATCCGCCACACCGCACTGCGCACCGCCCGGCCCACCGCACGCGCCGGATCGTCCGACTCGGCCGCGGCGATGGTGACCACCTCCAGCCCGCCGAAGGCGAACACCACCGCCAGCACACCGGAGACCACCCCGCCCCAGCCGTGCGGCAGGAACCCGCCGTGCCCGGTGAGGTTCGCCATCCCGACCGGCTCGCCCGAAGCGTGCGGCCCGTCCGGCAGCACCCCCACGATCGCCAGCACGCCCAGCACGAGGAACAGCACGATCGCGGTGACCTTCAGCGCCGCGAACCAGAACTCGAACTCCCCGAAGTTCTTCACCGCCGCCAGGTTGGCCACCGTGAACACGACCATGAAGAGCAGCACCCAGCCCCACTGCGGCACCGCCGGCACCCAGCCGGCCGCGATCCGCGCCGCGCCGGTCGCCTCCACGGCGAGCACCACGACCAGCAGGAACCAGTACAGCCAGCCGACGCTGAACCCCGCCCAGCGGCCCAGCGCCCGCTCCGCGTGCACCGAGAACGCCCCCGACGCCGGCATCGCCGACGACATCTCGCCGAGCATCCGCATGATCAGCATCGCCAGCGCACCGGCGATCAGATACGACAGCACGATCCCCGGTCCGGCCACCGCGATCCCCGCGCCGGACCCCACGAACAGGCCCGCGCCGATCACCCCGCCCAGGCCCAGCATCGTCAGATGGCGCTGCTTGAGCCCCGCGGACAGCGGCTCCTGCTCGCCGGCGCCCGCGCCGAGCGGGGTCTGCCCGGTGGTGGTCGGTGTGTCGTGCATCAGCTGGTCTCTCTCACTGGGAGGAAAGGAGGAGTGGGGGCGAGGGGTGCGGAGGGTGCGGCGCCGGGAGGTTTGGGGGAACTCCACAGCTCACCGCGGGGCGGAGCCAGTGTCGCCGGACGCCGCGCGCTACCACAAAACCGGCGCCGCGGAACCGCCCCGGCCGTGACGAGCATCACGTGACCTGCGCAGACGCCGAGCAGCCGCCCGGAGCCGGGCCCCGCGGAGGTTGTTCGGAACTCTCCAAGCCGGCCGGTACGGCTTTGTCACCGCCACACGATGATCGCCGGCGGTCGGCTGGACTAACGTCAAGCCGTCCCGACCCGTCCCGCACCACTCACACACCCGCGGAGCCCCGATGAGCACTGCCGCTCTCCACCGCCCCGGCACAGTTCTCGCCGACCTGCTGCCGGTCGCCACCACCGCCTCCCGCGCCCGCGTCCGCGACGCCGCGCTGGTCGTCGGCGGTGCCGTGCTCACCGGCGTCGCCGCCCAGATCGCCGTTCCGGTCCCCGGCTCCCCGGTCCCGGTCACCGGCCAGACCTTCGCCGCCCTCCTGGTCGGCACCTCCCTCGGCGCGGGCCGCGGTCTGCTCTCCCTCGGGCTGTACGCCCTGGCCGGCATCGCCGGCGTGCCGTGGTTCGCCGGCGGGGCCTCCGGCGCCGGCAACGTCACCCTCGGCTACATCCTCGGCATGCTGCTCGCCTCCGGCCTCGTGGGCGCACTGGCCCGCCGCGGCGGCGACCGCGGAGTGCTGCGCACCGCCGCCACCATGGCCGCCGGCACCGCCGTGATCTACGGCGTCGGCGTCCCCTACCTCGCGCTCAGCACCGGCATGTCCCTGGGCCAGGCCGTCGCCGTCGGCCTCGTCCCGTTCCTGTTCGGCGACGCCCTCAAGGCGGCGCTGGCGATGGGCGCGCTGCCGACCGCCTGGAAGCTCGTCGGCCGCCGGGATTGATCCGCACGGCGCGGAAGAACGAGCGGAAGGGGCCCGCACCGACGAGGTGCGGGCCCCTTCCCTGTCGTCTTGCGTTCGTTCTCGCTCGCTCCGTAGCGCGCGACTAGCGACGTGCCCGCCGGCGCTCCAGCAGCAACCCGACGGCCAGCACCACCGCGGCCGCGACCACCGACAGCACCATCTGCTCACGGCCGTCCGGGTCGTAGAACATGTAGCCCACGACGAAGACGATCAGCGCGATCGTCGCGTACGTCAGCCACGGGTACAGCCACATCCGCACGGTCAGCAGCTCCGGCGTCTCCCGCTCCAGCGTCCGGCGCATCCGCAGCTGCGAGAAGCAGATGACCAGCCACACGAACAGCGCCACCGCACCCGAGGAGTTCAGCAGGAACTGGAAGACGGTGTCCTTCGAGGTGTAGCTGAAGATCGTCGCGATGAAGCCGAAGGCGACCGACGCCCAGGTCGCGACCGCCGGCACCCCGCCCTTGTTGACGGTGGCGAACGACTTCGGCGCGTCCCCCCGCTCACCGAGCGAGAACGCCATCCGGGACGCCGTGTACAGCCCGGAGTTCAGACAGGACAGCACCGCGGTCAACACCACGACGTCCATCACCGTGCCCGCGTACGGGATGTCCAGCGACGTCAGCACCGCCACGTACGGGCTCTTGCGCACCGCCGGGTCGTTCCACGGCAGCAGCGTCACGATCACCGTGATCGAGCCGATGTAGAACAGCGCGATCCGCCAGATGACGCTGTTGACGGCCTTGCGGACGGCCTGCACCGGGTTCGGCGACTCACCCGCCGCCAGGGTGACGATCTCGCTGCCCATGAAGGAGAAGACCACCAGCAGCATGCCGGAGAGGATCGCCCCGGGACCGTTCGGCAGGAAACCGCCGTGCCCGGTCAGATTGCTCAGCCCCGCCGCATGGTCACCGGGCGGCAGCCCGAATATCGCCAGTGCCCCGACCAGGATGAACACCACGATCGCGACGACCTTGATCCCCGCGAACCAGAACTCGAACTCGCCGAACGAGCCGACCGAGACCAGGTTGGTGCCGGTCAGCACGATCATCACCAGCAGCGCCCAGGCCCACTGCGGGACGGCCGGCACCCAGCCGGTGAGGATCGCGCCGGCCGCGGTCGCCTCGACCGCCAGCACCACCGACCAGAAGAACCAGTACAGCCAGCCGATGGTGAAGCCCGCCCAACGGCCCAGCGCCCGGTCCGCGTACGCGGAGAACGAACCCGAGGCGGGCGACGCCGCGGCCATCTCGCCCAGCATCCGCATCACCAGCACGACCAGCAGCCCGGTCAGCGCGTACGACAGCAGGATGCCCGGGCCGGCGGCGGCGATACCCGCGCCGGAGCCGACGAACAGACCGGCGCCGATCACCCCGCCGATGGCGATCATCGACAGATGGCGGTTCTTGAGTCCTGCCTGGAGGCCCTCCTGCGACTGCCTCCCGACGGGGTCACCGCCGAAATCGCCGCCAACGGGTACCGCTGTGGTGGTGGGAGTGCCCCCTGCTGCTTGAGAGCGTGGGGGAGGGTGCGCGCCCATGGACACCGTCCTTCGTGGTTCGCGGATGGGAACCCCCGCATTAGATCTTCGTTCACCCATGGATTGGAAGGGCCTGACTCCGGATCGTTGTAGGAAACCCTGGAGTTGGCGGGTGCCTGGCATACGTACGGAAGGCGGGGGAGGAGGACCGTACGCAGAAACGGTGGAAGACCCAGCGGCGCCTACCCGGCGAGTGCCATGTCACACTCATGCCATGCGCGTGTATCTCGGCTCCGACCATGCAGGCTTCGACCTCAAGAACCACCTCGTCGAGTGGCTCAAGGCCCACGGCCACGAGCCCGTCGACTGCGGTCCCCACATCTACGACGCCCAGGACGACTACCCGCCGTTCTGCCTCCGCGCCGCGGAGCGGACCGCGGCCGACCCCGACAGCCTCGGCGTCGTGATCGGCGGCTCCGGCAACGGCGAGCAGATCGCCGCGAACAAGGTCAAGGGCGTACGCGCCGCGCTGGCCTGGAGCGAGGAGACGGCGAAGCTCGGCCGCGAGCACAACAACGCCAACGTCATCTCCGTCGGCGGCCGGATGCACACCCAGGAAGAGGCCACGAAGTTCATCGAGGTCTTCCTCGACACGCCCTACTCCGGCGAGGAGCGGCACACCCGCCGCATCGACATGCTCTCCGCGTACGAGACCACCGGCGAACTGCCCGCCATCCCCGCGCACCACCCGCAGGGCTGACCGCCGCACCCCTCCCCCACGCCTGAACGGCGCGGGGGGGACCCCCATCGCCCGCCCACCCCGGCCGCCGGGGAGGGCGGGCGCACCCACTGGAGAGCACCCATGCCCGAGGGCCACACCATCCACCGCCTCGCCGCCGACTACGGCGAACGCTTCCTGGGGCGCACGGTCCGCGCCACCAGCCCGCAGGGCAAGTTCTCCGACGGTGCGGCCCTCGTCGACAACCAGGTCCTCAGCCGCACCGAAGCCCACGGCAAGCACCTGTTCCTCGGCTTCGGTCCGGACCGCTGGGTCCACATCCACCTCGGCCTCTTCGGCAAACTCGGCTTCGGCGGCGCCCCCGCCCCGCCGCCCACCGACACCGTGCGGCTGCGCCTCGCCGGCCCCACCGCACACGCCGACCTCCGCGGCCCCACCACCTGCGCACTGATCACCGACGCCGAGAAGCAGGCCATACACGACCGCCTCGGCCCCGACCCGCTGCGCCCCCACGACGACGGCACCCGCGCCTGGCAGCGGATCTCCCGCAGCCGCACCACCATCGCAGCCCTGCTGCTCGACCAGAAGATCATCGCCGGGGTCGGCAACGTCTACCGCGCCGAGGTCCTCTTCCGGCACGGCATCGACCCCTACCTCCCCGGCCGCGACCTCACCCGCCCCCAATGGGACGCCGTCTGGGCCGACCTGGTGTTCCTGATGGCCGAGGGCGTCCGCCACAACCGGATCGACACCGTACGGCCCGAGCACATGCCCGAGGCCATGGGCCGCCCGCCCCGGGTCGACGACCACGGCGGCGAGGTCTACGTCTACCGCCGCGCCCAGCAGCACTGCCACATCTGCGGCAGCGAGATCCGCACCGCCGGCCTCGCCGCCCGCAACCTCTTCTGGTGCCCGGGCTGCCAGCCCACCACCGGACGCTGACCACCGCCCCTGCCCCCTCGGGCACGCCCTAGAAGCCGTGCGGCAGCCACGGCGCGACGTCCGTCCCGAACGCCACCGAAGCCGCCCCCAGCGCACCCCGCCGCTCCTCCCGCACCCGCCCCGCCGCCGCCAGCGCCGACAGCGTGAAACCCCCGAGGTACGCCGACCCCAACTCCCGAACGGACAGCGTCAGTTCGGCCGGGTCCGTGGTCCGCGCGCAGCCGGCGCCCGTCGCGTCACCGGACAGCCGCCACCGTCCCGCGTTCCACGGGCAGAACGCGTCCGCCACCTCCAGCACCACATCCACCGGCGTCTGATACGTCCGCGCCGCCAGCGCCGCGCCCACCTCCACCGGCCGCACGAACAACGACTCCCGCAGCGCGATCCGGCAGCGCCGCTGGTCCGCCACCAGATGGAGCAGCGGATCGTCCACCGGCCGCGTCGGCACCGTCACCGACGACGTCAGATCGATCCCGAACAGATAGCGCCACAGCGCGGCGTACACCACCGGATCCAGCGCCTCGACGTCCCGCAGCAGCACCACTCCGGCCGGCCCCGCGTCCGCCCACTCCGGTCGGACCGCATAGCGCGCGTACCCCCGCACCTCGCCGTCCACCTCGGCCAGCACGCACTGCAACGCCCCCGCCCCGCCCCGCTCGGCCGGCAGGTCGAGCACCGGCACCCGCTCCCAGCCGGGCCGGCGGGCCAGCATCCCGGCCCGGCCCGGCACCAGGCGGGCGTACACCCGCTCGCACGTGTCCAGCGCGGCCACCGGGTCCACCAGGCGCAACCGCACACCGTCCGCCCCGGGCAGCTCGGGTGCCGCCAGCTGCACCGTGTCCACGGTCAGCCGCATGTCCTGGGCCGCCGCCCCGTAGCCGAACCGCCCGTAGATCGCCGGCTCCGACGCCGTCAGCACCGCCAAGGCCTCACCGCGCTCGTGGACGTCCGCCAGCTGGTGGCGCATCATCGCGCGCAACAGCCCCCGCCGGCGGTGCGTCGGCCGCACCCCCACCATCGTCACCCCGGCCACCGGCACCCCGAAACCGCCCGGCACCGTCAGCCGGAACGAGAACGCCCCCGCCGTCGCCACGATCTCGTCGCCGTCCCAGACCCCGAACGACCGGTCGACCTCGGTGAGCACCCGCCGCAGCGCCAGCTTCTCGGCCGGCTGCGGCACCCCGCCGAACGCCAGGTCCAGCGCATCGGACCAGGTCTCCCACTCGGCGTCCCGCAGCGCCCGCAGCTCCGTCTCCATACCTCCATCCCTAGCAGCACACTCTCCGGCCGCGCGACCGTATTTCGAACGGGGTTTCCCGGCAATTAGCCGGAGCGACGTGCGGCGAATCGACGCGCCGCCGAACGGGTGGATAAGGTCCCAGAGCGATGACGAGTGGCCCGGGAACGGAAACCCTGACGGCCCGGGTGCACAAAGGTCTGCACCGGGCCCGCGTCGGCGTGCGCAAGGCCGGGGTCGACTACTTCCGCGGCGAAGGCTCCGACCGGTTCGCGCTGATCGCCCTGCTCATCGCCATCGCCGTGATCGCCGCCGGCACCCTCTGGCGCCCCGAATGGTTCGCCCCCACCGCCCTGGTCCTCCCGGTGATCGCCGGGGGGCTGCTGCTGCGCCCGGCCAACCTCCTCGTCCTCTACGGCGCCTCGGCCGCCGCCCTGGTCGTCGAGTCCGCCCTGTTCGGCCCGTACGACGAAGGACCCGACCGGATCACCCCCGGCACCGTCCTGGTCGTCGCCGCCGTCGGGTTCTTCGGCCTGCTCATCGCACAGTTCCGCAGCCGCGTCGGAGTGCCCTGGCGGCGCGGCGGCACCATGCTCTTCGACCTGCGCGAACGCATCCGCGTCCAGAGCACGCTCCCCAGACTGCCCAAGGGCTGGCACCACGAGATGGCGCTCCGCCCGGCCGGCGGCCAGTCCTTCTCCGGCGACTTCGTGGTGGCCTCGCGCACCCACGGGGGCAGCATCCTCGAAGTCGTCCTCACCGACGTCTCCGGCAAGGGGATGGACGCCGCCTCCCGCGCCCTGCTCCTCTCCGGCGCCTTCGGCGGGCTGCTCGGCTCCCTCCCGCCGCACGGCTTCCTGCCCGCCGCCAACGGCTACCTCCTGCGCCAGGACTGGGACGAGGGCTTCGCCACCTCCGTCCACCTCGTCCTCGACCTGGAATCCGGCGACTACGAACTCCTCTCCGCAGGGCACCTGCCGGCGCTCCAGCTCAGCGCGGGCAGCGGCCGCTGGGAGGAGAAGCCGGGGGACGGCCCGCTGCTCGGCGTCTACGACGGCGCCCAGTTCGACCCCGTCAAGGGCACGCTGCGCCCCGGCGACGTCCTGATGCTCTTCACCGACGGCCTGGTGGAGGCCGCCGACCGCGACATCGCCGAGGGCATCGACCGGCTCACCGGCGAGGCCGACCGCTACGTCGCCAGCGGCTTCGCCGGCGCCGCCTGGCATCTGATCGAAGCCGTCGCCAAGGACGTCAACGACGACCGGGCACTGCTGCTGATCTGCCGGGACGCCTGACCCACCACCGCGGCCCAGACCCGCCCGGCCGGCCAGGGGTGGGGTTTTCCCCAGTCCCGACCTGCGGTGATCCGCAGGTCGATTGTGCGGTCCTCCTCATGGTCCCGGCACCGTCCCGATCCGTACGGTGAAACAGGTGAGACCGGCCGCGACGGGGGCCGGGGCCGGACGAGACGAGGGGCGCGCCACCATGATCCTGCGCAACCGGCGGGACACCGCACGGAACACCACACCCGGCAGCGGGCCGGCCGGCCACCACGCCGTCGAACTCCGCGGAGTGCACCGCCGCCACGGCCGCGGGGCCACCGCCGTGCACGCCCTGCGCGGTATCGATCTGACGCTTCCCCACGGCTCGTTCACCGCCGTCATGGGCCCGTCGGGCTCCGGAAAGTCGACGTTCCTCCAGTGCGCCGCCGGCCTGGACCGGCCCACCGCGGGCTCCGTCCGTCTCGCCGGCACGGAGATCAGCCGGATGAGTGAGAACCGTCTCACCACCCTGCGCCGCAACCGCCTGGGCTTCGTCTTCCAGGCCTTCAACCTCCTGCCGGCGCTCACCGTCGAGCAGAACGTCCTGCTGCCGATGCGGCTGGCCGGCCGCCGTCCCGATCCCCGGCGGGCGGCCTCGGTGCTGGCGCGGGTCGGCCTGGGCGAGCACGCCCGGCGCCGCCCCGGCCAGCTCTCCGGAGGCCAGCAGCAGCGCGTGGCGATAGCCCGTGCCCTGGTCACCGAACCCGACGTGGTCTTCGCGGACGAGCCGACCGGTGCCCTGGACACCGGCACCGCCGCAGAGGTGCTCGGCCTGCTGCGCCACGCCGTGGACGGCCTCGGCACCACGGTCGTGATGGTCACCCACGACCCGGTGGCCGCCGCCTGGGCCGACCAGGTCCTGATCCTCACCGCCGGCACCCTCACCGACCGCCTGCGGTCCGCCACCCCGGACCAGATAGCCGCCCGCATGGCCACGGCCACGGCCACGGCCACGGACAGGGCTGCGGCGACGGCCACGGACAGGGCTGCGGTGACGGCCAGGGCCACAGCCACGGTCAGGGCGACCGCCGCGGCCCGGCCGGCGGCGTAGGACCCCGGTGTCCGTCCGCAGGGCCCCTCAGGTGGTGGCCTGGGCGCGGGTTCGGGCCGCGTCGGCCGGGTCCTTGCGGAACGCCCAGGCCATCGTCGGCTCCATGGCGAAGCGGAAGACCCGGCGGACGGGGGGTGTGCACAGCGCCGTCACGACCAGTGCGGCGATGAGGGTGACGGTGATCTCGCCGAGCGGGCTGTGCAGCCAGGGGTAGTCGTCGAACCAACCCCAGAAGCGGGAGCCCTTCGCCAGGAAGCCGTGCAGCAGGTAGCCGTACAGCGTCCCGGCGCCCAGCACGGTGAACCACGTCCGCCGTGTCGGCACCCAGGCGAAGAAGCAGGCCACGAGCACGAGCGAGCAGCCGAACAGAGCCAGT
Organism: Streptomyces sp. NPDC048506; assembly: GCF_040651315.1. NCBI lineage: Bacteria > Bacillati > Actinomycetota > Actinomycetes > Kitasatosporales > Streptomycetaceae > Streptomyces > Streptomyces sp. NPDC048506. Next base: position 112,999 of record NZ_JBEZIX010000006.1, read on the forward strand.
GTCATCACCACGCCGACCCACCAGCTGGTGCCCAGTTCCTGTGCGCTGTCGCGGTGGTAGAACCACGCCGACGTCATCCGGGGCGCCGCCCAGTAGGCCGTGACCAGTGCGGCCGCGAAGACCGGCAGCGAGGCGATGCGCACCCGGCGCCGCTGCACCAGCGCGAAGTGCTCCGGCCGCAGCGCCAGTCCCAGCACGAAGAACGGGAGGAACTGAAGAACGCGCTGCATGTCCAGGTCGTCGCCGATGTCCGGCGAGACGGAGGCCAGTACGGCGATGGCGAGGGCGAGCGGAATCGGCCAGCGGACGATCTTCCACAGCGGGGTGGTCAGCCGCCATACGAACAGCGCCACCAGGAACCACGTCAGGAACCACGGATCGAGCAGGCTGATCGGGTGCCCGGGGTCGTCGTCCGCCCAGCGCTTGAAGAAGGCATAGGCCGTCTCGAAGTGGACGTAGGGGACCGCGACGCCGGTGACCAGGCGCTGTAGCCGGTCCTTGCGCATGTCGAAGCTGCGCGAGAAGTAGCCGGAGATGATGATGAACGCCGGCATGTGGAAGGCGTAGACGGTCATGTAGAGCGCCTCGGCCGCCCGGCTGCCGTCGGTCAGCGGCTCCCATGCGTGGCCCATCGCCACCAGCACGATGGCCAGGTACTTCGCGTTGTCGAAGAACGCATGCCGCCCCCCGGACGAGGATGCCGGCGCGGCAGCGCCCTCGGGTGCGCCGGAGGGCGCTGCCGAGGGCGCGGCCGGGTCCGTACCCGCCGCCTCCCGGAGAGGGGGGAGCTCGCGTCGTGGGGTGGGGGCAGCCGGAAACATTTGAGGCACGATAGCGGCGCTCGACGAATGCGTAAAACCGCCTCCACGTCATTCCCTATTTCCCCGGGCGCGGTCATCGATATGACCTGCGATCGACCCGCGATTGACCTGCGATAAAGCTGGCGTTCAGCGAGGCGCACACTCCACCGATCGCCCATTTTGCCGCACTTCATACCCCCAAAAAGGGCGATATCCCCAGCGAACGACGCAGGCGGAATGTCCGCTCCTTCCCTCTTATGTTCCATGAAGGAGGTCACGCCGATTGCGCGGTGTAAAGCCGTGACGGACACCACGAATAAGTGAATTCGACGGGCTGTGCACCCGGGGAAATGATCAGCGGCGACGGGGCGGAGGTGAAGAGGGAATGGGCGATGGGGCGCCAGGCCGAGCGAATTGCCGGGCCTCCGTACGGCGTTCGGCCGTCATGCCGCGGATGCCCGTCGGTCACCCTGGCGACGCCCTGTCGGTGCCCCGCGGTCACCGTCGGCCGGAATCGGGCAAAGCGTTGGCCGATGATTCGTCACCGGCCTGCAGTGGGCATGGAGTTGGTGGCACGATGGTGCCGGGGGTGTGCGCAGCATGCTCCCGGGCGGGTGAGGCGTTCCGACCAAGGGTGTGATCAGTTGTGGCTCTTTCGCTGTCAGTTGTGCTGCTGTTGGGGATCATCATGATCGTGCTGATCAGGGGGAAGTCGCTCAAGGCGGGCCCGGCACTGGTCGCCATACTGTTCGGCTTCTTCCTCGCCTCCACGGGAATGGCGCCGTCGATCAACAGATTCCTCAACTCCCTGGCGGACACCATCAACCACATCACGTTCTAGGTGCCCGCCGGTCCCGGGCCGGCCGGTCGCCGATGAGGCCCGGCGGTGCGGGGTCTATGCGTCCCCGGTCCGCCCCAGCGCCTCGCGTACGGCCTCCTCGGTGCGTCCCACCAGCGCCGTTCCGTCATCCGCGGTGATGATCGGCCGCTGGATCAGCCGAGGCTGTGCCGCCAGCGCCGCGATCCACCGCTCACGCGCGGCGTCGGTGCGCTCCCATCCCCCGATCCCCAGTTCCTTCGCCGCGGCCTCCTGGGTCCGGGTGATGTCCCAGGGCTCCAGGCCCAGCCGTACCAGCACCGCGCGCAGCTCGTCGGCGCTCGGCGGGTCTTCCAGGTACCTGCGGACGGTGTACCGAGCGCCCTCCTCGTCGAGGATCTCGACGGCGGAACGACACTTGGAGCACGCGGGATTGAGCCAGATCTCCATGCCGGTCACTCTATTGACCGCCGCGCGAGGGGCGAAGTGGGGTGCACGCCGGCGGATGTCGGGGCGACCACCCGCAATTGCCGTTCCGGAAAGCGGAAAACCCCAGGCCGTCCGGCCCGGGGTCTCCTCGTCAGAGCGGGCGACGGGAATCGAACCCGCGTAGCTAGTTTGGAAGACTAGGGCTCTACCATTGAGCTACGCCCGCAAGCGCCGCAGGTCACGGACCTCGGCACGCAGTGCATCCTAGCGGGTCATCGCGGTGCGCCGCACACCCCTTCCGCACGCCGCGCCCGGACCGTCCGCGCGGACCCCGGCGGACGCTCCCGCTCCGCACGTCGCCCGCACCGGGCATCCGGATAACTGGCAGCCGTTCTGTCCGCAGCCATGTACCCTACGTGTCGCACCGACGGGGTGTGGCGCAGCTTGGTAGCGCGTCCGCTTTGGGAGCGGAAGGTCGTCGGTTCGAATCCGGCCACCCCGACCAGCAGGTCAGCCCGGCAGTAGCCGCCGGGCGTACCCCCGTCCCGAGCCGCCCGCAAGATCGGCGGGGCGTGCGGGGGCATCCAAGATCACGTTGTCGGCGTCATCCTCCTTGCGGTTACTATGCAAGCTACGTGTCCGTGTGTCTGTGTACCGGGCACGATCGGCCGGACCCGGAACAACCGGGTACTGGTGGATCTCGATCAGCAGAACCCCAGAAGTCAGCCCCAAGGAGACCGAACCGTGAAGAGCGCCGTGGAGACCCTGAACCCGACTCGGGTTCGGCTCACTGTCGAGGTGCCCTTCGAGGAGCTCAAGCCCAGCCTCGACGCGGCGTACAAGAAGATCAACCAGCAGGTCACGGTGCCCGGCTTCCGCAAGGGCAAGATCCCGGCCCGCGTCATCGACCAGCGGTTCGGCCGCGGCGCGGTGCTGGAGGAGGCCGTCAACGACGCGCTCCCGAAGTTCTACACCGAGGCGGTCAACGAGGGTGAGCTCAACGTCCTCGGCCAGCCCGAGGTCGACATCACCGAGCTCAAGGACAACGAGCTGTTGGCCTTCACCGCCGAGGTCGACATCCGTCCCGCCCTGGAGATCCCGGACTACTCCGGCATCGAGGTCGAGGTCGACGCCGTCGAGGTGTCGGACGAGGACGTCGACAAGTCCGTCGAGCAGCTCCGTGAGCGCTTCGCCTCGACCAGCCCGGTGGAGCGCGCCGCCCAGGACGGCGACGTCGTGACGATCGACCTGGAGGCCAAGGTCGACGGCGAGGTCCTGGAGGACGGCGTCGCGAAGGACGTCAGCTACACCATCGGGTCCGGCGAGCTGCTCGACGGCATCGACGACGCGGTCAAGGGCCTGGAGGCCGACGGCAGCGCCACCTTCACCTCCGAGCTCAAGGGCGGCTCCGCCCAGGGCAAGGAGGCCGAGGTCACCGTCAAGGTCACCGAGGTCAAGGTCCGCGAACTGCCCGAGCTGGACGACGACTTCGCCCAGCTGGCCAGCGAGTTCGACACCCTCGACGAACTCAAGGCGGACAGCCGCAAGCGCCTCGAGCAGATGAAGAAGTACGACCAGGCCACCCAGGCGCAGGAGAAGGTCCTGGACGAGCTGCTCAAGCTCGTCGAGGTGCCGATGCCGGAGAAGCTGCTCGCGGACGAGATCCAGACCCGCAAGCACAACCTGGAGCACCACCAGCTCGGCCAGATGGGCCTCGACCTCGCGAAGTACCTGGAGATCCAGGGCAAGACCGAGGAGGAGTTCGACGCCGAGACCAAGGAGCAGGCCGAGAAGGGCATCAAGACCCAGTTCATCCTCGACGAGCTGGTCAACAAGGAGAAGCTGAACGTCAGCCAGGAGGAGCTCACCGAGCACCTCATGCGCCGGGCGCAGTCCTCCGGTATGAGCCCCGACCAGTTCGCCCAGGCCGTCGTCGAGGGCGGCCAGGTGCCGATGCTCGTCGGTGAGGTCGCCCGCGGCAAGGCGCTCGCGGTGGTCGTCGAGGCCGCCACGGTCAAGGACACCAACGGCGAGGTCGTCGACATGGCCGACGAGGACGAGGCCGAGGTCGCCGAGGCCGTCGTCGCCGAGGCCGAGGGCGAGGGCGAGGAGAAGACCGAGGCCTGAGCCCCGGTACGATCGCCGATCGACTGATCACGGGCCCGAACACGCACGTCCGCGTGTTCGGGCCCGTGTGTCGTACCGGCCGGTGAGCCTGCGCTCACAGCGAACAGTTCTCGATGCGGGATGGCGTTGTCCGACCTGCGCGTTAGGGTCCGTAGATACGAGGGCAGGGGAGTCCCTGAAACCGCGCCGGGGCAGGATGCGGCGGCGGTCCCCGCGCCCCAGAAGACGACGCTGAGACGGCCCCAGGCCGTCCGACAACGAGCAGGTGGACACGTGACGATCCCGATGCCTTCCGCCGCCGCTGAGCCGACCATCGGTGGCCTCGGCGACCAGGTCTACAACCGGCTGCTCGGCGAGCGGATCATCTTCCTCGGCCAGCCGGTCGACGACGACATCGCCAACAAGATCACGGCGCAGCTGCTTCTCCTCGCCGCGGACCCGGACAAGGACATCTACCTCTACATCAACTCCCCGGGCGGCTCGATCTCGGCCGGCTTGGCGATCTACGACACCATGCAGTACATCAAGAACGACGTGGTGACGATCGCGATGGGCCTGGCCGCCTCCATGGGGCAGTTCCTGCTGAGCGCCGGCACCCCGGGCAAGCGCTTCGCGCTGCCGAACGCGGAGATCCTCATCCACCAGCCCTCCGCGGGCCTGGCCGGCTCCGCCTCGGACATCAAGATCCACGCCGAGCGTCTGCTGCACACCAAGAAGCGGATGGCGGAGCTGACGGCCTTCCACACCGGCCAGACCGTCGAGCGGATCACCCAGGACTCGGACCGCGACCGTTGGTTCTCCGCGGACGAGGCCAAGGAGTACGGCCTGATCGACGATGTGATGACCTCCGCTTCCGGCGTTCCGGGCGGGGGCGGCACCGGGGCCTGAGCCCCGCAGCACTCGCCCCAGCCACCCCAGCCCACTTGATCGCCACCAGGACGGTGAACACCACGATGAACAACTTCCCCGGCAGCGGCCTCTACCAGCGCGCCGAGTCCGAGTTTTCCGGCCCGCGGGCCGAGTCCCGCTACATCGTCCCGCGTTTCGTCGAGCGCACGTCGCAGGGCGTGCGCGAGTACGACCCGTACGCCAAGCTGTTCGAGGAGCGAGTGATCTTCCTCGGCGTGCAGATCGACGACGCCTCGGCCAACGACGTCATGGCGCAGCTGCTGTGCCTGGAGTCGATGGACCCGGACCGTGACATCTCGATCTACATCAACAGCCCCGGCGGCTCCTTCACGGCGCTCACGGCCATCTACGACACGATGCAGTTCGTGAAGCCGGACATCCAGACGGTCTGCATGGGCCAGGCGGCCTCCGCCGCGGCCGTGCTGCTCGCGGCCGGTACCCCCGGCAAGCGGATGGCGCTGCCGAACGCGCGGGTGCTGATCCACCAGCCCTACAGCGAGACGGGCCGCGGTCAGGTCTCCGACCTGGAGATCGCCGCCAACGAGATCCTGCGGATGCGTTCGCAGCTGGAGGACCTGCTGGCCAAGCACTCCTCCACGCCGATCGAGAAGATCCGTGATGACATCGAGCGTGACAAGATTCTGACCGCCGAGGAGTCCCTGGCGTACGGTCTGGTCGACCAGATCGTCTCGACGCGCAAGTCGTCGGTCTCGATCGGTTAGGGATCTGCTCGCGATCTTCGCGAAGTGAGCCGGAGCGTTGCCCCCTTGGACCGGTACGGGATCGAGTGAACCGAGTCGGTCCAAGGGGGGCCCGTACGGGGGGCCCGGCAAGGTACCGTCGATAGGCAAGCACCCGGGTCCGTGGAGCAATGCGGATCCCAGGCGAAGGGGAAGCACCTCGTGGCACGCATCGGTGACGGCGGCGACCTGCTCAAGTGCTCGTTCTGCGGAAAGAGCCAGAAGCAGGTGAAGAAGCTCATCGCGGGACCTGGTGTGTACATCTGCGACGAGTGCATCGACCTCTGCAACGAAATCATCGAGGAGGAGCTCGCCGAGACCTCCGAGGTGCGGTGGGAGGAGCTCCCCAAGCCCCGGGAGATCTACGAGTTCCTGAACGGCTACGTCGTCGGCCAGGATCCCGCGAAGAAGGCGCTCTCGGTCGCCGTCTACAACCACTACAAGCGGGTGCAGGCGGGCGAGAACGGCCCCGGGCGCGGTGACGAGGGCATCGAGCTCGCCAAGTCCAACATCCTGCTGCTCGGCCCGACCGGCTCCGGCAAGACCCTGCTCGCGCAGACCCTCGCCCGGATGCTGAACGTGCCGTTCGCGTTCGCCGACGCCACTGCCCTGACGGAGGCCGGGTACGTCGGCGAGGACGTCGAGAACATCCTCCTCAAGCTCATCCAGGCCGCGGACTTCGACATCAAGAAGGCCGAGACCGGCATCATCTACATCGACGAGATCGACAAGGTCGCCCGCAAGAGCGAGAACCCGTCGATCACCCGGGACGTCTCCGGCGAGGGCGTCCAGCAGGCGCTGCTGAAGATCCTGGAGGGCACCACCGCCTCCGTCCCGCCCCAGGGCGGCCGTAAGCACCCCCACCAGGAATTCATCCAGATCGACACCACGAACGTCCTGTTCATCGTGGGTGGCGCGTTCGCCGGCCTGGAGAAGATCATCGAGGCCCGGTCCGGCGCCAAGGGCATCGGCTTCGGCGCCACGATCCGCTCCAAGCGGGAGATCGAGTCCAAGGACCAGCTCCAGGACGTGATGCCGGAGGACCTGGTGAAGTTCGGGATGATCCCGGAGTTCATCGGCCGTCTCCCCGTCCTCACCTCCGTCCACAACCTCGACCGCGAGGCGCTGCTCCAGATCCTGGTCGAGCCGCGCAACGCCCTGGTCAAGCAGTACAAGCGGCTCTTCGAACTCGACGGCGTGGAGCTGGACTTCGACCGCCCGGCCCTGGAGGCCATCGCCGACCAGGCCATCCTCCGCGGCACCGGCGCCCGCGGCCTGCGCGCCATCATGGAGGAGGTCCTCCAGGCGGTGATGTACGAGATCCCGTCCCGCAAGGACGTCGCCCGCGTCGTCATCACCGCAGACGTCGTTCACTCGAACGTGAACCCGACCCTGGTCCCGCGCACCCGCGGCGACTCGGGCGAGCCGCAGGAGAAGAGCGCGTAGGCGCGCCCGTTCCGGACACACGAGAGCCGCCCGGCAGCTTGGCTGCCGGGCGGCTCTGTGCCACTGCGTATGCCGCTCAGCGATTCAGTTGAAGCGCCCGGCCTGCTGGCAGGCAATGTCTGCGAGGTCCGGCCGGATGTTGAGCGACAGCAATCCCATCAGGCACGCACCGTAGTTCTGCACGGCCCCGCTCCCGATGGAGCAATTGCCGTGGATCTTTGGTCCGACTTTGTACCCGGCTCCGGCGAGAAATGTCTCGCACTGTTTGGTAGTGGCCTGAGCTGGTGTTGTCGCCAAGATGGGAAGTGCGGCTGCCGCTACTAACGTTGCCGTCACCGTCGCCAAGCGGCGTACTGCATTGCGCACGACAATCCCCTCGTTGTTGATCTTTTAGTCGGCATGAACATATCAGCCGAGAGATCCGGCCTTAGGTCGGAAAGGGGTTTCGGTCACTGATTGGCCAGGGTGCGTGGTTTCGTCGACTGACAAAGGAAAGCGCTCGACGAGGGCAGATCCTCGTCGAGCGCTCGGAATCCTCAGGTCGGAGTGGTGCCGCTACTTCTCCTTGCGGACCTCGTTGCGGATCTTTGCGGTCTTCTCCGAGAGCTGCTCGGCGGAGAGCGGATCGCCGCCGGTCTGGATGCCGCCCGAGGCCGACGGCGGGGAGGGCGCCGACTGGACGATGCCGATCGCGCTGCTGTCACCCCAGACGCAGACGGAAACCTTCTGGGACGCGGTGACGCCTCCCATCGACACGGTCGCCTTCTGTTCCTTGCACTTCATGACGGCGCCGTCGAAGTCGCTCGGTGAGAACTCGGTCACCGGCGTCACCGTTTCGATCTTGGCGCCGCTCGCGTTCTTCTGCTGGTTCTCGTCGAGCTTGGCGTACAGCTGGTCCACAGCGCTCTCCGGGTCGTTCACCTTCCCGTAGATGCCCGCCACTCCGAGGACCAGCTTGCTGGCGTTGGTGTATCCCCCCTGCACGACCTTGCCGTCCGTGACCCCCATCGCCCGCAGTTCCTTGTCGTCGGAGAGGTCCTTCGGCGCTGCCGCGGCCGGGTTGCCCGGTGACTTGCTGTACTCGTTGTTGAGCAGCTTCTCCGGCATCGAGATCGTGTAGGGCTTCACGTCCCCGCCCGACCCGAAGACGAAGTACGCGCCCACGCCGATCGCGGCGACGACGGCGACCGCGCCGATGATGAGGCCGATCTTCTTGCCGCTGCCGCCGGTCTCCGGCGCGCCCTGCGGGATCATGCCGTAGGGGGTCTGCTGGCCGCCGTACGGGGCCTGCTGGCCGTAGCCGGGCTGGGCGGGCTGCTGGGGGTAGCCGTAGCCCTGTTGCGGGGGCACCTGGCCGCCTTGCTGGGGGTAGCCGTATCCGGGCTGCGGAGGCACCTGGCCGCCCTGCTGCGGGTAGCCGTAACCGGGCTGCGGAGCCGGCGGCTGCTGCGGCTGGCCGTACGGTCCGGGCTGCTGGGGCTGCTGCCCGTACGGGCCGGGAGGCGGCTGGTTGAAGCTCATGGAGCGGTTCCCCTCGTGACAACTGAGGACAGTTGAGTTCTGCGTGTGAAGTTCTGCGGTGTTTATGCGCTGCCGACATCCTGTACGACGTGGCTGACAGCCGTTGCCCCGGGGGCGAAACCGATTCGAAGCTGGTACATCCCCGCCCGTACACTGTCCGTCGTGACCGAGAACACTCAGCAGAGCAACCACAGCGCCCCCGAATTGCCGACTCAGTACACGCCGGCCGACGTAGAGGGGCCGCTGTACGAGCGCTGGGTAGAGCGTGGTTACTTCGAGGCGGACGAGAAGAGCGACAAGCCGCCGTACACCATCGTCATCCCGCCGCCGAACGTCACCGGCTCGCTGCACCTGGGGCACGCCTTCGAGCACACCCTGATCGATGCGCTCACCCGGCGTAAGCGGATGCAGGGGTTCGAGACGCTCTGGCAGCCGGGCATGGACCACGCGGGTATCGCCACCCAGAACGTGGTCGAGCGGGAACTCGCCAAGGAGGGTGCGTCGCGGCACGACCTGGGGCGCGAGGCGTTCGTCGAGCGCGTCTGGCAGTGGAAGGGCGAGTCCGGCGGGCAGATCTCCGGCCAGATGCGGCGGCTCGGTGACGGCGTCGCATGGTCGCGCGAGCGGTTCACCATGGACGAGGGCCTGTCGAAGGCCGTCCAGACGATCTTCAAGCGGCTCTACGACGACGAGCTGATCTACCGCGCCGAGCGGATCATCAACTGGTGCCCGCGCTGTCTGACCGCCATCTCGGACATCGAGGTGGAGTACCAGGACGACGACGGCGAGCTGGTGTCGATCCGGTACGGGGAGGGCGATGCATCGATCGTCGTCGCCACCACCCGCGCCGAGACGATGCTCGGTGACACCGCCGTGGCCGTCCACCCGGACGACGAGCGGTACGCCCATCTGGTGGGCACCGAGATCGAGTTGCCGTTGACGGGCCGGCGGATCCCGGTCGTCGCGGACGAGCATGTCGACCCGGAGTTCGGCACCGGCGCGGTGAAGGTCACGCCGGCGCACGACCCGAACGACTTCGAGATCGGGCGGCGGCACGACCTGGCCAGCCTGGCCGTCCTCGACGAGCGCGGCATCATCACGGCGCACGGCCCGTTCCAGGGGCTGGACCGCTTCGAGGCCCGTTCGGCGATCGTCGGTGCGCTGCGCGCCGAGGGCCGGATCGTCGCCGAGAAGCGCCCGTACACGCACTCCGTCGGGCACTGCTCGCGCTGCAAGACGACCATCGAGCCGCGGCTGTCGATGCAGTGGTGGGTCAAGGTCGGCCCGCTGGCGAAGGCCGCGGGTGACGCGGTCCGCGAGGGCAAGGTCGCGATCCACCCCAAGGAGATGGAGTCGCGCTACTTCGGCTGGGTGGACAACCTCCACGACTGGTGCATTTCCCGGCAGTTGTGGTGGGGTCACCGCATTCCGGTCTGGTACGGGCCGAACGGTGAGGTCGTCTGCGTCGGTCCGGACGAGGAGCCGCCGAGCGGCGAGGGCTGGCACCAGGACACCGACGTCCTCGACACCTGGTTCTCGTCGGGCCTGTGGCCGTTCTCCACGCTGGGCTGGCCCGAACAGACCCCGAGCGTCGAGAAGTTCTACCCGAACTCGGTGCTGGTCACCGGCTACGACATCCTCTTCTTCTGGGTCGCCCGGATGATGATGTTCGGGCTGTACGCGATGGACGGCACCCCGCCGTTCCACACCATCGCGCTGCACGGCATGGTCCGCGACCAGTTCGGCAAGAAGATGTCCAAGTCCTTCGGGAACGCGGTCAACCCGCTGGACTGGATGGACAAGTACGGCTCCGACGCCGTCCGCTTCACGCTGGCCCGCGGCGCGAACCCGGGCGTGGACGTCCCGATCGGCGAGGACTGGGTCCAGGGTTCCCGCAACTTCGCCAACAAGATCTGGAACGCCACCCGGTTCGCGCTGATGAACGGTGCGACGGTGGAGGGCGACCTCCCGCCGGCCGAGCAGCTGTCGGCGACCGACCGGTGGATCCTCTCACGGCTGAACTCGGTCGTCGCCGAGGTCGACGCGTACTACGACGACTACCAGTTCGCGAAGCTGTCGGACGCGCTCTTCCACTTCGCCTGGGACGAGGTCTTCGACTGGTACGTGGAGCTGTCCAAGACCACGTTCATGGCGGGCGGGCCGGCCGCCGACGCCTCGCGCCGGGTGCTGGGCGAGGTCCTGGACGTCACGCTGCGGCTGCTGCACCCGGTCGTCCCGTTCGTCACGGAGACCCTGTGGACGACGCTGACCGGTGGGGAGTCGCTGGTCATCGCCGACTGGCCCGGCGACTCAGGCTTCCGGGACGAGGCCGCGGAGCGGGAGATCGAGACCGTCCAGCAGGTCGTCACGGAGGTCCGCCGGTTCCGGTCCGACCAGGGGCTCCAGCCCGGCCAGAAGGTCCCGGCGCGGCTGGACCTGTCCGGTACGGCGCTGACGGCGCACGAGGCCGCGATCCGCTCGCTGCTGCGGCTCCAGCCGGCCGGTGACACCTTCAGCGCCACCGCCTCACTGCCGGTCGCGGGCGCCACGGTCGCCCTGGACCTGTCCGGTGCGATCGACGTGGAAGCGGAGCGGAAGCGGCTGACGAAGGACCTGGCGGCCGCCGAGAAGGAGAAGGCGCAGGCCACCGGCAAGCTCGGCAACGAGGCGTTCCTCGCCAAGGCGCCGGAGAAGGTCGTGGACAAGATCCGCGGCCGTCTGGAGGCCGCGGAGGCGGACATCGTCCGGATCACCGCGCAGCTGGCGGCCCTGCCCACGGCGTAGTCCCGGTAGCTCCGGAAGCCTGCGCAGGCCCCTCGTCCGTACGGGCGGGGGGCCTGTGGCGTCCCCGCTCCTGCCCCCTGCCCCTGCCCCGCCGGCCGCGTTCGCGGACCGGCCAGAGCAGGACGTACGCCGTCGAGACGGCCACGAAGGCCAGGCGGATCAGGCCGCGGGCGGAGTCGTCGGGGACGGCGAAGACGCTGCCGTAGAGGATCAGCAGGGCCAGCCAGCTCCACCAGGGGACCAGCCGGCGCTGCCCGATGACGTCCCAGAGCAGGGTGCCCAGCAGGACGGACGCGGTGTAGTACGTGTAGACGCTGGGGTCGAGGACGATCCGCGCGTTGGCGCCCAGCAGGACCACCGCCGCCCAGCGGCCGCGCCAGACGGCGATCGAGCCCAGCGTGAGGCCGAGCGCGGCCTGGGCGGGGCGGTCCCAGCCGGGGGTCTCCGGGTCGCCGACGCCCAGCCAGCGCAGGGCGGACGCCGGATGGTTGGGTATGGCGAACTTCGCGGCGGCGAAGGACTGCGAGTCGCCGACGAAGAACGGCAGCCAGGCCAGCGCCACCAGGCCCGCGCACCACAGGCCGGCCCGCAGCCACCTCTCCCGGGGGAGCGCCAGCAGCAGGGGCAGGAAGGCCAGTGCGGTGGGCTTGGAGTCCATCGCCAGGGCCAGGAAGACACCGGTGTGGGCGGCGTTGCCGCGGGTGACGGCGCGTACCGCGAGGGCGGTGAAGAACAGCGCGAGGACGTCGTCGAGGTGCCCGAAGCGGACCGCGACCTCGATCCACATGGGGATGAAGGCCAGCCCGGCGATCAGCACGCGCTGCCGCAGCCGCTGGTGGTTGGTGCCGGTGCCCAGGAAGTGGTGGGCGGCGCTGCGGCCGGCCAGGACCAGGATGACCAGGCCGAGCAGCGACATCAGGGCCGCGGCGAGGAACTGCCCGGTGGCCTCCGGGAAGGGGTTGAACAGGCCGGCGGTCAGGAAGCTGAGCGGGCCCATCTGGAGCTCGGGGTGGTGCGCGTAGAGGTTGAGGCCGCCGGTGCCGTCGCCCGTGTCCTGGTAGATCAGTTCGCCGCCGGTGCGCAGATAGTGCCAGGAGAATCCGCCGTGCGGTTCGACGAGGGCGAACCACAGCACGGTCCAGGCGGTGAGCAGCACCAGGTGCATCCGCTGACTGATTGCCGGCACGCGTCCTCAGCTCCTGCCTCTCCGTTCGCCGTGTGCGGGCGTCCGCCGGGGCGCACCGCTGCCGGTGGCCTCCGGGTGCGCACGGCCCTTAGTCGAAGAGGGGCACAGGGGGCAGAGGGTTGTTCCGACCGGCGGATTCGGCCGATTCGGCCCGTTCTCATGGCGCTCTCATGAAGCCGGGGCACCGTGGGGCGGAATGGCGGGATCCCGGAATGCCGGACTTCCCGTGGAACCGCACGTCCAGCACCGAGGAGTCGCGCCCGATGAACAAGCCACTGCGACGGGTCTCGGTCTTCTGCCTCGCCCTGGTCCTGGCGTTGATGGGCTGGGCCACCTGGATCCAGGGCGCCAGGGCCAGTGACTACAAGGAGGACCCGCACAACCCGCGGGTCGTGATCGGCAAGTACGCGGCGCCGCTCGGCAACATCCTGGTCGACGGGGAGCCGATCACCGGCTCCGCCCGCACCTCCGCCACGCTGAAGTACAAGCGGACCTACAAGGACGGTCCGCTCTACGCGCCGGTCACCGGCTTCACCTCGCAGATCTTCGGCAGCAACCAGCTGGAGAGCCTCTACGGCGACCTCCTGGACGGCTCCGACAGCCGGTTGCAGAGCCCCGCCGACGCGCTGACCCGTACCCGCGCCAAGGGCGGCGACGTGGCCACCAGCATCGACGCGAAGGTCCAGAAGGCCGGCTATCAGGCGCTGGACGGCAAGAAGGGGGCGGCGGTCGCCATGGACCCGGCCACCGGGCGCATCCTCGGCATGGTCAGCACCCCGTCGTACGCCCCGGGGAGGTTCGCCGGGTCCTCCGCCGCCGACCAGAAGGCCTGGCAGCAGCTGTCCGCCGACCCGGACCACCCGGAGGTCAACCGGGCGTTGCGGCAGCCGCTGCCGCCCGGCTCCACCTTCAAGCTGGTGGTCGCCGCGGCCGCGCTGGAGAACGGCCTGTACTCCTCGGTGGACGAACCCACCGACAGCCCTGACCCGTACACCCTCCCGCACACCCGCACCACGCTGAAGAACGAGAGCGCCTCCGCGCCCTGCAAGAACGCGACCATCCGCACCGCGCTCCAGTACTCCTGCAACACCGTCTTCGCGAAGATGGCCGTCGACCTGGGCAAGGACGAGGTCAAGGCGCAGGCCGAGAAGTTCGGCTTCAACGACCACGCGGTGGACACCCCGGTGCGGGCGGCCACCAGCGTCTACCCCTCGGACATGGACGAGGCGCAGACCGCGCTCTCCGGCATCGGCCAGTTCAACGACCAGGCGACCCCGCTCCAGATGGCGATGGTCGCCTCGGCCATCGCCAACGGCGGTGAGCTCAAGGCCCCGCAGCTGGTCGACGCGCTGACCGACGGGGGCGGCAACACCGTGCAGCAGAACTCCCCGCGGACCTACGGCCGGACCATGTCGGCGCGGACCGCTGAGCAGCTGCGGTCGGCGATGCGCACCGTCGTCGACCAGGGCACCGGCTCCAACGCGAAGATCGACGGGCTGACCGTGGGCGGCAAGACGGGCACCGCACAGCACGGCGTCGACAACAGCGGTACGCCTTACGCGTGGTTCGTGTCGTACGCCGAGGACGGCCACGGGCGCCGGGTGGCGGTCGCCGTGATGGTCGAGGACGGCCATGCGGCCCGCAACGAGGTCTCCGGCAACGGGCTGGCGGCGCCGGTCGCGCGGGCGATGATGAAGGCGGCGCTGGGGTAGTCCGGACCGAGGCGCGGGCGGCGGCCGGCGTGCGGCGCGGCGGTGGCCGACGTGGGGCGGGGCCCGGTGCGGGCGACCGGCGGGTGGCGCGGTGGACGGCGCAGCGCACCGCTGTCAGTGGCGCCTCGTAGACTTGTCGTCGTGAGCGAGCGCCCCGGAAACGACGACCCCGACCCGACCGACGCCTTCGACGAACTGGTCGAGGCGGAGACCGACCGTGACCCCGATCTCGCGGTGATCGAGGCCGGTAGCCGCACCCTGCGCGCGCAGGCCGGACCGCCGCAGGGGGAGCCGGTCCCGGCCCGGCCGACCGACCCCGAGGTCGACCGCGCGCTGCGCGCCGTCGAGGAGGAGCTGGCGGGCCGCTGGGGCGAGACCAAGCTCGACCCGTCGGTCCAGCGCATCGTGGCGCTGCTGGACATCCTGGGCTCCCCGCAGCGGGCCTACCCGTCCATCCACATCACCGGCACGAACGGCAAGACCAGCACGGCCCGGATGATCGAGGCCCTGCTGGGCGCCTTCGAGCTGCGCACCGGTCGCTACACCAGCCCGCACGTCCAGTCGATCACCGAGCGGATCAGCCTGGACGGCAGCCCGATCTCCGCCGAGCGGTTCATCGAGACCTATCAGGACATCGCGCCGTACCTGGAGATGGTCGACGCCCAGCAGCAGTACCGCCTGTCGTTCTTCGAGGTACTGACGGCGATGGCGTTCGCCAGCTTCGCGGACGCGCCGGTGGACGTCGCGGTCGTCGAGGTCGGCATGGGCGGCACCTGGGACGCGACCAACGTGATCGACGGCGACGTCGCCGTGATCACCCCCATCTCGCTGGACCACACCGACCGGCTGGGCGAGACGCCCGAGCAGATCGCCGGTGAGAAGTCCGGGATCATCAAGAAGGACGCCACCGTCGTGCTGGCGCAGCAGCCGGTGGACGCGGCGTCGGTGATGCTCAAGCGCGCGGTCGAGGTGGACGCCACGGTCGCCCGCGAGGGCATGGAGTTCGGCGTGCTCTCCCGCGAGGTCGCGGTCGGCGGCCAGATGCTGACGCTGCGCGGGCTGGGCGGCGAGTACCCGGAGATCTTCCTGCCGCTGTACGGCGCCCACCAGGCGCACAATGCCGCGGTGGCGCTCGCCGCGGTCGAGGCGTTCTTCGGCGTCGGGTCGGAGCAGGCCCGGTCGCTCGACATCGACACCATCCGCTCCGCGTTCGCCGCGGTCACCACGCCCGGCCGGATGGAGGTCGTCCGCCGGAGCCCGACGGTGGTGCTGGACGCGGCGCACAATCCGGCGGGCGCGCAGGCGACGGCCGAGGCGGTCACCGAGGCGTTCGGATTCAGCCGGCTGATCGGCGTCGTCGGCGCCAGCGACGACAAGGACGTCCGGGGCCTGCTGGAGGCGTTCGAGCCGATCTTCGCCGAGGTCGTGGTGACGCGTAATTCCAGCCATCGTGCGATGGATCCCGATGAGCTGGCGGCGGTCGCGGTGGAGGTCTTCGGCGCCGAGCGGGTCCAGGTCGAGCCGCGCCTCGACGACGCGCTGGAGGCGGCGATCACGCTGGCCGAGGAGGAAGGCGAGTTCTCCGGGGCGGGCGTCCTGGTGACCGGTTCGGTGATCACGGTCGGCGAGGCCCGACTGCTGCTGAGGAGGAGCTGACCGTGCGCACGCTGTGTGCCAGCACCCTGATAGGCGAGTTCTTCGTGATCGGCTTCGCCGGTCTGGTCGCGATGCAGATGACCGCTCTCTCGACGGCCGTGATCTGGACGGTCAGCGGGATCGCGATGCTGCTGAGCATCCTGTTGTGCGGGATGCTGGGCCGTCCCGGCGGGGTCCAGCTCGGCTGGGCGCTGCAGATCGCGCTGATCGCCAGCGGGTTCGTGGTGCCGACGATGTTCTTCCTGGGTGTGGTGTTCGCCGCCCTGTGGTGGGCGTCGGTCCACTTCGGCCGCAAGGTCGACGCGGCCAAGGCCCGCTGGGCCGCCGAAGCGTCCGCAGAGCCGGCCTGACCGCTGACCGCTGACCGCGCCGACCGTCCCGCGCCGCGGCCACGGTCGGCGCGCGGCGCCGGCGGCCGACGGGGAACGCAGGGGAGCGGCGCGGTGCTGTACAGGGGCCCTGTAGCCTCAGTGCACCCGCTGACCGTCGTACGTATACAGGGAGCCCCTTCGTGAGCCAGCGCACGCTCGTCCTTCTCAAGCCCGACGCCGTTCGCCGTGGTCTGATCGGCGAGATCATCGGCCGTATCGAGAAGAAGGCCGGCTGGACGATCAGCGCGCTGGAGCTGCGCAGCCTGGACCGCGAGATCCTTGAACAGCACTACGCCGAGCACGTCGGCAAGCCGTTCTACGAGCCGCTGGTGGAGTTCATGTCCTCCGGACCGGTCGTTTCGATGGTCGTCGAGGGTGAGCGGGTGATCGAAGGCGTACGGACGCTGGCCGGTCCGACTGACCCGATTGCCGCGCCAAGTGGGTCCATTCGTGGGGACTTCGGAACGATCACCCGGGAGAATCTGATCCATGCATCGGATTCCGAAGAGTCCGCCGAGCGCGAGATCAAGATTTTCTTCCCTGGGATTTCCTGACGCTTCATCAGCTGTACACCCCTCGTGACCAGGGGCGACCGAAAATTTCCTCGGTCGCCCTTTGGTGTATGCGACACGATCGGGGGAACGCTTCACCGCGACACGACGTCACCATTAAGGGGGGCGGGTGCGTGTACGGCTGACAATGGCGGAACAGCCTCCCGACGTGTTCGAGTGGGCGCACTACGAACTACGATGGAGGCTTCCGCGCCTCACAGCGCATCACCTCCTGCCGACCTCCAGTAAGCATTCGCTCCAGTTGGGAAGGCCAGACGTATCCTCATGGGGAACAACATGTCGTTCATCGGCCGTGACATGGCTGTCGACCTCGGGACCGCCAACACGCTGGTGTACGTCAGGGGCCGCGGAATCGTCCTCAACGAGCCGTCGGTCGTGGCCATCAACACCAACACCGGCGGCATTCTCGCGGTGGGTGCTGAGGCGAAGAAGATGATCGGGCGCACGCCCGGCAACATCGTCGCCGTACGGCCCCTGAAGGACGGCGTGATCGCCGACTTCGAAATCACCGAGCGGATGCTCCGCTACTTCATCCTCAAGATCCACAAGCGGCGCTATCTGGCGCGCCCGCGGGTCGTGGTGTGCGTTCCCTCCGGTATCACCGGAGTTGAGCGCCGCGCGGTCATCGAGGCCTCGACCCAGGCCGGTGCGCGCCAGGTGCACATCATCGAGGAGCCGATGGCGGCCGCGATCGGCTCCGGCCTGCCGGTCCACGAGGCCACCGGCAACATGGTCGTGGACATCGGCGGCGGTACGACCGAGGTCGCGGTCATCTCGCTGGGCGGCATCGTCACCGCCCAGTCCATCCGGGTGGCCGGCGACGAGCTCGACAACGCCA
The DNA here is from genome assembly GCF_040651315.1 of Streptomyces sp. NPDC048506. Taxonomy (NCBI): domain Bacteria; kingdom Bacillati; phylum Actinomycetota; class Actinomycetes; order Kitasatosporales; family Streptomycetaceae; genus Streptomyces; species Streptomyces sp. NPDC048506. Next base: position 130,907 of record NZ_JBEZIX010000006.1, read on the forward strand.
TCATCCAGCACATCAAGAAGGAGTACAGCCTTCTGCTGGGCGAGCGCACCGCCGAGAGCATCAAGATCACCATCGGCTCGGCGTACGACCTCGAACAGGACGAGCACACCGAGATCCGCGGCCGCGACCTGGTCTCCGGCCTGCCGAAGACCGTCGTCATCTCGGCCGCCGAGGTGCGCAAGGCCATCGAGGAACCGGTCAACTCCATCGTCGACGCGGTCAAGACGACCCTCGACAAGTGCCCGCCGGAGCTGTCCGGTGACGTCATGGACCGCGGCATCGTGCTCACCGGAGGCGGCGCCCTGCTCCGCGGCCTCGACGAGCGACTGCGCCGCGAGACCGGCATGCCCATCCACATCGCCGAGGACCCGCTCGACTCCGTCGCGCTCGGTTCCGGCAAGTGCGTCGAGGAGTTCGAGGCGCTCCAGCAGGTCCTCGACTCCCAGCCCCGTAGGTAACGACCCCTGGTTCCCGCCCGCGCCGCGGCCGTCGTGTCCGGCGTCCGCGGCGGTCGGGCATCAGGGCGGAAGCAGTCGGTCCGCCCCGTTCCACGGAAAGGGTCCGCGCAGGCGAATCCCCCGATACGGATCGTTGATGCGGATCGTTGATATACAGGCACAACATCTCGACAGACACGGTGTGCTGACGCTCCACCGCTCGGCACCGTCACAGCAAGGCACAACGCTCAACTCCCGAACGAGACCGGCGGGGCCCGCAGCCGGCCGGTCCTACGAGGAAGGACACGGCCGCCGCACGTGAGGGACACACGAGAGAGCCGGCTGCTGCTGGTGCTGCTGGTCGCGATCGCGTTCGCGTTGATCACGGTCGACATCCGCGGCGGCGAACAGTCCCCGCTGGACGGTGCCCGGCAGGCCGCCGCCTCCGCCTTCGGCCCGGTCGAGAGCGGCATCGCCCGCGTCGTCGACCCGGTGGGCAACGCCGTAGGCGCCGTACGGGACTCCGGCCGGCGGCACGGCCGGATCGCCACGCTGGAGCACGAGAACGAGGCGCTCAAGGCCAAGCTCGGCTCCTCCGACCGCAACCGCAGCCGCGCCGCCGAGCTCGACAAGATCCTCAAGATCGCGGGCACCGGTCAGTACGCCATCAAGGGCGCCCAGGTCATCGCCATCGGCTCGGCCCAGGGCTTCTCCTGGACCATCACCATCGACGCCGGCAGCCGCGACGGCATCGCCCGCGACATGACCGTGCTCAACGGCGACGGCCTGGTCGGCCGGGTCACCACCGTTGGCGCCGAGACCTCCACCGTGCTGCTCGCCGCCGACCCGGACTTCACCGTCGGCACCCGCATGGAGAAGACCAACGAGATCGGCTTCGCCAACGGGCAGGGCGTCAACTCGCTGCGCGTTCAGCTCCTCAACGGCCGGGCCGGGGTGAAGAAGGGCGACCGGCTGGTCACCTTCGGCTCCAGCAAGGACAAGCCGTTCGTGCCCGGCGTGCCGGTGGGCCGGGTGGTCAAGGTCGAGCCCTCCAACGGCGATCTGACCCGTACCCTCCAGGTCCGGCCGTTCGTCTCGTTCTCCCAGCTCGACATCGTCGGCGTGGTCGTCCAGCCGCCCCGCGAGGACCCGCGCGACACCGTCCTGCCGCCCAAGCCCGCGAAGCCCAAGCCGGCGCCGACGGTCACCGTCACGGCCACCCCCTCCGCGAGCGCCTCCCCCAGGAGCTGACCGATGCGCATCAACCGGATCCTGCTCTCGGCCCCGCTGGTGGTCGTCGCCCTCGTCATCCAGGTCACCGTCCTCGCGCGGCTCCAACTGCCGGGCGCCGTACCGGACCTGCTGCTGCTCGTCGTCCTCGGGCTCGCCCTGGTCTACGGCCATGTCGCCGGCTCGCTCATCGGCTTCTTCGCCGGGCTGCTGGCCGACCTCGCTCCGCCCTCCGACCACGCCATCGGCCGCTACGCGCTGGTGCTCTGCGTCATCGGCTACATCGCCGGACTGGCCAAGCCGGACACCGGCCAGCACCGCTCGGCGACGCTCCCGCTGATGGTCGTCATCGGCGCCGCCCTCGGCTCGACGCTGATGTACGCCGCGGTCGGCTCCCTGGTCGGCGACACCGCCGCCCGGCACGTCGGCCTCGTCGGACTGTTGCTCAGCGCCACCCTCTACGACCTGCTGCTGGCGCCGTTCACCGTGCCGCTGGTGATGGCGCTGGCCCGCAGAACGGAACACGAATCGGTGATCGGTGACGGTACCGGCAGCCCCAGCGGCACGGCGACCAGCGACTCCGCGTACGGCTGGCTCACCACCGGCACCGGTCTCAAGGCCAGCCGCGGCGCCATGAAGTCCGTGCGCATGGGGGCGCGCATCGGCAGCCAGCGCGGTGGACTGCTCGGCAAGTCGGCCCGCGACAAGGTGGGCCGCATCAAGGGGGTCAAGCGTCTGTGACCAATCTTCCGCAAACCCGGACGTCGCGGGTGACGGTCCGGCTCATCGCGATCCAGATCCTTGTCTTCTCCCTGCTGCTCACCCTCGGCGGCCGGCTCTGGTACCTCCAGATCCGCAACGGCCAGGAGTACGCGAACGAGGCGCGGAGCAACCACGTCCAGCAGGTCATCGACCCCGCAACCCGCGGCTCCATCCTCGACGCCCGCGGGGTGCCGCTGGCCGACAACCAGACCCGCCTGGTCGTCTCCGCCAGCCGTACCGACCTGTTGAAGATGAAGGACGACGGCAGGGCCGTCCTCGGCCGGCTGGCCAAGGTGCTCGGTATGTCGGAGAAGGAGATCCGCAACAAGGTCCGGCTGTGCGACTCCAAGACGCCGCAGCCCTGCTGGAACGGCTCGCCGTACCAGCCGATCCCGATCACCGACGAGGCCACCACCCAGCAGGCCCTCCAGATCCGCGAGCGCTCCGAGGACTTCCCCGGCATCAGCGCCGAGCCCACCGCCGTCCGCCGCTACGCGGCCCCCGGCGACGCCAACACCGCCCAGGTCCTCGGCTACCTCTCCCCGGTCACCGACGAGGAGATCAACAAGGCCAAGAACAGCCGCTCGCCGCTGCTGCGCTCCGACCAGATCGGCCGGTCCGGGCTGGAGCGCCAGTACGACAGCTATCTGCGCGGCAAGGCCGCCGTCACCCGTTACGAGGTCGACAACCTCGGACGGGTCATCGGCCAGGCCAACAGCGACAAGGGCCAGGCCGGCGCCAGCCTGATCACCAGCATCGACGCCCGCGTGCAGGCCATAGCGGAGAAGCAGCTGGACCAGGCGATGAAGGACGCCCGGAAGACGATGGACCGGAACACCGGCACCAACTACAAGGCCGACTCGGGCGCCGTGGTCGTCATGGAGGCGAAGACCGGCCGGGTGGTCGCGATGGCCTCCAACCCCAGCTACGACCCCAACGCCTGGGTCGGCGGGATCTCCGGCAAGGACTACGCCCGCCTGACCGGCAAGTCCTCCAACTACCCGCTGCTCAACCGCGCCATCCAGGGCCAGGCCGCCCCCGGCTCGATCTTCAAGGTCATCTCGACCTCGGCCGCGGTCAACGCCGGCTACGACTTCGACGGCCACTACCCGTGCACCAGCTCGTACAGCATCGGCGGCCAGGTCTTCAGGAACTTCGAGGGCAAGGACAGCGGCGACATCAACCTCGGCCGCGCCCTGGAGGTCTCCTGCGACACCGTCTTCTACCGGCTCGGCCACGAGGAGTGGAAGAAGGACGGCGGGGACAAGCCCAAGAAGAACCCCAACGACTGGTTCTACAAGACCGCGCACCAGTTCGGCCTCGGCAAGGAGACCGGCATCGACCTGCCCAACGAGGTCCGCGGCCGGGTCCCCGACCGCGCGTGGAAGAACGCCTTCTGGAAGGCGAACAAGGGCTCCTGGTGCGAGCAGGCCAAGGCCTGGCCGAAGAACAAGGATTTCACCACCAAGCTCGCCCGTGAGGGCTGCCTCGAAGGCATGAAGCTGCACGCCTACGACTCGATCAACTACGCCATCGGACAGGGCGACACCCTCGTCACCCCGATCCAGATGGCGACCATCTACGCCGCGCTCAGCAACGGCGGCACGCTCTTCAACCCGACCGTCGGCAAGGCGCTCGTCAGCCCCGACGGCAAGCAGATCAAGATGATCAAGCCCACGTCGCACGGCAGGCTGCCCGATACGCCCAAGACGCTCAAGCAGATCGACGCGGCGCTGGCGGGCGTCGCCGAGCGCGGCACCGCCGCCTGGCGCTTCCAGGGCTGGCCGCAGGACAAGATCCCGATGCACGCCAAGACCGGTACCGCCGAGGTCTACGGCAAGCAGACCACCTCGTGGTTCGCGACGTACACCAAGGACTACACGATCGTCATGACGATCTCCCAGGGTGGTACCGGCTCGGGTGCCTCCGGTCCGGCCGTGCGCAACCTCTACAACGCCCTCTACGGCGTCGACGAGAAGGGCGGCATCAACCCCAAGGCCGCGCTGCTCCCGAAGCCGCAGGCCAAGCTCCCCAAGATCGAGAGCGACGGCACGATCGAGGCCCAGCCGATCAAGCCGTACGTCCTGCCGTCGCCGTCACCCTCGGGGAGCCCACAGTGACGACCAGCCACACCTCCCGGGCGTTCTCCATCCGGCGCTACACCCCCGAGCTCGGCACCTGGGGCAAACTGACCGCGCGTGACTCGGTGCTGCGCAAGCTGGACTGGATACTGCTGCTGTCCTGCCTGCTGCTGTCCCTCATGGGCTCGATGCTGGTCTTCTCCGCCACCCGCAACCGCACCGAGCTCAACCACGGCGACGAGTACTACTTCTTCCTGCACCACCTGCTCAACCTCGGCATCGGACTGGCGCTCGCCGCCGGCACGATCTGGCTCGGCCACCGCACCCTGCGCGGCGCCATCCCGGTGCTGTACGTCCTGTCGGTCATCCTGGCGCTGCTGGTGCTGACCCCGCTGGGTGCCACGATCAACGGTTCACGGTCCTGGCTGGCGATCCCCGGCGGATTCTCGCTCCAGCCCGCCGAGTTCGCGAAGATCACCATCTCGCTCGGCATGGCGATGGTCCTGGCGTCCCGGGTCGACGCGGGCGACCGCCCGCAGCCCGACCACCGGACCGTCGTCCAGGCGCTGGGCCTCGCCGCGGTCCCCGTCGTGGTCATCCTGCTGATGCCCGACCTCGGTTCGGTCATGGTGCTCGGGGCCGTGATCCTCGGCGTCCTGCTCGCTTCCGGCGCCTCCAACCGCTGGATCCTCGGCCTGGTGGGCACCGGCGTCGTCGGTTGTGTCGCCATCTGGCAGCTCGGGCTGCTGGACGCCTACCAGATCGCGCGCTTCGCGGCGTTCGCCAACCCGAGCCTCGACCCGGCCGGCGTCGGCTACAACACCAACCAGGCCCGGATCGCCATCGGCGGCGGCGGACTGACCGGCTCCGGACTCTTCCACGGCAGCCAGACCACCGGTCAGTTCGTGCCCGAACAGCAGACGGACTTCATCTTCACCGTCGCCGGGGAGGAGTTGGGCTTCCTGGGTGCGGGCCTGATCATCGTCCTGCTCGGCGTCGTCATGTGGCGCGCCTGCCGGATCGCCCGCGAGTCCACCGAGCTCTACGGCACGATCGTGGCCGCCGGCATCATCGCGTGGTTCGCCTTCCAGTCCTTCGAGAACATCGGCATGACCCTCGGCATCATGCCCGTCACCGGTCTCCCGCTGCCGTTCGTCTCGTACGGCGGCACCTCGATGTTCGCGGTCTGGATCGCCATAGGGCTGCTCCAGTCGATCCGCGTCGGGCGCCCGCTGTCGGCCTCGCGCTGAGGTCGCGTCAGCGCCCGAGGTGCAGCTCGAACCAGAGCGAGGTGGACCGCGGTACGCCCGCGTAGGGCGTGGTGCCCCAGTCGTCGGCGAGCTGGCTGGTGAGCAGCAGCCCGTACTCGGCCTGCTGCTCACCGGCCGCCGGGGCGGACGGCCAGGTGGCCGGTGCCGGGAGGCGGACCGGCGCCTCGTCGTGCACGCTGATCCGCAGCCCGTGCCGGGCCGTCAGCAGCCGTAGCAGGATCTCCGCCGAGCGCGGGGTCCGCAGGTGGGAGCTAGTGACCGCTTCCGAGGTGAGCAGCACCGCGGAGTCCAGGAGCGGGGCGAGCCGGGTACCGCGCAGCACCGCCCGGACGAAGTCCCGGGCCACCTTCGGCGTGGTGGGTTTGCTCGGCGCCGCCAGCAGGAACGGACGGGCGCCCGCCGCGACACGGATGGTGGTCCGGGCGACGGCTGTGGAGTTGGGGTGCACGGATGTCTCCCTCCCCGAAGGGTCGAGTGGGCGCCAACTGCCACACCGCGCGGCACGTTCGCCACTCTGTGTGGGCGCTCCGTGACACACCGTAAGTCACCTGTCGTGGCAAATGCCACCCGCTCTTCCGGATACCGGCCACCCCGCGGGCACGGTGGGTGGTCCCGGGTGGGGTCGGTGACTAGATTCGATGCATGGCGGACACCGTGCGCGAGATCGAGCGGAAGTACGAGGCCGACGACGACACACAGCTGCCCGACCTGGCCGGCGTCGACCGGGTCGCGACCGTGGTGGAGCGGGGCGTCGAGTCCCTGGACGCCCTCTACTACGACACCGCCGACCAGCGCCTCGCCGCGGACGGCATCACCCTGCGGCGCCGCACCGGCGGCAAGGACGCGGGCTGGCACCTGAAGCTGCCGGTCGCCCCCGGGGTACGGGACGAGATCCGGGCCCCGCTGTCCGATGCGCCGCCCGCGGAACTCACCGCGCTCGTACGGTCCCGGGTGCTGGACCGGGAGCTGACCCCCCTCGTACGGCTGCGCACCCGCCGTACCGTCCGGGTGCTCAAGGACGCCACGGGCGCACCGCTCGCCGAGGTCGCCGAGGACGTGGTGCGGGCCCGGCGGGTGGGGGAGTCCGGCGGTTCCGAGGGATCCGGGGAGGGCCCTGCCGAGGCGCGGTGGCGGGAGATCGAGGTGGAGCTGGCCGGCGAGGACGGCGGGGACGCCGGGCTGCTGGACGAGGTCGGCCGGGCGCTCGCCGCGGCCGGTATGCGTCCCGCCGCCGCGGCGTCGAAGCTGGCCCGGGCGCTGGCCGAGACCGGCCGGGACGGAGCCCGGCCCGGACGGCGCGGCGGCAAGAAGCGCGGCGCCGGAAAGAAGGCGGGAAAGGCTGGAAAGAAGGGGGTGAAGGGGAAGGCGGGGGAGAAGGGGCGCGGTGGCAAGGAAGGCGGCACCGCCGGGGACGTCGTGCTGCGCTACGTCCGCGAACAGGTCCGCGTGATCGTCGCACTCGATCCCGCGGTACGGCGCGATCTCCCCGACTCCGTGCACCAGATGCGGGTCGCCACCCGTCGGTTGCGCAGCTCCTTCCGCTCGTACGGCAAGGTCCTCGACCGTGCCGTCACCGATCCGATCGGCGTCGAACTCAAGTGGCTGGCCGCGGAGTTGGGGGTGGACCGGGATCGCGAGGTGCTGACCGAGCGGCTGCGGGACGCGCTGTCCCAGGTACCCCGGACGCTACGGCTCGGTCCGGTCGCGGCCCGGCTGCGCATCTGGGCGCAGCGGCGCCGGGCCGGCTCGCGCGGTCGGCTGCTCGCCGTCCTGGACGGCGACCGCCACCTCGCGCTCCTGAAGGCGCTGCACGCCCTGTTGGAGGAGCCGCCGCTGCGCCCGGGCGCCGCCCGGCCGGCGCCCGGGGTGGTGGCCCGGGCCGTCCTGAAGGACTACCGACGGCTGGCCCGCCGTATGGAGGCGGCGCTGGACGCCCCGGCCGGGCAGGGGCGGGACGAGCTGCTGCACGGCGCCCGCAAGGCGGCCAAGCGGACCCGGTACGCGGCGGAGGCGGCCTGCCCGGCGCTCGGCCGCCCGGCGGAGCGGTTCGCCCGGCGCGCCAAGCAGGTGCAGCAGCTGCTCGGCGACCACCAGGACAGCGTGGTGGCCCGCGGCGCCCTGCGCGAGCTGGCTACCCAGGCCCAGCGGGCCGGCGAGGGCGGCTTCACCTTCGGCCTCCTCTACGGCCGCGAGGAGGCGTTGGCGGCCGACCGGGAGCGGGAGCTGCCGGGGCTGTGGAAGAAGGTCTCGCGGCCCGGACTGCGGGCCGCGCTGCGCCCGTGACCCGCCCCTCACGGGACGTGTCCGGGCCCCGTCCGACCTGCACCGCAGGCGACGCGTCAGGGCACCCTCGCCGAGCACGTTAGGCTTGAGGGTCACCCCTGCCCGCTGATGAAAGATCACCACGATGTCTGTCGAGTCGGTCTTCCCGCGCCTGGAGGCCCTCCTCCCGCACGTGCAGAAGCCCATCCAGTACGTCGGCGGCGAGTTGAACTCCACAGTCAAGCCGTGGGACTCCTGCGACGTCCGCTGGTCGCTCATGTACCCCGACGCGTACGAGGTCGGCCTGCCCAACCAGGGCGTCATGATCCTCTACGAGGTCCTCAACGAGCAGGAGGGCGTGCTGGCCGAGCGCACGTACAGCGTGTGGCCGGACCTCGAAGCGCTGATGCGCGAGCACGGCGTCCCGCAGTTCACCGTCGATGCGCACCGCCCGGTCAGCGCCTTCGACGTGCTCGGCGTCTCCTTCTCCACCGAGCTCGGCTACACCAACCTGCTCACCGCGCTGGACCTGGCCGGCATCCCGTTGGAGTCCAAGGACCGCACCGAAGAGCACCCGCTGATCCTCGCCGGCGGCCACGCCGCCTTCAACCCCGAGCCGATCGCGGACTTCCTCGACTGCGCGGTCGTCGGCGACGGCGAGCAGGCGGTGCTGGAGATCACCGAGATCATCCGCGCCTGGAAGAACGAGGGCCGCCCGGGCGGGCGCGACGAGCTGCTCTTCCGCCTCGCCAAGACCGGCAGCGTCTACGTCCCGAAGTTCTACGACGTCGAGTACCTGGCCGACGGGCGCATCTCGCGCGTCGTGCCCAACCGCTCCGGCGTCCCGTGGCGGGTGTCCAAGCACACCGTCATGGACCTGGACGAGTGGCCCTACCCGAAGCAGCCGCTCGTCCCCCTGGCCGAGACCGTCCACGAGCGGATGTCGGTCGAGATCTTCCGTGGCTGCACCCGCGGCTGCCGCTTCTGCCAGGCCGGCATGATCACGCGCCCCGTACGGGAGCGAAGCATCACCGGCATCGGCGAGATGGTGGACAAGGGCCTGAAGGCCACGGGATTCGAGGAGGTCGGCCTGTTGTCGCTGTCCTCCGCGGACCACACCGAGATCGGTGACATCGCGAAGGGGCTCGCCGACCGGTACGAGGAAGACAAGATCGGTCTGTCGCTGCCGTCGACCCGCGTCGACGCCTTCAACATCGATCTTGCCAACGAGCTGACGCGCAACGGCCGCCGCTCGGGTCTGACCTTCGCGCCCGAAGGCGGCTCGGAGCGCATCCGCAAGGTCATCAACAAGATGGTCTCGGAAGAGGACCTGATCCGGACCGTCTCCACGGCCTACGGCAACGGCTGGCGGCAGGTGAAGCTCTACTTCATGTGCGGTCTGCCGACCGAGACCGACGAGGACGTCCTCCAGATCGGCGACATGGCGGTCAAGGTCATCGCCGAGGGCCGCAAGGTCTCCGGGCAGAACGACATCCGCTGCACGGTCTCCATCGGCGGTTTCGTGCCCAAGCCGCACACCCCGTTCCAGTGGGCGCCGCAGCTGTCGGCGGAGGAGACGGACGCCCGTCTCGAAAAGCTCCGCGACAAGATCCGCGGCGACAAGAAGTACGGCCGCTCCATCGGCTTCCGCTACCACGACGGCAAGCCCGGCATCGTCGAGGGCCTGCTCTCGCGCGGCGACCGCCGGGTCGGCGCGGTCATCCGCGCGGTCTACGAGGACGGCGGTCGCTTCGACGGCTGGCGGGAGCACTTCTCCTACGACCGCTGGATGCGGGCCGCGGAGAAGGCGCTGCCGGAGTTCGGCGTGGACGTCGCCTGGTACACCACCCGTGAGCGGGAGTACGAGGAGGTCCTGCCCTGGGACCACCTGGACTCCGGCCTGGACAAGGACTGGCTCTGGGAGGACTGGCAGGACGCCCTCGACGAGACCGAGGTCGAGGACTGCCGCTGGACCCCGTGCTTCGACTGCGGCGTCTGCCCCCAGATGGACACCCAGATCCAGATCGGCCCGACGGGCAAGAAGCTGCTGCCGCTGACCGTCGTCAAGTAACGCCTCCCGCAAGGGACTTCGGCCCGGCTCCGCAGTGTGCGGGGCCGGGCCGCCGGGTAGCTCGTCCGGTGGACGGCGGTGGTACCGGCCGTCGCCCTGTGGCGGTACGTTCCCCCGCCCGTGCGGCGGTGCGGCGGGCCCCCGGAACGGCCCGGTGCGCCCGGTTCGTCGGGCCCGCCGAGGCGCGGCGAACCGGCGCCGTACCGCCCCGCCGGGAACCCGAGGGTCCCCGGGCACGTACTCTAGGTAAGAAGTCCGGGCGCGACACGGCCCCGCGCAGGCGGGGGTGATCCGGACCGGGCGACGCCGGCAGAGCGTCATCCGGAACAGTCCCCGCACCTGCGCGGGTGGCGTCCAGTAGCGCCCTCACACCAAGGAGAAGTAACACTGGGCAAGCGACAGCCCGAAGGCCCGCCGCCCGCACCGGCGGTGCAGCGCATCCGACTGCGCTACACCAAGCGCGGCCGCCTCCGGTTCACCAGCCACCGCGACTTCCAGCGCGCTTTCGAGCGGGCGCTGCGCCGCGCCGAGGTCCCCATGGCGTATTCGGCGGGCTTCACCCCGCACCCCAAGGTGTCGTACGCCAACGCGGCCCCGACCGGTACCGGCAGCGAGGCCGAGTACCTGGAGATCCAGCTCACCGAGCGCCGCGATCCGGACACGCTGCGCACCCTGCTCGACGTGTCGCTGCCCGCCGGCCTCGATGTGATCGACTCCGTGGAGGCGCACACGAGCGGACTGGCCGACCGGTTGCAGGCCTCGGTGTGGGAGATCCGGCTCGACGGGGTCGAGGTCGAGACGGCCCGGCGCGCCGTGGAGGCGTTCCTCGCCGCCGAAGAGGTACTGGTGGAGCGCCGGACGAAGAACGGCATGCGAACCTTCGACGCGCGGGCCGCAGTGGCGCGCCTGGAGGCCGCAGGTCGTGAGGGCGATAGGCCCGACGGCAATGCCTGTGCGATACTGCGGCTGGTTGTTCGGCATGTGACACCCGCCGTTCGACCCGACGACGTCCTGTCCGGCCTCCGAGCTACGGCCGACCTGGCGCCGCCGGTCCCCGCTGCGGTGACCAGGCTGGCGCAGGGGCTGCTCGATGAGGAGACCGGCGCGGTGACTGACCCGCTAGCGCCCGACCGCGACGCTGCCACGGCCGCCCCACCCACGGCCGCCGGGCTGAGTGCCGCGAAGGCGTCGAGTGGGGCCTCCCCGACAGCCGGGGAAGGCACTGCGTAGGACCGCCGTCGACGCGTTGCCGATCAGCCTGGGAGCCACCCCGGCCCGGCAGACGCACTGACCAGGAGACTTTCGCCGGTCCCCGCCCCAAGGGGCCCGGCGAGCGAGACGACAGCTCCCGTGCGGCGCCCCCGCCCCGGGCAGCGGGCCCGCGCTCATCACGCGGACCGCGGCCGGAATCAGGCGCGGCGCCCGGGAGCGTGACGGGAGAACCGCCCGCATGCTCGAATCCATTGAGCCCACCGAATCCACGCCGTCCGCGGACCGTGGCATCGAGGACAACAACAACTCACCCAGCGACACGCTGCCGCCGCGCCGCCGGCGCCGTGCGGCTTCCCGCCCGGCCGGCCCGCCGACAGCCGGTGGCGCCGCGGAGACGTCCGTGGTGAGCACGGACCCCGCCCCCGCCGCCGATCCGGCGCCCGCCGAGGAGCCCGCGGTCACCACGGGGGACGAGGCCAAGCCGGCCCGTACGCGTCGCCGTGCGACCCGCAAGGCCACTTCCCCGGCCGGGTCCCCGCAACCGGCCGCGGAGCAGCCGGCCGAGGCCCCGGCTGCCGCCGAGGCGCCCGCCGCCGCTGCCGAGGTGCCCGCCGAGGCGCCGCAGGCCGAGGAGGCCGCGCCGCGCCGCACCCGCCGCCGGGCGACCCGCAAGGTGTCCGCCCCCGCCGGCTCCCCGCAGACCGAGGCCGCCGCGGAGCCGCTCGCCGTCGAGGTGCCCGCCCCGGTCGTCGAGGAGGAGGCCGCCGCGCCGGCTCCCGCCGAGGAGGCCAAGCCGGTTCGTACGCGCCGTCGTGCCACCCGCAAGGCCACCGCTCCGGCCGGTGCCCCCCAGGTGAGCGCCGTGGAGGAGCCCGCCGCCGTGACGGTCGAGAGCGCCGCTCCGGCCGCCCCGGTCGTCGAGGAGGAGGCCGCAGCGCCGGCCGCCGCGGAGGAGGCCAAGCCGGCTCGTACGCGCCGTCGTGCCACCCGCAAGGCCACCGCCCCCGCCGGCCCGCCCCAGGCCGCCGTGGCGGCTGAGGCCGCCGAGGAGACCGAAGAGGCCGAAGAAGCCGGGCAGACCGCAGCGGCCGCAGCGGCGCCGGTCGCCGAAGCGGCCGCCGAGCCCGTCGAGGCGCCCCGTCGCCGGTCGCGCCGCCGTGCCGAGCGCCCCGCCGAGCCGGTCGCCGAGGCGCCGCGGGCCGAGGCCCCGCGTGGTGAGGAGGAGCCCGCCCAGGAGGCGCCGGTCCGTGGCCGTCGCCGGGCGCAGCGCCCGCCGACCGCCGTCTTCCAGGCGCCGGTCTTCACCGAGCCGATGTTCCAGACTCCGGAGAGCGCGGCCGCCGCCCACGCCGCCGCCCGCCAGGAGGAGGCCGTCGCCGAGCCGGTCCAGGAGGAGCAGCCCGCCGCCGGCTCGCGCCGTCGTCGCCGCCGGGGTGCGCCGGTCGAGGCCGAGCAGGCGCCCGCCGCCGTGGCCGAGGAGCAGGAGGCCGCGGAGGCGGTCGAGGCCGAGGTCGAGGCCGAGGCCGAGCCGGGCGAGCCCGAGCACGGCGAGGAGGAGTTCGCCGAGCGTCCCTCGCGCCGCCGTCGCCGCGGTGGCCGTCGACGCCGCCGCGGTGAGGCCGCGGAGGGCGCCGAGGAGCACGCCGCCGAGGGCGCCGAGGAGGAGGCCGAGGAGGCTGAGCCCGAGGAGGGCGAGGAGCACGCCGCCGAGGAGGAGGCCGAGGAGGCCGAGGGCCAGCCGGCCGGCGGCTCCAGCAGCAGCCGTCGTCGCCGTCGTCGCCGCCGCCGCAGCGGGGAGGCCGCCGAGGTGGAGGCCGCGCACGCCGACGACCCGGAGCGTACGGTCGTCAAGGTCCGCGAGCCCCGCAAGAAGGAGGAGGGCACCAGCGCGGACGAGGTGCAGTCGATCAAGGGGTCGACGCGCCTGGAGGCCAAGAAGCAGCGCCGCCGTGAGGGCCGCGAGCAGGGCCGGCGCCGGGTGCCGATCATCACCGAGGCGGAGTTCCTGGCGCGCCGCGAGGCCGTCGAGCGGGTGATGGTCGTCCGCCAGACCGGCGAGCGCACCCAGATCGGCGTCCTTGAGGACAACGTGCTCGTGGAGCACTTCGTCAACAAGGAGCAGGCCACCTCGTACGTCGGCAACGTCTACCTGGGCAAGGTGCAGAACGTCCTGCCGTCGATGGAGGCCGCCTTCGTCGACATCGGCAAGGGCCGCAACGCCGTGCTGTACGCCGGCGAGGTCAACTTCGAGGCGCTGGGCATGGCCAACGGCCCGCGCCGGATCGAGACCGCGCTGAAGTCCGGCCAGTCGGTGCTGGTGCAGGTCACCAAGGACCCGATCGGCCACAAGGGCGCCCGGCTGACCAGCCAGGTGTCGCTGCCCGGCCGCTACCTGGTGTACGTGCCCGAGGGCTCGATGACCGGTATCAGCCGCAAGCTCCCGGACACCGAGCGGGCGCGCCTGAAGCAGATCCTCAAGAAGATCGTCCCCGAGGACGCGGGCGTCATCGTCCGTACCGCCGCGGAGGGCGCGAGCGAGGACGAGCTGGCGCGCGACGTCCAGCGCCTCCAGGCGCAGTGGGAGGAGATCCAGAAGAAGGCGAAGTCCTCCTCCACCAGCGCCCCGACCCTGCTCTACGGCGAGCCGGACATGACCGTCCGGGTCGTCCGCGACATCTTCAACGAGGACTTCTCGAAGGTCATCGTCAGCGGTGACGAGGCCTGGGAGACCATCCACGGCTACGTCTCGCACGTCGCCCCGGACCTCGTGGACCGCCTCCAGAAGTGGACCTCGGAGGTCGACGTCTTCGCGACGTACCGCATCGACGAGCAGCTGATGAAGGCGCTGGACCGCAAGGTGTGGCTGCCCAGCGGCGGCTCGCTGGTGATCGACCGGACCGAGGCGATGGTCGTGGTCGACGTCAACACCGGCAAGTTCACCGGCCAGGGCGGCAACCTGGAGGAGACGGTCACCAGGAACAACCTGGAGGCGGCCGAGGAGATCGTGCGTCAGCTGCGGCTGCGCGACCTCGGCGGCATCATCGTGATCGACTTCATCGACATGGTGCTGGAGTCCAACCGGGACCTGGTGCTGCGCCGCCTGCTGGAGTGCCTGGGCCGGGACCGTACGAAGCACCAGGTGGCCGAGGTCACCTCGCTCGGCCTGGTCCAGATGACCCGCAAGCGGGTCGGCCAGGGCCTGCTGGAGTCCTTCTCCGAGTCGTGTGTGCACTGCAACGGCCGTGGCGTCCTCGTCCACATGGAGCAGGCGACGTCGACCGGCGGTGGCGGCAAGCGCAAGAAGAAGGGCAAGGCCGCACAGGTCGAGCCGCACGTCCACGAGGCGGAGGCGGCCGCGCCGCTGCCCGACGGCGCCGGCCCCGAGCTGGAGCCCGCCCCGGTGACCGAGGCCGAGTTGCAGCCCGCGGTGGCGGACACCGACGAGTGGTTCAGCAGCCCGGAGGAGGCCGAGGCGGCCGCCGGACGGGCCCGTGGCCGCCGTCGGGTGAGCCGGAAGGCGTCCGCTCCGGCGGGTGCCCCGAAGGCCGCCGAGGAGCCCGCCGCGATCGTGGTGCCGGCCGAGCCCGAGCCCGTCGCCGAGTCGGTGCCGGCCGCGGAGCCGGTCGCCGAGGCGCCGGTCGCGGAGCCCGCCCCGGCCCGCCCGCGCCGCCGGGTGACCCGGAAGGTGTCCGCTCCGGCGGGCTCGCCGGAGGCCGAGGCGGCCGCCGCCACGGTGGTCATCACGACGCCCGCGGCGGAGCCGGAGCAGGCTGCCGAGCCCGCGCCGGTCGAGGTCGCGGAGCCGGAGGCGGCGCCCGCGGCCAAGAAGACCGCGAAGAAGGCGGCGGCGAAGAAGACCACCACCGCCAAGAAGACCGCGGCGAAGAAGACCACGGCCAAGAAGGCGGCGGCGAAGAAGACCACCACCGCCAAGAAGGCCACGGCGAAGAAGACCACCACGAAGAAGGCGACGACGAAGAAGGCCGCGGTCAAGAAGACCGCCGCCGCCGAGCAGGCCTCGGCCCCGTCGGTGTCGGCTTCCACGGAGGACTGAGCAGCACGACCGTGCCCCGGACCGTCAACGGTCCGGGGCCGGTTTGACCCCCTGGTCAAGGCCCCGTAACCTTGACCGTCGGTGTCTGAGGCACCGAACCCCTGAGCAAACACCTCTCGGTCCGCCGAGGGAGGCCGCTCGTCCACTCGGATTCCACGGGCCGTCCCGAGCCCGTGAGAGCGGCTGGCATCAGAGGATCCGTTTCTAGCGAAAGAGAGTTCCGCGTGTACGCGATCGTGCGCACCGGCGGGCGCCAGCAGAAGGTTGCTGTCGGCGACGTCATCGAGGTTGACCGCATTTCCACCAGCAAGGTCGGCGACACCGTCGAGCTCTCCACGCTGCTGGTCGTCGACGGTGACGCGGTCACCAGCGACCCGTGGGTCCTCGCCGGCGTGAAGGTCCAGGCCGAGGTCGTGGACCACCACAAGGGCGACAAGATCCGGATCCAGAAGTACAAGAACAAGACCGGTTACAAGAAGCGGATCGGCCACCGCCAGCTCCACACGGCGCTGAAGATCACCGGCATCGACGCTCCGGCGAAGTAAGGGACTGAGGAGACATGGCACACAAGAAGGGCGCATCGTCCACTCGGAACGGTCGCGATTCCAACGCTCAGCGGCTCGGCGTGAAGCGCTTCGGCGGTCAGGCCGTCCTCGCCGGTGAGATTCTGGTCCGCCAGCGTGGCACCCACTTCCACCCGGGCACGGGCGTCGGCCGCGGCGGCGACGACACCCTGTTCGCCCTCCAGGCCGGTGCGGTGCAGTTCGGCACCCACCGTGGCCGCAAGGTCGTGAACATCGTCCCGGTCGCCTAGTAGTTCCGGCCCGGACGTAGCACAGCAGCACCTCAGGGGCGGACCGCCTTTTCTCGCGAGAGCGGGAAGGCCGGTCCGCCCTTGGCGTGTTACGACAGAGACAACGACACAGACAACTCAGCAGTACTCCTGCGTACTCCCCGTGGCACGGGGGTCGCAGACCACCCCGCTCACCTGGAGGCACCCCACCATGACCACCTTCGTGGACCGCGTCGAACTGCACGTCGCCGCGGGTAACGGAGGCCACGGCTGTGCCTCCGTACACCGGGAGAAGTTCAAGCCGCTCGGCGGCCCGGACGGCGGCAACGGCGGCCGTGGCGGCGATGTGATCCTGGTCGTCGACCAGGACGTCACCACCCTCCTCGACTACCACCACCACCCGCACCGCAAGGCCACCAACGGCCAGCCCGGCGCCGGTGACAACCGTGAGGGCAAGAACGGCAAGGACCTGGTCCTGCCGGTGCCGGACGGCACCGTCGTGCTCGACAAGAACGGTGAGGTCCTCGCCGACCTGGTCGGCCAGGGCACCACGTTCATCGCCGGCCAGGGCGGCCGCGGCGGCCTCGGCAACGCCGCGCTCGCCTCCGCCCGCCGCAAGGCGCCGGGCTTCGCGCTGCTCGGCGAGCCCGGTGAGAGCCGTGACATCGTGCTGGAGCTGAAGACCGTCGCGGACGTCGCGCTGGTCGGCTACCCCAGCGCCGGCAAGTCCTCCCTGATCTCGGTCCTCTCCGCGGCCAAGCCCAAGATCGCCGACTACCCGTTCACGACGCTGGTGCCGAACCTCGGCGTGGTGACGGCCGGCGCGACGGTCTACACCATCGCGGACGTACCGGGCCTGATCCCCGGCGCCAGCCAGGGCAAGGGCCTGGGCCTGGAGTTCCTGCGCCACGTGGAGCGCTGCGAGGTGCTGGTGCACGTCCTGGACACCGCGACCCTGGAGTCGCACCGTGACCCGCTCTCCGACCTCGACGTCATCGAGGAGGAGCTCGCCCAGTACGGCGGCCTGGAGAACCGGCCGCGGGTGGTCGTCCTCAACAAGGTCGACATCCCCGACGGCAAGGACCTCGCCGACATGATCCGGCCCGACCTGGAGGAGCGCGGATACCGCGTCTTCGAGGTGTCGGCGGTCGCCCACCAGGGCCTCAAGGAGCTCTCGTACGCGCTCGCCGACATCGTCGCCAAGGCCCGCGCCGCCAAGCCCGTCCAGGAGGCCACCCGGATCGTGATCCGGCCCAAGGCGGTGGACGACGCGGGCTTCACGGTCACGCAGGAGGGCGAGGGCTTCTTCCGCGTGCGGGGCGAGAAGCCCGAACGCTGGGTCCGCCAGACCGACTTCAACAACGACGAGGCGGTGGGCTACCTCGCCGACCGGCTCAACCGCCTCGGCGTGGAGGACGCGCTGCTCAAGGCGGGCGCCCGGGCCGCGGACGGCGTGGCGATCGGCCCCGAGGACAACGCCGTGGTCTTCGACTGGGAGCCGTCGATGTCGGCCGGCGCGGAGATGCTCGGCCGCCGCGGCGAGGACCACCGCTTCGACGCCCCGCGCCCGGCCACCCAGCGCCGCCGGGACCGCGATGCGGAGCGCGACGAGGCGGCCCAGGAGTACGAGGGCTTCCGCCCGTTCTGAGCATCCTGGGCATCTGAGCAGGGGGCCGGTGCCCGGACCCGGCACAAAGGGGCAGGCCCCGGGAGGTTCGCTTCCCGGGGCCTGCCCCTTGTGCTCGTTCCTGCTCGGTTTGCGCGCCCGCCTCGTTCCTCGGCCGCGCGGCGCCGCTCGTGCGGCCGTCTGCGGCCGCACAGGAACGCCCTGCGCGGCCGCAGACGGCCCGCTGCGGCCTAGACGGCGGCCGTTGCGCCCGAGGTGCCGTTGGTGCCGCGTTCGGTCGTCTCGGAGGCGTCCACGGCTTCCATCTCCTCCTGCGAGCGCTGACCGGGGATGCCGGACAGTCGCTTCTCCATCCGGATGCGGCGCTCGTCCGCCTTGGCGCACAGCGCCAGCGCGGCCTGGTTGAAGCGGACCGACGACGGCGGGTCCGACGGGCCCAGCAGGTGCTCCTTGAGCTCGGCCCGCGCCGCGGCGAGGGTGTCCTTCTCCGGGTTGCGGACCGCGTCGAGCAGACCGGCCGTCCCCGCGGCGTCGGGCGCGAGGATCGTGGCGGCCCGGACGGTCGGGAAGTTCGCCCGGAAGTCGTCCTCCGACATCCCCGAGGTGTTGGCCACCGCGTACGGCTTCTCGCTGGTCAGGTAGTCGGAGACGACGCTGGAGACGTCGCTGATCAGCACGTCCGCCTGGTTGAAGCAGCCGAAGATGCCGGGGCGGGCGGTGGTGATGACCAGGTGCTCCCACTCCGCGAAGGAGTTCCAGTACGCCTCTTCCCAGGCCTCGTCGGCGTCCTGCACGGCGGCCGCCCGACCCTCCTCGGGAGTGCCCTGGAGCCGCATCCGCTCCAGTTCGTCCGCGCTCTTGCGGAACGACGAGGTGGTCAGCGCCTCCAGCTCGTCGGTGCGACGGGCCAGTTCGGCGGCGGCCTCGGGGCCGGGCCGCGCCCCGCTGCGCCGGGCGGTGGCCTCCATGATCATCGCCTGGATGCGGGCGTTGGCGGCGCCGGCGCGCGGGTCCACGGAACCGGTCATCGGGTGCGGCTTGTACAGCAGCCGCACGTTCTCGTCGGCGAGCAGCTCGCGCACGATGTTCTCGCCGGCCAGGATCACCGAGGTGTTGCCCGGGTTGCCGTCCCAGCCCTCCCAGGTCGGGGCGTACAGCACGGTGGTCAGCCGGCCGGCCGGGGCGCTGTCGTGTCGCCGGAGCGGCCGGATCGGGGCCAGCTGCGGGCGGCCGACCTCGATGACGTCCTTGTCCTCGACGCCGATGTCGGCGAGCTGGTAGCGGTCACGGGCCGCCGGGCCCGCCACCCAGACCTCGTCGTACGCCTTGGCGTACGGGTTGCAGGAGGACAGCTTGTCGCTCTCGCCGTGGTTGGTGAAGGCGTGCTTGATGGACGGGATGCGCAGGATCTGCGAGGTCTTGCCGGAGTTCGCCGGGTGCAGCAGCACCTTGAGCGTGGAGTGCTCCAGGCGCATCAGGTTGGCGACCTTCGGGATGCAGAGGATCGGTACGTCCGTGGCCTCGATCTTCTGCACCATGAAGCGCTCGCGGAGCACGATGATCGGCTTGCCGTCGAGCGCGGCCAGGGTGCTCAGCCACATGTTGGCCTGATAGGCGGAGGAGGAGCCGCCGGAGAAGTACATGCCGACCGTCGGCTGGTACTCGGCCAGCCAGCGGTCCAGCCACTCCAGCGCCTGCTTCTCGCCCACCACCCGCTTCTTCGGCAGCAGCCAGGTGCCCAGGTAGAGCGTGCCGCCGGCGGAGAGGGCCAGCGAGACGGCGAGGCCGACGCCGCCCCAGTAGGCGTCCGTGGTGATCGCGGTGATCATCATGCCCGTCGTGGTGGGAACCGAGAAGCGCAGCAGCCGCCGGCCCGTCTGGCGGGACAGGATCCGCGGCGGCGCGTCGTGCAGCCGCAGCGCGCTCGCGTCGATGTTGCGGGTCACGAACGGCAGGCTGCGGGTGCGGCGGACCAGCACCGCGACCGCCTGGCACACGAAGTGGGTGCCGTAGAAGAGCAGCAGCGTGATGGTGAGCGGCGCTTGCTCCTCCAGCGGGTTGATGCCGTCGATGTGCAACAGGCCGACCAGTATCAGCATGTCGCGCAACAGCTGGCGCACCGTGACGTCGAACCGGATCCGGCCCAGCACCGCGAGCAGACCGGGCTGCTTGTGCTGGAGGATCAGGTCGAGGCCCAGGTTGACCACGGACGCGGCGATGAACAACGGAATGACGGGCAGCAGCGCACCGACGAGCTGGGCGGTGAACGCGACCATCATCGCGAGGAGTGCCGCGAGCTGTACGGCTCGGCGGGGAACGATTCCGGCGGAAGGCACGGGGGAGGGCTCCTGGCAGCAAAGAAAGGTCAGGGGGGAGGCCGAGGGGGGCGGCCGGGTCCCGCGCTGCGACGCCGCCGGGGCGGCGAAACGGGACCGATGGACACCCGACCGTATGACCTTGTTGGCCTTGGTGACAATCTGCTGTGGCTCTCATCACCGCGAAAGCGGACCAATCGAACGCAACCTCTTGGCCTCGGCTTCCGTCTTAAGAAAATCCGAATGGGCCGGTTCGCTCGGGCTCCCCGGGCGTGGCGACCGGTGCGATCTCTCCGGCGCCTCGTCCCCGGGAGCGGCGGCGCAGCCCGCCCCGGCCGTCTCGCGGCGCGTCCGCCAGGCGATATCAGCACGCGCCCACCGGCCGCACTGCCGTAGATTGCGCCCGTAGGGACGCAGTACGGGACGAGCCGGGACCGACGCGGCGGGATGGCCGTACGGCAGCGGGACCGGGAAACACAGGGGTACGGACACATGGCAGGCGCTTCAGGCGCAGCAGGTGCGAGGCAGGAAGTGGCGGACGCCCGCCGGATCGTGGTGAAGGTCGGCTCGTCGTCGCTGACCACGGCCGCCGGAGGCCTGGACGCGGACCGTGTGGACGCCCTGGTGGACGTGCTGGCCAAGCACCAGGACAAGGAGATCGTGCTGGTCTCCTCCGGCGCCATCGCGGCCGGGCTGGCGCCCCTGGGGCTGGAACGACGGCCCCGCGACCTGGCCCGCCAGCAGGCGGCCGCGAGCGTCGGCCAGGGCCTGCTGGTGGCCCGCTACACCGCGTCCTTCGCCCGCTACGGGCGCCGGGTCGGCCAGGTCCTGCTGACCTCCGACGACACCAGCCGCCGGGCCCACTACCGCAACGCCTACCGGACCCTCGACCAGCTGCTGGCCATGGGCGCGGTGCCGATCGTCAACGAGAACGACACGGTCGCCACCGACGAGATCCGCTTCGGGGACAACGACCGGCTGGCGGCGCTGGTCGCCCACCTCGTCCGCGCCGACCTGCTGGTCCTGCTCTCCGACGTGGACGGCCTGTACGACGGCGATCCGGCCAAGCCCGGCACGTCCCGGATAGCGGAGGTCCGCGGTCCCGAGGACCTGGAGGGCGTCTCCATCGGCAGCGCCGGCAAGGCCGGGGTCGGCACCGGCGGCATGGTCACCAAGGTCGAGGCGGCCCGGATCGCGGCCGCAGCCGGCATCCCGGTCGTGCTGACCTCGGCCGTGCACGCCGCGGAGGCGCTGGCCGGCGGCCCCACCGGCACCCACTTCCGGCGCACCGGCCGGCGCTCCGCCGACCGGCTGCTGTGGCTCGCGCACGCCTCCACGCCGCGCGGTGCGCTCGTCCTGGACGACGGGGCGGTGCGGGCCGTCGTCGAGCGGCACTCCTCGCTGCTGCCGGCCGGTATCGCGTCCGTGGAGGGCGAGTTCTCCGCGGGCGACCCGGTGGAGCTGCGGGACGGAGCCGGCCGTGCGGTGGCCCGCGGACTCGTCAATTTCGATGCCCGGGAAATCCCCCGTTTGATTGGCCGTTCGACCCGGGATCTTGCCCGCGAGCTGGGTCCGGCGTACGAGCGCGAGGTCGTACACCGCGACGACCTGGTGTTGCTGCACCACTGACGTCGTGCTGCCCGTCCGACGGCCGGCACGGGCCGTGCACGCCCTCCGGGAGCGACGCGCGGACCAGCCTTTCCCGCGGCACCTTGGCGAAAACGCCCCCGCGAGCCCCCGCGGACTGGTCAACTTTGTTGCGGGGCGCCGAGGGAGCGACGCCCTCAGTGCGCAAGCGCACACGCCGAAGTACGACCGCACCAATCGGTTCCGCACCCCCGAGGGCGGAGCGATTCGCATCACAGGAGGCCGCCGGTGAGACGAGGGCGCCCGGGCGTACCGCCCCGCGGGACGGTGGAGCGGACACTGACCAGCGTCGGAACCGGCGGGGACGCCGGCCGGCCGGACGACGACGAGCGCGCGGAGCGGCACGGGACGGCGCTGCGGGCACCGGAGGTCGAGCGCCGGGAGGCGTCCCGGCTGTGGCACATCACGCTCAGCGTCTCGGGCGCTGAGGCCCCGCTCAAGGAGGTCCGGCGGTCGCTGGAACAGCTCGCCCACGACCACCCCTTCCTGCTCACCAGCCGGTACGCCAACGACCACGCGGAGATCCGCTACTGGGAGGAGGCGCGGGACCTGCACGACGCCGCGGCGGTCGCGCTGCGGCTGTGGGGCGAGCACCGCTCCACGGCCAAGCTGCCGCCGTGGGAGATCGTCGGCCTGGAGGTCATCGACCGCGAGACCTACCACCAGCGCATCGCCGAGGGGTACGGCCCGCCGCCCGCCTCACCGGTCGGCGTCCACCCCTTCTGACGGCCGGGACTGCCTGCCGGTCCGACGGACGGGTCTGCCTGTCGGGCACGCCGTCCCGCGCTGTGAGACGGTCCGCTCTCCGGCGCTTCCGCGGCCTGCCCGCCCGCTAGGCTGCGGCCATGACCAGCAGCGCATCGCACTCCTCACCCGTTCTCGACACCGCCCGCCGCGCGCGGGAGGCGGCCGCCGTCCTGGCGCCACTGCCGCGGACGGCCCGCGATGCCGCGCTGCTCGCCATCGCCGACGCCCTGGTGGAGCGGGCCGACACCATCGTCGCCGCCAACGCCGAGGACGTCGCCAAGGCCCGTCAGGCCGGCACCGCCGAGTCGATCGTGGACCGGCTCACCCTCACCCCGGAGCGGATCGCGGCGATCGCCGCGGACGTCCGCCAGGTCGTGGCGCTGCCCGACCCGGTGGGCGAGGTGGTGCGCGGCTCGACCCTGCCCAACGGCCTCGACCTGCGCCAGGTCCGGGTCCCGCTCGGTGTGATCGGGATCATCTACGAGGCCCGCCCCAACGTGACCGTGGACGCCGCCGCGCTCTGCCTGAAGTCCGGCAACGCCGTGCTGCTGCGCGGTTCGTCCTCCGCGTACGCCTCCAACAGCGCCCTGGTGGACGTGCTGCGCGACGCCGTGCAGAGCGCCGGGCTGCCCGCCGACGCGGTGCAGCTGGTGCCCGGCGAGAGCCGCGACTCGGTGCGCGAGCTGATGCGCGCCCGTGGCCTGGTCGACGTGCTGATCCCGCGCGGCGGGGCCTCGCTGATCCGCACGGTCGTCGAGGAGTCCACTGTCCCGGTG
Organism: Streptomyces sp. NPDC048506; assembly: GCF_040651315.1. NCBI lineage: Bacteria > Bacillati > Actinomycetota > Actinomycetes > Kitasatosporales > Streptomycetaceae > Streptomyces > Streptomyces sp. NPDC048506. The sequence goes on from NZ_JBEZIX010000006.1 coordinate 154,192, forward strand.
ATCGAGACCGGCACCGGCAACTGCCACGTCTACGTCGACGAGGCCGCCGACCTCGACATGGCGATCGACATCCTGATCAACTCCAAGGCCCAGCGGCCCAGCGTCTGCAACGCCGCGGAGACCGTGCTGGTGCACGCCGGGATCGCCGAGAAGTTCCTGCCGCGCGCCCTGGAGGCGCTCACCCAGGCCGGCGTGGTCGTGCACGGTGACGCCGCCTGGCAGCAGGCGGGCCCCGGGCTGGTGGCCCCGGCCACCGACGAGGACTGGGCGACGGAGTACCTCTCGTACGACATCGCGGCCGCCGTGGTGCCCGACCTGGACGCGGCGGTGGCGCATATCCGCCGCTGGACCTCGGGGCACACCGAGGCCATCGTCACCGGCTCGCAGGCCGCCGCCCGCCGGTTCACCCAGTTGGTGGATTCCACCACCGTCGCGGTCAACGCCTCGACCCGTTTCACCGACGGCGGTCAGTTCGGCTTCGGCGCGGAGATCGGCATCTCGACGCAGAAGCTGCACGCCCGTGGCCCCATGGGACTGCCGGAGCTCACGTCGACGAAGTACATCGTCACCGGCGACGGCCACACCCGCTGAGGCGTCACGGATCCGCCGGTCTCTCTCCCGGCATCTCCCTGCCCAAAGCGACCGCCCGGGGCTAACCTGGACGGGTGCCGGACGACGTGGGGGGCAAGCCGTTCCCGGACGGCGAAGAGCCCGACGAGCACCACCACGGGAACCACGGAAGCGCGGACGAGGAGTTCGCTTCCGTGGTCTTCGACGAGGAGTTCGTCCGGTCCGCACAGATCCACGAGCCCTCGGCGGTCGAGCGCATGCTGGCCGCCGCCGAGGCGCGCGCCGAGGCCGAGGCGGCCCGCTCGGGGCCCGGCTTCGGGCCCGACGGCGACGACCCGGACGCGATCGGCGGCCGGGCCCGCCGCGGCCCGGGAGCGGACGCCTACGACGCGTACGGCGACGCGGAGTACCCGGACGACGGTGAGTACGGCGACTACGGCGAGTACCGGACGCGCAGCCCGTACGGCCCCTACGGCGGTGCGCTGCGCCCCTATCGCGGCAGCACCCGCTGGCACCGCCCGGTCGCCTGGGTGCTGGCCGTGGTGATGGGCATCGGGCTCGTGGCGCTCGCCTTCAGCGCCGTCTACCGGGGCGCCTCGGGACGGAACCAGAGCCCGGCGCCGGCACCCACCTCCAGCGGTGTGGACGCCCCCGGCCCGGGCAGTGCGGACGGCGTTCGCACGGCGCGGCCGGGCCTGCCGTCGCTGCCGTCGACGGGGCCCGTGCGCCCGTCGATATCCGCCGTCCCCCGGCCGCAGTGACGGCGTGTCGCTCTGCCCGTGGAACGGGTGTACGAAACGTCACGATCCGCTGAAGTTGGCCGACGCCCCGGCGTTTACCTTCGCCTTCGCCGACCTACTCTTGTTGTATGAGCGGGCCTGGTGACCCTCCCGAAGGGACGCCCAACGGCGCCCCGGGAGGCGGTGAGGACGAGTACCGATCCGTTGTCTTCGACGAATCGTTCGTGCGCGCTGCCCGCTTGCAGGAGTTCTCCGCGGACGAGCGGCTCGGCGAGCACCATTCACCCGCCGTGAAGACCCGGCACGCATGGGTGCGGCTCGGCGGCTCCCGGCAGGCCATCCTGCTGGTCCTGTTGATCATTCTCGCCTTCGGCACGGCCGTCTACATGGGCGTACGGCATCCGTACAAGGCCCCGGAGCCGGCACAGGCGCAGCCGCTGCGGTCCGCCGTGGTGCCGCTGGCGCCGGTCGGGGACGTACCGGGCGGGACCCCCGAGGACCTCTTCGCGCACAGCCCCGCGGCCGACTACCGGATCGGTGCCGCGGGCGTCAACCTGCCCACCGTCGTCCGGACCCAGCACTTCTCCGACGGCCAGATCGTCTCCGCCCTGACCCTCGCCAAGGAGTACCTCGTCCGCTCCTCGGTGGACCCGGCGACCCTCACCGGAGGGTCCGTGCGGCCGCTCCGGCTGCTGCTCGACACCGCCCAACTCGACCAGTTCGACCGGAGTCTGGCGCACCCCGACGACAACGGCCGCCATGCGGCGACCGGTTGGCTGGTCCGCTTCGACCCCAAGGAGACCCGGCTCGCCGACCACAACGTACGCGTCGACGGCACCCTGTCCGCCGCGGAGTTGAGCCCCGAGGCGATCGAGGTCACCGCCGACTACACCTTCGTCTACGCCGTGCGACCCGCCCCCGGTGCCCAGCAGGACACGGCGGGGCAGCACATCGGCAAGGCCACCCCGGGCGCGTCCTCGCTCGTCACCGTCCGGCGTGAGATGCACTTCAGGATCGGCCGCGACGACCTCAACGACCACCGGCTGGAGGTGCTCCAGAGCAGTCTCCAGGCCGGGCCGCTGGCCTGCTCCCCGCAGCCGGCCGACGCACTCCACCCGCTGTTCGCGGGCCAGCACGCCGGCAACGACCGGCCCGCGGGCACCGACCCCTACGCCAGGGACCGGGCCAACCCGTCCCTCTGCGGTGAGCTGGCGCCCTCCGCCCAGCCGAAGCCGAGCCACCCGATCCGCTAGGCGCGAGCCGCGGCGCGCGGTGCGCCTTCCCCGGGACGCATCCGCCCCCGGAACGCATCCGCCCCGGAACGCATCCGCCCGGCGCGACGAGCGTCGTCGCGCCGGGCGGTGCTTCGTCGCACCGGGCGATCCGTCAGGAGCCGTCCGAGCCGCTCGCGCCACCGTCGGAACCGTTGGCGCTGCCCGTGCCGCCCGTGCCACCGGGGCGCGAGCCGCCACGGAAGACCGTGTCCCGCAGCTTGCCGCCCAAGTCGCCCGCACCGCCCGCGATGTCGCGGACCAGGCCCATCAGCGGGTCCTTGCTGTTGCGCACCGAATCGGCGTAGTGCGCCGCGGAGTCCCGGAACGAGTCGGAGACCGACGCGTCCTTGTCCTCGTCCCGGCGCGGGTAGTGACCGTCCATGATCCGCTGGTAGTCACGGCTGGCCGCCCACTTCTTCAGCTCGGCCGCCCGCACGGTGGTGAACGGGTGGCTGCGCGGCAGCAGGTTGAGGATCTTCAGCACGGAGTCGCGCAGATCGCCGCCGGACTCGTACTCGTCCGCCTGCTTGAGGAAGGCGTCCACGTTCATCTCGTGCAGGTGGTTGCCGCCGGCCAGCTTCATCAGACCGCGCATCGAGGCCTGTAGGTCCTGCCCGACCAGCAGCCCGGCGCGGTCCGCGGACAGCTCCGACTTGCGGAACCACTCGCGCAGCGCGGTCACGATCGCCATGATCGCGACATTGCCCAGCGGGATCCAGGCGACCTTCATGGCCAGGTTCGTCAGGAACAGCAGGATCGTGCGGTAGACGGCGTGCCCGGACAGCGCATGGCCGACCTCATGGCCGATGACCGCCCGCATCTCCTCCTCGTCGAGCAGCTCGACCAGGCCGGTGGTGACCACGATGATCGGCTCGTCCAGACCGATGCACATGGCGTTGGGCTGCGGGTCCTGATTGACGTACATCGGCGGGACCTTCTCCAGGTCCAGGATGTAGCAGGCGTCCCGCAGCATGTCGTTGAGGTGCGTGAACTGCTGGTCGCCGACGCGCACCGAGTCCGACAGGAACAGCAGCCGGAGGCTGCGCTCCGGCAGCAGGCCGCTGAGCGTCTTGAAGACGGTGTCGAAACCGCTCAGTTTGCGCAGCGCCACCAGCGCCGAGCGGTCGGCCGGGTGCTCGTACGACCGTGAGGAGATTCCGGGGAATCGCCGCCGGTCCCGGCTCGGTACGTTCGCGCCGTCTGGGCTCTCCGTCATTGGGGCCTCCCCCTGTTCGACTGCGTGTGTTTCAGCCTAGAGGACGCCACCGACAGGCGATTGGATGCTCGGGCGTACGCTGGCGATCGCACCACCGACCGCACAGGCCCGTCCGTCCGACCCTCGGGCCGGTACCCAAGGAGCGCATCGTCATGCCGCATCCGAGCATGCTGCTCGCCGCCGCCCAGGAGTCCGCCCAGCAGGGGGGACCCGGATGGATCCTGCGCACCGTGATCATCGTCGGCGTCCTCGGCGCCGCGCTGCTCGCCTGGTTCCTGCTGCGCGGCTACGGCCAGGACTGAAGTCCCCGCGGCCGGCTCCGGGCCCGCCGGGTGGAGTCGGCGTGGGCCCGCAGTGAGCCGACGCTTACGATGTGGTCGAAGTCTCTGCCCGACACCAGCCCGGATTGGTCCTGCCGACGATGAGCCTGCACAGCACCGCACAGTCCCTGGTCTCCCTCGCCGCCGAACCCGGACACGAGGGCGGTCACGCCAGCCTCAGCCCGTTCGTGACCGGCGGTGGCGCCCTGTTTGTCCTGCTTCTCATGCTCTGGATCACCACGCGCTTCAACCGGGACCGCTGAGCCCCGGCACCCGGCCCCCGGCATCGCGCGTCGCCCAGTAGGGTCTGCACGCATGGGAGAGCACACAGGGCCCGTGAAGCGGCGACTCGGAGTGATGGGCGGGACGTTCGACCCGATCCACCACGGACACCTGGTCGCCGCCAGCGAGGTGGCCAGCCAGTTCCACCTCGACGAGGTCGTCTTCGTGCCGACGGGGCAGCCGTGGCAGAAGAGCCACAAGAAGGTGTCCCCCGCCGAGGACCGCTATCTGATGACGGTCATCGCCACGGCCTCGAACCCCCAGTTCTCCGTCAGCCGGATCGACATCGACCGTGGCGGCAAGACGTACACGATAGACACGCTGCGTGATCTGCGGGCGGAGCACCGCGACGCGGACCTGTTCTTCATCACCGGCGCCGATGCGCTCAGCCAGATCCTCACCTGGCACGATGCCGCGGAGCTCGTCTCACTCGCCCACTTCATCGGGGTGACCAGGCCCGGCCACGTCCTCGCGGACCCCGGGCTGCCCGAAGGAGCGGTCTCTCTGGTCGAGGTGCCGGCACTGGCCATCTCCTCGACCGACTGCCGGGCGCGCGTCGCCCAGGGGGATCCGGTCTGGTACCTGGTGCCGGACGGTGTGGTGCGCTACATCGACAAGAAACAGCTGTACCGCGACGACCGCTGACGGGGCTGACGGAAAGGGGCGCCGGTGAGCGACCGACAGGATCCGTACGGGCCGCAGGACCCGTACGCCCACGACCCGTACGCCCAGGAGCAGCAGGGGCAACCGGGCTACACCTACGACGCGTACGGCCGGCCCGTGTACCACGACGCCGCACAGCCGTCGTACGGGCAGCACTACGACGCGTACGGCCAGCAGGCCGCCCCGTCCGGCTACCAGGGCTACGACCCGTACGGCGGACACCAGGGGCAGCAGCCCCACACCGGTCAGCCGGAGTACGGCTACGACGCCTACGGCAGCCAGCAGGTGCAGGCCCAGCCCGGCTACCCCCAGCAGTACGACCCGTACGCCCAGCCCCAGCAGCAGCCCCACCCGCAGCAACCGCAGCAGGAGTGGATCCCGCAGCAGGCCCAGCAGCCGCCCTACGAGCCGGCCTCCTACGGCGAGCAGCCGCAGCCGCAGACGGTCCGGCGCCGGGGCCACGAGGCGGGCACCGAGGAGCCGGTGCACCGCGGGGGCGCCACCGGGACGGACCCCGCGTCCGCTCCGTCCGCCGCCGCCTCGACGGACCCGGACTACCACACCGAGCAGTTCTCCTTCATCGAGGAGCCGGACGAGGACTCCGAGGACGTCATCGACTGGCTGAAGTTCACCGAGAGCCGCACCGAGCGGCGCGAGGAGGCCAAACGGCGCGGCCGCAGCCGGATCGTCGCGCTCTCCGTCGTCCTGGCCCTGCTGGCCCTCGGCAGCGTCGGCTACCTGTGGTGGGCGGGCAAGCTGCCCGGACTGGCCGGCCCGCAGAGCGGCCAGGAGGCCGCGGCCGGCGGTCAGAAGCGCGACGTCCTCGTCGTCCACCTGCGGGACACCAAGAGCGGGAACAGCTCCACGGCCCTGCTCGTCGACAACGAGACCACCCACAAGGGCACCACCGTCCTGCTGCCCAACAGCCTCGTCGTCCCCAAGGACGACGGCACGTCCACGACGCTCGGCAAGTCCGTCAAGGACGACGGCGCCGAGCCGACCCGCGACTCCCTCAACAGCCTTCTGGGCGCCGACATGAAGGCCACCTGGCGGCTGGACACCCCCTACCTGGAGAACCTCGTCGAGACGGTCGGCGGGATCACCCTCGACACCGACGCCACGGTGCCCGGCGCCAAGAAGGGCGCCTCCCCGGTGGTCAAGCAGGGGCGCGCCCAGGACCTGGGCGGCCAGGCGGCCGTCGCCTACGCCACCTACCAGGCGCCCGGCGAGCCCCAGACCCGGCAGCTGCAACGGTTCGGTCAGGTCATGCAGGCGACCCTGAAGAAGGTCTCCAGCGACGCCGACGGTGCCACCGCCACGGTCAAGGCGCTGCTCCAGGTGCTCGATCCGCCGCTCACCGAGGGCGAGCTGGGCAGCTCGCTGGCGCAGCGGGCGGAGCTGGCGAAGACCGGCGCGTACACCACGACCCTGCTGCCGGTGCAGGCGAACGGCACGCTCGGCCAGTCCACCGCGGCGGGCGTGGTCAAGGACGTGCTCGGCGGCTCGGTCAAGAAGACCGCGCCCGACGCGACCGCCCGGGTCGTGGTCCGCAGCGCCACCGGCACCAAGGCGGCCACCGGAAAGGCACAGGTCGCGCTCCTCAACGGCGGTTACACCTTCGTCGACGGCGGCACCGACGGCGCAGCCCGGACCACCTCGCAGGTCAGCTACGCGGACGCCGCCCAGAAGGCGAAGGCCACCGAGGTCGCCAAGACGCTGGGCCTGTCGGCGGGCGCGGTCAAGCAAGGCAAGGTCGCGGAGAACGCCGACATCCAGGTCGTGCTGGGGCAGGACTTCAAGGGCTGACCGCCGGGGCCGCCCGTCCCCGGCCGGGACGGGCGGCCCCCGGAACGCCGCTGACCAGCGCGGACACCGGACCTGACGGACGGGTTCGAAAACGCTGCCGGGAGTGTCGGTGGTCCGTGAGACCCTTGAGGGGTACCTGACCGCTGATCCGGTTGGCCCATGGGGACCGCGACGCGCGCAGCGGCTCAGCCGAGCGCCGTCCGCCCCCGGCCGGCCGGAGAGGCCGCCCTCGACCCGGAAAGCCCCTTGTGACCGCCACGGACCGCTCCATCGAGCTCATCAACGCCGCCGCCCAGGCCGCGGCCGACAAGCTCGCGCACGACATCATCGCGTACGACGTCAGTGACGTCCTCTCGATCACCGACGCCTTCCTGCTCGCCTCGGCACCCAGTGACCGCCAGGTCAAGTCGATCGTCGACGAGATCGAGGAACGGCTCACCAAGGACCTGGGCGCCAAGCCGGTCCGCCGCGAGGGCGACCGCGAGGCCCGCTGGGTGCTGCTCGACTACGTCGACGTCGTCGTGCACGTCCAGCACAGCGAGGAGCGCGTGTACTACGCGCTTGAGCGGCTGTGGAAGGACTGCCCCGAGATCGACCTCCCGGAGGACGCCAAGGCGACCCGCGGCAAGGCCGCCGCGCACGCCGAGGCCACGACCGGCGGGCAGGACGGAGATCTGCTCTGAACGGCACCAAGCGCGCCACGGGCCGCCGCATCGTCCTGTGGCGCCACGGCCAGACGGCGTGGAATCTGGAGCGCCGGTTCCAGGGTTCGACGGACATCGAGCTGACCGAGACGGGTCGGACCCAGGCGCGGCGTGCGGCGCGGCTGCTCGCCGCGCTGCGGCCGGACGCGATCATCGCCTCCGACCTCCAGCGGGCGGCGGACACGGCCTGCGAGCTGGCCGCCCTGACCCGTCTCGACGTGACGCACGACGCCGCCCTCCGGGAGACCTACGCGGGCTCCTGGCAGGGGCTCACGCACGACGAGATCCTCGCCCGCTACGGCGAGCAGTACACCGCCTGGAAGCGCGGCGAGCCGGTCCGCCGCGGCGGCGGCGAGTTGGAGACGGAGGTCGCCAACCGGGCCGCCCCCGTCGTGCTCAACCACGCCGACAAGCTGCCCGAGAACGGCACCCTGGTCGTCGTGAGCCACGGCGGCACGATCCGCACCACCATCGGCCGGCTGCTCGGCCTGGAGGCCCACCACTGGGAGGGCCTGGGCGGGCTGTCGAACTGCTGCTGGTCCGTTCTCGGCGAGGGCGCGCGCGGCTGGCGTCTGTTGGAGCACAACGCCGGAACCCTGCCGGAACCGGTGCTCGGCGACGACGACTGAGCCCCGCAGGGCGGCCCGGCCGGACCGGATTTCACATCTGGGCAGGTCGCAGGCTAAAGTTCTTCTTGTTCGCGGCGCCGCCGGGGGAAACCCGGAGGGGCGGAACAAGACCCGGGGCTATAGCTCAGTTGGTAGAGCGCCTGCATGGCATGCAGGAGGTCAGGAGTTCAATTCTCCTTAGCTCCACAGCCCGGATGATCCCGCCTCCAGATGGAGGCGGGATCTCTGCGTTGTCGGGGTCGGTGTGGTCCGGGGTGGTCCTCGCGCGGGCATCGGCGGCGCCGATCCACGGGCCTGGCGCCCTGTGAGGTGTGTCACCCGAGGGCCGGCGCTCGCTCAACTCCGGCCGGAGGCAACGGCGATGGCGTGGGCGCGGCGTTCACCAGGCCGGAATCCCGTCGGGCGCCGTGCCGTGGGGGCACTCTTCGTGCATCGCACGAGGCGGCGGGGTGTGGGTGCGGTGGCGTGAAGGTGGACCTGACCTGGTCGACGGTCCGTGGCAGAATCGGACGGCGCCGGCAGGGGAGGAGAAGATCGCGATGCCCATGAGCATCCTCGTCGAGGAGGTCGTCGACCTGCTCGAAGTGGACGATGCGCAGGGCTGCGACCAGCTGCCGGGATACGCACTCCGCCTCACCTCCCCTGTTGACGCTCCCGCGTCCGTATGCGGCCACGAAGCCGCTTGCGCCCTGCAATGCCCGTCGTGCGGCTCGTCCCACGTGGCGCAGGTGCTGGGTGACAATGGCGGCATTTCCTTCGTCTGCACGGCCTGTGGCCACAGTTGGAGCTGATGGATGGGCGCCCACAGCAGGAAGTGTGACTGGTGCGGTAGCGGAACGCCGATCGTCCGCGACATGGAACCGGTCAACACCGACTATCAGTACTGGTGCGAGGAGTGCGCCCGCGCCCTGGTCATAAAGGGCGACCCCATCGAGACCTACCGGGAGCTCGACGGGGAGCCGATCTACGGGCGGCTGCTGGACGAGCACTGCACGCTGAAGCGGTTCTATTCGTTCGCGACGGCCTGAGCGGGCGACCGCTCCGGACACCCTCAGGCATCGGTGCCGGTGCCGGTCTCCCGTCGCCGCCAACCGGCCGGCCGGCACGTGCCGCTGGGCCCCGGCCTCTCCAAGTCCGCTGGGCTGCCCGCTATCTGGCGCCCGTTCCGAAACCGTTCGGACATCGCGGGGCGGATGCGGACAGTTCCATGCAGTTCCGGGCGGTTGGAACTGCTGCCGGCGTACCGGGCGTTGGACCGGACAGTGCGCCGCTGACCGCTCGCATCCGCCCGCTCACCTCCCCGGTGCGGATGTGCGGTTCCTCGGCCACAGGCGGACGCCGGCCAGCACCAGCACCACGGCACCGGCGATCGGATAGACGTCGGAGAGCAGCATCTGGAGGCCGTTCTGGTGCAGTTCCTCATGCTGGTGCCAGCGGTGCGGCACCCACCACAGGGCGAACGAGGCGAAGAGGAGGCCCAGCGCGACGGTCGTCGTCCACCAGCGACGGGCGCCGGTGCCGGCGCGGTGCAGCGCCTCGGAGCCGAGCAGGATCAGCATCGGCACGCACCACACCCAGTGGTGCGACCAGGAGATCGGGCTGACCAGGAGGGCGGTCGCCGCGCAGACCACGGCCGCCCAGGCGCGTCCCGGGGCTTCGGCCGTGGGCGCCCCCGCCTCCACTCCGCGCAGCAGTGAGCCGGCCGCCAGCGCCAGGCCGAGGACGGCGGTCAGGCCGGCGACGACGATCCAGGCGGTGCCCGGGTCGTGGGTGTGCAGCAGCCGGGCGAGGACGCCGCGCAGCGACTGGTTCGCGGTGATCTCCACCTCACCGACCCGGTCCGCGGCGAAGACGATCTCGGTCCAGAAGCGGTGCGAGTCGCGCGGCAGCGCGAGCGCGGAGAGGAGTGCGGTGGCGAGGAAGGTGGCGGTGGCGACGGCGGCCTGCCGCAGCCAGGGGTTCCAGGCGGCGCGTGCCCCGGCGCCGGAGCGGAGCCGCTGCCCGGCCCGGACGACGCCGGCCAGCGCCAGGAACACGGCGAACAGCGCCGGCGTCAGCTTGAGGCCGGCCGCGATGCCGATACCGATGCCGGCGAGCCGGTTGGCGTCCTTGCGGGTCAGGTCCCACAGGACCAGGGCGGCCAGTAGCAGGTTGATCTGCCCGTAGCGCAGCGTCGTCCACACCGGCTCGCACCACACCAGCAGCGCGGAGACCGCCAGGGTCGCCGCGGGCCGGGGGAGGCTTCGGGGCCGGCCGACCAGGCGCAGCGAGAGGTGGACGACGGCGACGAGCAGCAGCAGGTTGCCGGCGGTGGCGACGGTGCGCATCAGCGGGACGTCGAGGAGGGTGAGCGGGGTGAACAGCAGCGCGGCGAAGGGCGGGTAGGTGTTGGGCAGGTGCGCCGAGGTGGCGACCATGTCGTAGAGGGATCCGCCGGCGCGGACGGTGAGGCCCTCGGCGCGGTAGACCATGAGGTCGATCATGGTCACGTGCGCGAGGCGCTGCGCTGTCCAGAAGGCGGCGAAGGAGACCAGGCAGGCCAGGGCCGCCGCGGGGATCGGGTGCCGGCGGACGATGCCCCTGCCGGGGTGCGTGCCGCCGAGGTCGGTGGACTCTTCGAGCTCCAGCGCGGTCACGGCGTACGGCTCCCCCAGGACGAATCGGACACGGCCTGCCCGACAGTACCTCGGGTCGCGCCGGAAGGTCCCTGGCGGAGCGATTTGGCAGAAGCCGGGGAGGTCCGTGTAATGTAGGCGATGCCGCAGCGGGGAACCGGAGCGGAAAACAAGACCTGGGGCTATAGCTCAGTTGGTAGAGCGCCTGCATGGCATGCAGGAGGTCAGGAGTTCAATTCTCCTTAGCTCCACAAACACAGAGCAGGCCGTCCATCGCGGACGGCCTGCTCTGTTGTGCGTATCGCCGTCCCCGTGGCGTAGGGGGGCGCCGGCCGGGGTGGCCCCTCCGGGGTCGTGCTGACATCCGGTCAGTCGGCCGTCCGCTATGACGAGTTGATCGTTCGCTCACCGCCCATCCCTGACCGGTCCTTACCGTTCCTTGGTCTTTTCTTGGTGATCGCATGTCCCTGACATGAACGGTTCACCGAAAGAGTGGCGAATCGCGTGAGCGTCACATCCAACGCATTCACCGCTCGTGAGGTGCCGCGCATCGGCGCATCGGCGCACCGCGTCACCCCGTAGCGCACCGCATCGCCACAACAGGGGGTTACATGAGATCAAGCCGTACCAGATCACTGCGCGCCCGCGCCGGTCTGGCCTGGGTGGCGGCGCTGCCGCTGGTCGCCGGCGCACTCGCGCTCGGTGCACCCGCCGCCGACGCCGCGGGCCACGACGACGGTCGGCACGCGCTCCAGGGCACCAAGCCCCTGTGGGCCACCCGGCAGACCGACCAGGGCGCCACCGCCGCCTCCACTGCCGTCACCGCCCGCGTCTACCTGGCCGGCCGCGACGCCAAGGGCCTCGCGGACTACGCCAGGGCCGTGTCCGACCCGCACTCCGCCACGTACGGGAAGTACCTGAGCCCCGCCCAGGTGCATGCCCGCTACGGTGCCACGCGCGACCAGATAGCCAAGGTGACCGACTGGCTGGAGAAGTCCGGTCTGACGGTCACCGGCAGCGCCGACCGCTACCTCACGGTCAAGGGCGACGCGGCCGCCGCCGAGCGCGCCTTCGCCACCGACCTGCACAACTACCGCAAGGGCGGCCACACTTACCACGCGCCGTCCACCACCGCGTCCGCGCCCGCCGCGCTGGCCGACGCCGTGCTGACGGTCACCGGCCTGGACAACGCGCCCAAGCTCGCCAAGCACCACTCCGGGGAACTGCCGCCACCGGAGGGCGTCTTCCGCAACTCCGGCCCGTTCTCCTCGTACTACGGCTCCAAGACCAACACGGAGCTGCCGTCCGCCTACGGGCGCAAGGCGCCGTACGCGGTCAAGGGGTACACCGGCAAGCAGCTGCGCGCCGTCTACGGGGCGAAGAAGTGGACCGGCAAGGGCGTCACCGTCGCGATCACCGACGCCTACGCCTCGCCGACCATCGCCAAGGACGCGGACACCTACGCCGCCCGCAACGGCGACCCCCGCTACCGCAAGGGCCAGCTCTCCCAGGTCCTGCCCAAGGCCTACACGCACATCGACGAGTGCAAGGCCGCCGGCTGGTACGGCGAGGAGACCCTCGACGTCGAGGCGGTGCACGCGGTCGCACCCGCGTCCGACATCGTCTACCTCGGCGCCGCCTCCTGCATGGACGACGACCTGCTCGACACGCTCGGCAAGATCGTCGACGGGCACCTCGCGGACATCGTCTCCAACTCCTGGGGCGACATCGAGGCGAACGAGACCCCTGACGTGGCGGCTGCCTACGACCAGGTCTTCCAGCAGGGCGCCGTACAGGGCATCGGCTTCTACTTCTCCTCCGGTGACAACGGCGACGAGGTCGCCAACACCGGCACCAAGCAGGTCGACACCCCGGCGAACTCCGCATGGGCGACCGCGGTCGGCGGCACCTCCCTCGCCGTCGGCAAGCACGACAGCTACCTGTGGGAGACCGGCTGGGGCACCCAGAAGGCGCTCCTGGCCAAGGACGGCAACAGCTGGGCCGGCTTCCCCGGCACCTTCAACGGCGGCGCCGGCGGCGGCGTCAGCAAGACCGTGGCGCAGCCCTTCTACCAGCGCGGAGTCGTCCCCGACGGGCTCTCCAACGCCGCCGGCAAGGGCGCCATGCGCACCGTGCCGGACATCGCCGCGGTCGCCGACCCCAACACCGGCTTCCTGGTCGGCCAGACCCAGACCCTGCCGAACGGCAAGCTCGGCTACGACGAGTACCGCATCGGCGGCACCTCCCTGGCCGCGCCGGTGATCGCCGGTGTCCAGGCGCTCGCCCAGCAGGCCCGCCACGGCATCGCCATCGGCTTCGCCAACCCCGCCATCTACCAGCGCTACGGCACCGCCGCGTACCACGACGTCACCGACCACCCGCTGGGCGCCGGCCGTGACCTGGCCGTCGTCCGGGTCGACTACGTCAACGGCACCGACGACAGCAAGGGCACCACGACCTCGCTGCGCAGCCTGGGCAAGGACAGCTCCCTGCACGCCGGCGTCGGCTACGACGACGTCACCGGCGTGGGCACCCCGGGCGCCGGATACGTCAGCTCCTACCGTCCCTGACGCAGGAGCGCGGCACCGCCTCCCGGCGCCGTCCATGACCCAGTGGAGCGGCGGCAGGAGGAACGGGTAACGGAGACGGGGCCCGCGTTGGGGTAATCCTCAGCGCGGGCCCCGTACGCCCTGCGGTACCCTGACGCCATGCGTGCCGTACGCCTTCTGCTTAGCGGGCCGCGCTGATCAGTACCGACGGATGACAGATCCCGTCGGAATCGGCGCGGCGTCCCCTCCTGTGCGAGGGGTCTTTTTGTTTCCGGGAAATGCCGGGGACGAGGCGTGTTTTCCGCAGGCAGAGACGATCGATGGAGCTTTGAGGACGATGAGCGAGACGACCACCGCTGCCGAGGTGGCAGCGCCGCACCGCTACACGGCCGCGCTGGCCGCCGACATCGAGTCACGCTGGCAGGACTTCTGGGAGGAGCACGGGACCTACGAGGCCCCGAACCCGAGAGGTGACCTGGCCGGGGACCCGGAGCAGGTGGACCGCCCCAAGAAGTTCATCATGGACATGTTCCCGTACCCGTCCGGTGCGGGCCTGCACGTCGGCCACCCGCTGGGCTTCATCGCCACCGACGTCTACGCCCGCTACCAGCGCATGACGGGCCACAACGTCCTGCACACCCTGGGCTTCGACGCCTTCGGCCTGCCCGCCGAGCAGTACGCCGTCCAGACCGGCACCCACCCGCGGGTCTCCACCGAGGCCAACATCGTCAACATGCGGCGCCAGCTGCGCCGCCTGGGCCTGGGCCACGACCAGCGCCGCTCGATCGAGACGATCGACCCGGCGTACTACAAGTGGACCCAGTGGATCTTCCTGCAGATCTTCAACTCCTGGTACGACCCGGAGGCGGACGCGGCCCGCCCCATCGACACCCTGGTCACCCAGTTCGAGGCCGGCACCCGCCAGACCCCCGACGGCCGCCCCTGGAGCGAGCTGAGCGCCGTCGAGCGCGCCGACGTCCTGGGCCAGTACCGCCTGGCGTACGCCTCCGACGCCCCGGTCAACTGGTGCCCCGGCCTGGGCACTGTACTGGCCAACGAGGAGGTCACCGCCGAGGGCCGCTCCGAGCGCGGCAACTACCCGGTCTTCAAGGCCAAGCTGCGCCAGTGGAACATGCGCATCACCGCCTACGCCGACCGGCTGCTGACGGACCTGGACGCACTGGACTGGCCGGAGGCCATCAAGCTCCAGCAGCGCAACTGGATCGGCCGCTCCGAGGGCGCCCGCGTCGACTTCCCCGTCGGCGACTCCGACCGGATCACCGTCTTCACCACCCGCCAGGACACCCTGTTCGGCGCGACCTACATGGTGCTGGCCCCCGAGCACCCGCTGATCGCCGGCTCCGAGAACGGCAGCGGCGTCGGCTCCATCGTCCCGGACGCCTGGCCCGAGGGCACCCACGAGGTGTGGACCGGCGGCCACGCCACCCCCGCCGAGGCGGTCGCCGCGTACCGCAAGCAGGCCGCCTCCAAGTCGGACGTCGAGCGGCAGGCCGAGGCCAAGGACAAGACCGGCGTCTTCACCGGCGTCTTCGCCACCAACCCGGTCAGCGGTGAGCGCGTCCCGGTCTTCATCGCCGACTACGTGCTGATGGGCTACGGCACCGGCGCGATCATGGCCGTGCCCGCGCACGACACCCGCGACTTCGCCTTCGCCCGCGCCTTCGAGCTGCCGATGCGCTGCGTCGTCGAGCCGACGGACGGCCGCGGCACCGACCCGGCCACCTGGGACGACGCCTTCGCCTCCTACGACGCGAAGATCATCAACTCGTCGGGCGACACGGTCGCGCTGGACGGCCTGGGCGTCGCGGAGGCCAAGGCGAAGATCACCGAGTGGCTGACCGCGCAGGGCATCGGCGAGGGCACCGTCAACTTCCGGCTGCGCGACTGGCTGTTCAGCCGGCAGCGCTACTGGGGCGAGCCCTTCCCGATCGTCTACGACGAGGACGGCGTGGCGCACCCGCTGCCCGCGTCGATGCTGCCGCTGGAGCTGCCCGAGGTCGAGGACTACTCCCCGCGCACCTTCGACCCGGACGACGCCGACACCCAGCCGGAGACCCCGCTGTCCCGCAACGAGGACTGGGTCAACGTCGAGCTGGACCTGGGCGACGGCCGGGGCGTGCGACGCTTCCGCCGCGAGACCAACACCATGCCCAACTGGGCGGGTTCGTGCTGGTACGAGCTGCGCTACCTGGACCCGCACAACGACGACGCGCTGGTCGACCCGGCCGTCGAGCAGTACTGGATGGGTCCGCGCGAGGGCCAGCCGCACGGTGGCGTCGACCTGTACGTGGGCGGCGCCGAGCACGCCGTACTGCACCTGCTGTACGCCCGTTTCTGGTCCAAGGTGCTGTACGACCTGGGGCACGTCTCGTCCGTCGAGCCGTTCCACAAGCTGTACAACCAGGGCATGATCCAGGCCTACGTCTACCGGGACACCCGCGGCATCGCCGTCCCGGCGGCGGAGGTCCAGGAGCACGACGGCGGCGTCTTCTACTACGAGGGCGGCAAGGTCTCCCGACTGCTGGGCAAGATGGGCAAGTCCCTGAAGAACGCCGTCACGCCGGACGAGATCTGCGTCGAGTACGGCGCGGACACCCTGCGCCTGTACGAGATGGCGATGGGCCCGCTGGACGTGTCGCGCCCGTGGGACACCCGGGCCGTCGTCGGCCAGTACCGCCTGCTCCAGCGCCTGTGGCGCAACGTGGTGGACGAGGCGACCGGCGAGGTCACCGTCGTCGACGCCGAGCCGGGCGAGGCCACCCTGCGCGCCCTGCACAAGGCCATCGACGGCGTCACCCAGGACATGGCGAACCTGCGCTTCAACACCGCCATCGCCAAGGTGACCGAGCTGAACAACCACCTGACCAAGGTGGGCGGACCGGTGTCGCGGCCGGTCGCCGACCAGCTGGTGCGGCTGATCGCCCCGCTGGCCCCGCACATCGCCGAGGAGCTGTGGCGCCGGCTGGGCCACGGCGAGTCCGTGGTGCACGCCGACTTCCCGGTCGCCGACCCGGCGTACGTCGTGGACGAGACGGTGACCTGCGTCGTCCAGATCAAGGGCAAGGTCAAGGCCCGCCTGGAGGTCGCCCCGTCGATCTCCGACGCGGACCTGGAGGCGGCGGCACTGGCCGAGCCGGCCGTGGTCGCGGCGCTGAACGGCGCCGGCATCCGGAAGGTGATCGTCCGGGCGCCGAAGCTGGTGAACATCGTGCCGGCGTAACCGTCCGGCCGGCGCCCATGGACCGGCGCCGCGGGCCTCGGACCAGTGATGATCCGGGGCTCCGCGCGGCCATGGGGGATGTCCCCTACGGGCAGGTTGGGGGTTCGTCAGGAACCCGCAACCTGCCCGCGCCGTTTACCGTGGAGATACCGGGCGCGGGTGAGGGACCAGCGCCGTCGACACGTCTGGGGAGAGCCCATGGAACCCGCCGCCGCCATCCTCGGACTGCTCTTCGTGCTGTTCGTCGTGGCCGGGGTGTTCGTCACCGTCAAGGCGGTGCAGGCGGCCAAGCGCGGCGTGGACCGCACGGTTGCCCAGGCTCGCCGGACGGTCGAGGACACCACCCTCCGGGCCCGGCAGCTCGCCCAGCCCGGTGTGGTCGGCGAACTGGCCCAGCTGCGACTCTCGCTCCGCACGTCCATGCGCGCCACCCAGGACGAGTTGTACGGCGGGGCCAAGGACGACCCCTCGCTCAGCGAGGCGATCGGACTCTTCGAGCGGCTGAGCGCCCACGGCCATGAGTTGGACGCCGAACTCAAGCGCCTGGAGCGGGAGCCCGACCGGGCCACCATCGCCGGTCGCCTCCCCGAGCTCCGCGAGCGCCTGGAGCGGATCACCCACTCCGCCGAGTCGCTGCGCTGGGCCGCCCGCGATCGGGCCCGCAAGTTCGCGGACGACGACCTCGCGGCGCTGAACGACCAGATCGATGTGGAGACGGGTGCACTGCGGCACTGGACCCGCGAGCCCGGCGCCACGGACCCGCTGGACGAACCGGTGCCGGACGGCCCGGCCCGAGCGGCTTCCGCCGACGGCCCCGCGTCCGCCGACGGCCGTCCGGGTGCGGCGGCCTCGGAACCGGCAGCCCGCGGCTACTCCTGGGGCCCGGTCCCCGAGGACCCGCCGGCCCTCACCGCCCGCGACCCCCGCACCCAGCCGACCCATCCGTGGCAGAAGTCCCCGCGGGCCGAGGGGCACCACCCGGACGCCGAGGCACACCACCGGGACGCCGAGGGGCACCGCCGCGGCACGGAGGCACACCGAGGGGGCACGGAGGCACAGCGCCGGGAGTGAACGACAACGGAGCGAGGGGGTGGGGCGGGGGCGGGGCGGGGCCCCGGGAAGGCCGTCCCGACACCGCCGTCATCCGGCCCCGAGAGCCATGACGACCCCGTCCGAGGGCCTCTTGGCAGAGCCTTGGTGAAACCTGGAGGATCTTGGGGAGGGGCCCGCACTGTGCGGCATCCCGATCCCCGGATAATCTCCAAGTCATGTCCCGCCATGTCGCGATCGTCACCGATTCCACGGCCTACTTGCCGCGGGCGGCCATCGAGCGCCACCGCATCACGGCCGTGCCGCTGACCGTCGTCCTGGGGGACCAGGCCCTGGAAGAGGGCACCGAGATCTCCGCCAGATCCCTCGCCCAGGCGCTACAGAAGCGCCGCCCCGTGACGACCTCGCGGCCCGGCCCCAGCGTGTTCGCGGAGACCTACCGAAAGGTCGCGGCGGCCGGTGCCGGCGCCATCGTCTCGTTGCACCTCTCCTCGGAGTTCTCCGGTACCTACGACGCGGCGGTGATGGCGGCCAAGGACGCACCGGTGCCCGTACACGTCGTGGACACCGGCATGGTCGCGATGGCGCTCGGCTTCTGCGCACTCGCCGCCGCCGAGGCCGCAGAGGCCGGCGGGGACGCGGACGACGCGGTGGCCGCCGCGGAGAAGCGGGCCGCCGGCACCTCCGCTTACTTCTACGTCGACACCCTCGACTACCTGCGACGCGGCGGCCGCATCGGAGCCGCGCAGGCCCTGCTCGGCTCCGCGCTCGCCGTCAAACCGCTCCTTCAACTGGCCGACGGGCGGATCGAACTCCTGGAGAAGGTCCGTACGGCATCGAAGGCCATCGCGCGGCTCGAGGAGATCGCCGCGGAGCGGGCGGGGGAGGGCCAGGTCGACATCGCGGTGCACCACCTTGCTGCCGCGGAGCGGGCGGAGGCGCTGGCACAGCGGCTGCGCGAGCGGGTGCCGGGGCTGAACGAGCTGCACGTGAGCGAGGTCGGTGCGGTCATCGGTGCGCACACCGGGCCGGGGCTGCTGGGGGCTGTGGTCTCACCGCGGTGAGCGGGGCGGCAGAAGTGCCCTGTGGGTGACGACGTTATCCACAACTGGGGCGTCGTCCACGGAATGTGAGGCGGCTCAGCGGGATCGGTGCGACGTGCCTACCGTCGATCGCTATGAACACGTCTCGATCCACTCGGGTGGATTCCCCGGTCCTCATGGCGTCGGCGGCCCCATCGGCAGCTCGGCGTGCACCGGCCGCTGCGGCTCCGGCACCGTCCTGCGATCCGTCCCTCCCCGCCGGCCCGTCGGGCCGGTCGGCACCGTCCCGTGCGGCGGAGCGGAGGGAGGAGGAGCGCGAGCGCGCGCGGGCCCGGATCGCGGCCGTCTTCGGCGAGGCCAGGGCGGCGGTGGCCGGTCCGGCGCCTCCGGGACACGATCCACCAGGCCCCCGCCGTCGGGCGCGGGCGTGGCTCGCGGTATGCGAACGGCTGCCGCTCTGGGTGCAGTTACGGTGCGGCACCGATCCCAAGGCGCTGGCCGCTCTGGTCCTGGTGCTCGTGGTCGCCGTGGGGTTCGCCGTCCAGCACTTCTGGACCGGGCGCCCCGAGCCGGTGCGCGCCCCGGCGGCGGAACGGCCGGCGGCCCCCGGCCCCGACCCCGGCGCCCGAGCGTCACTGCTGCCGCCACCGTCCGCTGCGGCGTCCTCCGCCGGGGCGGCCGGCGGACCGCCGGGTGTGGCGGGGCGGCAACTGGTCGTCGATGTCACGGGCAAGGTCCGGCACCCGGGAATTCACCGGATGCCGCCGGGGTCTCGGGTGATCGATGCCCTACGGGCCGCGGGCGGAGTGCTGCGGGGGACGAGCACCCGTGGGCTGAACCGGGCGCGGCTGCTGACCGACGGCGAACAGATCGTGGTCGGTGCGGCTGGTGAGGCTGGAGCGGGCGCTGGGGGCGGGGGCGGGGGCGCTGCCGGCTCCGGCGACATGGGACCCGGCGGCGCGGGAGCCGGGCCGTCGGGGTCCGGGGGCGGGCCGCCCGGGCCGGTGAGCCTCGGCACGGCGACCGAGCAGCAGCTGGACGCCCTGCCGGGAGTCGGGCCCGTCCTGGCCCGCCACATCATCGAATTCCGCACCCGGCACGGCGGGTTCAGCTCGGTGGACCAGCTCCGCCAGGTCACCGGGATCGGTGAGCGCCGGTTCGCCGATCTCCGCCCCTTGGTGCAGCCATGACCAGCCCTCGCGGTCCACATGGCGCGGACGTGACCGTGCACGCCACGACGGATGCGCCACCCGGCTCCTCCGCTGCGGCACAGGACGGTCCGGCCGATCTGCGGCTGGTCGTGCCGGCACTGGCGGCCTGGGCGGCCGCGGCGCTCGCCCTGGGCGCACCCGGCGGCGGGGTGGCGGTGGTCTGCGGGGTGACCGTCGTCCTTGCGGCGTGTGTGGTGCGGGTGGCCGTGGTCCGGCGGAGGGCGGACCACGGGGCGGGGACGGGCCGGCGGCCCGGTGGTGAGCCGGTGCGGGACGAGGCCGGGCCGGGTGCCGACCGGGAGGCGGCGGGCCCTTGCCCGGCCCGTTCCCCGCGCCTGTGGTCCGCGGGGGCCTGCGTCGCCCTGGCCGGGGCGCTGCTGGGTGCCACGGCGGGAGCCGCGTCGGCGGCGCTGCATGCGGCGGACGTCCGGCGCGGACCGCTGCCGGCCTTGGCCGAGCAGAGCGCGCGGATCACGGTGGAGTTGGAGGTGACCGGCGATCCGCGGCTGACACCGTCCCGGGTGCGCGGCTCCCAACGGACGCCGCCGGCAGTGGTGTTCACCGCCGAAGCGGTCCGCGTCACCGCACCGGACGGCGAGGTCACGGCCGTGCGCACGCCGGTGCTCGCCGTCGTGCGGCAGGGGGGAGGGGACGGCGCCGGGCATCGTCCGGCGGTGTCGACGGCCTGGCGCCGGGTGCTGCCGTCGACCCGTCTCCGCGTGGCGGCCCGTGCCGTTCCTCCGCTGCCGTCGTCGGGCGGGCAGGTCGCCGCCGTGCTGCGGGTCGGCGGCGGTGCGCAACCGGTCATGGTCCGTCCTCCCGGTCTGTTGCAGCGGCTGGCGGGAAGGCTGCGCGGCGGGCTCCGGGACGCCACCGAGGGGCTGGGGGTCGATGCCCGGGCGCTGCTGCCCGGCCTGGTCGTGGGGGACACCTCACGGGTGTCACCGGACCTGGACGAGGCGTTCCGCGCCACGGACCTGACGCATCTGCTCGCCGTCTCCGGCAGCAATCTGACGATCGTGCTCGCCCTGCTGGTCGGCCCGACGCACCTGGCCACCCGGGCCGAGCGCCGGGGCCTGGCGCCACGCCTGGGGCTGTCGCTACGGGGCACGGCCGTCCTCGGCGGGGCACTCGCCCTCGCGTTCGTCGTCGTGTGCCGCCCGGATCCGAGCGTGCTGCGGGCCGCCGCCTGTGGCCTGATCACGCTGCTGGCGATCGGCACCGGGCGCCGCCGCTCGCTGCTCCCCGCGCTGGCGGCCGCGGTGCTGCTGCTGGTCCTCTACGACCCCTGGCTGGCCCGCAGTTACGGCTTTCTGCTCTCCGTGCTGGCCACCGGCGCGCTGCTGCTGCTCGCACCGCGCTGGAGCGCCGCCCTGCAACGGCGCCGGGTGCCACCGCGGCTCGCCGAGGTGCTCGCCGCCGCGGCCGCCGCCCAGGCGGTCTGTGCGCCGGTCGTCGCCGTGCTCGCCGCCCGTGTGGGCCTGATCGCCGTGCCCTGCAACCTGCTGGCCGAGGTTGCCGTGGGTCCGGCGACGGTGCTCGGGTTCGCGTCTCTGGCCGCCGCCCCGGTGGCCCTGCCGGTCGCCCGGGCGCTGGCGTGGTGTGCCGGCTGGCCGGCCGAGTGGATCGCCGGCGTGGCCCGTACCGGGGCGGCGCTGCCGGGGGCGGAGCTCGGCTGGCCCGGTGGCTGGGCGGGCGGGCTGGCGCTGGCGGCCGTCACCGTGGCGCTGGTGCCGGTCGCCCGACGGGTGCTGCGGCGACCTTGGTTGTCCGTGCTCTGCGTGCTGGCGGTGATCCTGGCGGTGTGCCGACCGGCCCCGTTCACCCGCGTCATCACGGGCTGGCCGCCGCCCGGGTGGCGCGCCGTGGTCTGCGACGTGGGGCAGGGCGACGGCCTGGTGCTGGCGGCCGGGGACGGCACGGCGCTGGTGGTGGACACCGGACCCGAGCCCGGTGCGATCGACCGCTGCCTCACCGAGCTCGGCGTCCACCGCATCCCCCTACTCGTCCTGACCCACTTCCACGCGGACCACGTGGACGGGCTCCCGGGTGCGCTGCGCGGTCGCTCGGTCGGCGCGATCGAGACCACGACGCGTCAAGACCCGCCGGGGCAGGCCGCGTTCGTGCGTGCCACGGCCGCCGCCGCCCGTATCCCGGTCGTCCGCGCGGTGCCGGGGGAGCGGCGCCGTCTGGGCCCCCTCACCTGGGAGGTCCTCTGGCCGCCGGCCCCCTCGCCCCCGCCGGTGCCACCCGGTGCGCCCGCCCCGTCGGACGCACCCGGCTCCGTCGACGTCGGAGCCGTCGACGGTCCCAACGACGCCAGCGTCACCCTGCTCGTCCGCACCGGCGGGTTGACCCTGCTGCTGCTCGGCGACCTCGAACCACCCGCCCAGCAGGCGCTGTCGGCCGCTCACCCCGAGCTCTCAGCCGTCGACGTCCTGAAGGTGGCGCACCACGGCTCCGCCCACCAGGACGCGTCGCTGATACGGAGGCTGGCGCCGCGCCTGGCGCTGATCTCCTGCGGCGCGGACAATCCGTACGGCCATCCCGCACCTCGGACGGTCGCGGCGCTGCGCGGCCTGGGGGCCCGGGTGCTGCGCACGGACACCGACGGCGCCATCGCGGTCCTGGGCTCGCCCGGTCGGCTTTCGGCGGCTTCGGCCGGCCGCCGGGCCGGGGACCGGCCGCCCGACTTCCGGCGAAGACCCCGTTCCCCGCCGTTCCCCGCAGGGCTCCGCCGTTCCCCGCAGGGCTCCGCCGTTCCCCGCCGTTCCCCGCAGGGCTCCGCCGTTCCCCGCAGGGCTCCGCCGTTCCCCGCCGGGCTCCGCAGGTCCCCGTCGGATGCCGGCGGTCTCACGGCCGGCAGACGGCGTCCGGCAGGCTCTGCCGGTCGGCGCAGGGCACGTGCTTGTACATCCGCATGATGTTCTTCGCCGTGTCGGAGTCCATGAACGCGAGGAACTTCGCGGTCAGCGAGCCGTTTTCGGGCCGCCCGTACGTGTAGAGGTACTCCACCGTCCAGAAGGGGTAGTCGCGTTGCCGTCCCCACTCGATGTCCGGCTCGTGCCCGTTGAGTCGCACGCCGACCACGTGCTGCCGCTGTGCCGCCGCATAGACCTCGGCGTAGCCGATCGCTCCCGGCACCCGGTCCACCGCGTCCAGCAGGCTCTTGGTGCCGTTCACCTCACAGCGCGTCAGGCGCGCCCGTTCGTCGCGGTCCTTGTCGCCGCAGTCGTACGACGACACCACGCCGGGTTCCGAGCGGTGCAGCACGGACGTCTCGAAGGCCCGGCGGGTGCCCGAGGCGGCGTCCCGGCTGACGAGGCGGATCGGCAGGTCGTTGCCGTGCAGCTGCCGCCAGTTGGTGTAGGTCCCGTCGTAGACCTTGCGGACCTGGTCAGAGGTGAGGTTGTCGATGCCGGCCCTCTCGTTCGCCACAAGACCGAGCACGATGACGCCCACCCGGGCACCCTCCAGCCGGCGATACAGGGAGGGCGCCGGCACATCGGACACCGCGATGAAACCGGGGCCCTCGGCAGTCGCGGGTCTGCCCTGCCGGTTGAGGTTGCCCAGGCCCGACAGGCTGCCGCTCTCCGCGACGTCGATCTCGGCGTCCGCGCACCTGGCCCGGTACTGCCGGGCGATCTCCCGCATCGGCGGGGCGAACGCGGTGGATCCGTCGACGGTCAGCCGCCCCGCGGCGCACTCGGCGGGCGGAGGCGTCACCCGGCCGTTGAGGAGCAGACCGCCGAGCAGTCCGAGCAGGACGATGAAGGTGCCGCCGAGGGCGAGGCTGAGCTTGCGCGGGCCCCAGCGCTGGGCGTTGCGCCGGATCCGTCCCCCGCTGATGAACCCGCCGACGGTCACGGCACCGGCTGCCCTGCCGGCGCGCCCGCCCTGGGGATCGAGGACCGTTCCGGGGCCGGAGAGGAGCACCAGCAGCTTGAAGTGGTTCCGCTTGTTCAGCGGCACCTTGGGGATGAACAGCCGGCCGCCTTCATGCCGCAGCCCGCTGCCGCGCCGGGTCAGCATGCCCACCAGATCCGTCGGATTGGCGTCCGGCACCTCGACGCCGAGGACGGTACGGCCGGGGAACTCGACCGTCAGCGGCTCCTGATAGTCCTGCCGGACGATGTCCTTGCCGCCGTCGTTCTCGAACCGCAGCAGCGCCAGCGTGGCATCGCTGATCTCCTGGTCCTGCCGCAGCAGCCGCAACTGCACCAGGCTGTGGGCGTCTTGGGGGTTCATGCCGATCGCGGTGTCCATCTGGACGCGGTAGCCGATCCGCTTGCGCCCCGGCAGGAACCGCTCGACGGCCCAGACCAGGGCCGTCGCCACGAGCCCGGCAGCGGTGAGGATCGTCTCGGTGTCCGGCAGCGTCACGACAACCTCGCACAGATGAACGGACGTTGGGAGGTCAAAGCCTCAAGGACCTCCGACGCGGCGGGAGCGGCTTTCGGCAGCCCGTCACCAGAGGTTCATCCGACGTCTTCCGGCCACGGTGCGAGCGGGCTGGATGGAGCGAGCGGGCCGGATGGATGGAGCGAACTGGCCGGTTGGAGCGGGCCGGTTGGATGGAGCGAGCGGGCCGGTTGGAGCGGGACGACCAGATAGGGCGAGCCGGCCGGACGAAGAGGAACGGTGAATCTGGATGTGTATCATCCAGATAATGAGGATGAGTGAAGGCGTCGAATGGGGCTTGCACTGCTGTGTGACGCTGGCCTGGCTCGACGGTGAAGGGCCCGTGTCGACCGCTCGGTTGGCGGCTGCCTTCGAGCTGCCGGCCGCCTATCTGAACAAGCGGCTCCAGACCTTGGTCCGGGCCGGCATCCTCAGCTCCACGCCCGGGGCGCGCGGCGGTTTCCAGCTGGCCAGACCGCCCGAGCGGATCACCCTGATGGATGTGGTCGCTGCGATCGAGGGCACCGAGGACGCTTTCCGCTGCACCGAGATCCGACGGCAGGGAGCCGGTGCCGAGGCGTCCGACCGGGAGCACGGTCGGCCCTGCGGCATCTCCACGGCGATGCGCAAGGCCGAACTGGCCTGGCGGCGCGAGCTGGCGGCACAGACGATCGCCGATGTCGCGGCAGGGACCCCCGCCTCGGCGGTGGAACGCACCCGCCGCTGGTTCACCTCGGAGAGGACGCACAACTGATGGACACCGCGCACCAGACGGAAGCCGTACCCCGGATCTCCGCCGCTGCCGCCGACGCCTACCTCGACCGCATCGGCGCCGCACGCCCCGCGTCCCCCGATGCCGATGCGCTGCGCGCGCTGCACCTCAGCCATCTGCGGGCGGTCCCCTTCGAGAACCTCTCCCTCCACCTCGGCGAGGAGATCGTGCTGGCGGCGCAGCCACTGCTGGACAAGATCGTCGGCGCCCGACGCGGCGGCTTCTGCTACGAGCTCAACGGCGCCTTCGCCGCGCTGCTGCGGGCCCTCGGCTATGAGGTCGAGCTGCTGTCCGCCCGTGTCTTCGGCCCCGACGGGCTCGGCATCCCGTACGACCACCTGGCGCTGCGGGTGCACACGCCGAGCGGGCCGTGGCTCGCGGACGTCGGCTTCGGACGGAACAGCCACGCTCCGCTGCGCTGGGACAGCCGCGCCGAGCAGACCGACCCCGCGGGCGTCTTCCGGATCGAGGAGACCGACGAGGGCGACCTCGATGTGCTGCGGGACGGCGTCCGGCAGTACCGGCTGGAGCAACGTCCGCGGACGTTCGCGGAGTTCGAGGTCGGCTGCTGGTGGCACCAGACGTCGCCGAAGTCGCACTTCACCCAGTCCCTGGTGTGCTCCCGGCTGACGGAGAGCGGCCGTGTCACGCTCTCCGGCCGTACGCTCGTGACCACCGGCGCGGACGGAGCGCGGGTGGAGCGCCAGGTGGGCGCGGACGAGGTCCTCGCCGTCTACCGCGAGCACTTCGGGATCGTGCTGGACCGGGAGCCGGTGGTCTCCGGCTGACCGCCGGCGGTCTCCGGCTGACCGTGCGGCCCCGGGCCCGCCGCCCCAGCCGTGCTCACTCGGCCTCGCGCCAGCCCTCGTACTCCGCCGCGAGCGCGTCCAACCGCTCCGGGGCGTGGACCCCGTCCGGATCCTCGACCACCACCAGCCACTGGGCGTCCTCGGCGTCGTCCTCGCCGGCCAGGGCGTCCCGTACGAGCTGCGGCTCCTCGGTGACGCCGAAGCGTTCGGCCAACGCCTCGGCGACCTCCTCGGCGGCGTCGCGGTCGGGCAGGACCAGTACGTGTCGGGTGTGGTGTGCGGGCTGGGCGGCGTCGTCGTTCACCGGGCCATTGTCCGGCAGCGGGCCCGTGGCGCCGTCGGGCGGGGTGGGACGGCGGTCCGCGAGGCGGGTGCTCACGGGAGTGCTTCCGAGGGGTGCCCCGGGGAGCGCCCCGGGGAGCGCTCCGGGCAGCGTTGTCAGTGGCGCGTGGGATGCTGGACCGCGATGGCCAGGAAGACAGCTAACGACGACCCGCTCGCCCCCGTCACGATCGCGGTGGGCCAGGAAGACCTGCTGCTGGACCGCGCGGTGCAGCAGGTGGTGGCGGCCGCCCGGGCGGCGGACGCGGACACCGATGTGCGTGACCTCACCCCCGATCAGCTCCAGCCCGGCACCCTCGCCGAGCTGACCAGCCCCTCGCTCTTCGCGGAGCGGAAGGTCGTGGTGGTGCGAGCCGCACAGGATCTGTCCGCGGACACCATCAAGGACGTCAAGGCCTACCTCGGCTCGCCCGCCGAGGAGATCACGCTGGTACTGCTGCACGCCGGCGGCGCCAAGGGGAAGGGCCTGTTGGACGCCGCCCGTAAGGCCGGCGCGCGGGAGGTGGCCTGCCCCAAGATGACCAAGCCGGCCGACCGGCTGGCGTTCGTCCGGGGCGAGTTCCGGTCGGCCGGGCGTTCGGCGACGCCGGAGGCCTGCCAGGCGCTGGTCGACGCGATCGGCAGCGACCTGCGGGAGTTGGCGTCGGCCTGTGCGCAGCTGGCCGCCGACGTCGAGGGCACGATCGACGAGACCGTCGTCGCCCGCTACTACACGGGTCGGGCCGAGGCGTCCAGCTTCACCGTCGCGGACCGGGCCGTCGAGGGCCGGGCCGCCGAGGCGCTGGAGGCGCTGCGCTGGGCGCTGGCGACCGGCGTCGCCCCCGTCATGATCACCAGCGCGCTCGCCCAGGGCGTCCGCGCCATCGGCAAGCTGGCCTCCGCCCCGCGCGGCGCCCGCCCCGGCGACCTCGCCCGCGAGCTGGGCATGCCGCCCTGGAAGATCGACCGGGTGCGCCAGCAGATGCGCGGCTGGTCGGCGGACGGCGTGGCCACCGCGCTGCGTGCGGTGGCGGCGGCCGACGCGGGCGTGAAGGGCGGCGGGGACGATCCGGGGTACGCCCTGGAGAAGGCCGTGGTCACCATTGCCCGGGCGGCGCGGTCCCGCTGAGGCGACGGGGGCGACCGGAGCGAACCTCGACCGCCCCGGCCGAAGGCGTTGCCCCGCACCGCCCGGCCCCGGCCCCCGGCTGCCGAACTGACCGGCACCGGCCCCCCGGCTGCCGCACCGACCGCACGACCCCCGGCCCCTGCCGCACCCGCACCCACGACCGCACCCACGACCGCACCCACGACCGCACCCACGACCGCGACTGCACACGAACGCACGCACGACCGCACCCGCACCCGCACCCGTGAACCACCCGTCACCCGGACCCGTCACCCGGATCGATCACCCGGACCCGTCACCTGGCCCGTCAGCCGTCAGCCGTCACCCGGACCCGTCACCTGAACCGCTGGAGCTGCTTGAGGGTCTGGGTCGCGCTGGTCTTGAGCATGGTCGCGACCTCGGTCGCGGTCGGCTGCTTGCCGGAGCTGCTGCTCGACGCATAGCCCGCCCACGTCGACTGGTACGTCATCCAGCCGTCCCGGACGCCGAGGATGACGTAGGCGCCGTTGCTGGAGCCGCCCTGGTCGTTCCGGGTCACCAGATAGGCCTCGTCGCCGAGGCCCGGCACGGACTCGACCTTGTAGCCGATCGAGGTGTCCTGCTTCTCGTACGAGCGGTAGCTGTCGGCGAACTCCGGCGTGGGGTCGGCCTTCTTGTGGAGCGACACGGTGCTGTACAGCCAGGTCGAGGAGTAGTCGGGGCTGCCGGCGTTCTCCTGCTGCAACGAGATGTTGCACCACATGGTGTCCAGCGAGGGCTGCCGGGACGCGCTGTGCTGCGGGTTGGCGTCCTTGGCGGAGGTGCCGGAGCTCTCCTTGGCCTTGAAGTGGGCGTTCTCGAACGGGGTCATCGAGGTGTCGGCGCACAGATCGCTGGTGTAGCTGTAGCCCGCGAGGTCGGGGCTGGGTTCGGAGGAGAAGCCGCCGGTGGCGAACAGCAGGGAGCCCCAGATCGCGGAGGCGGCTATCGCGCCGCCGATCGCCCAGAGCCACCCGAACGCCCCCCGGCCCGGGCTGTCCGGGCCGCCCGGCGCGCCCGGTGCGCTACCGGCTCCGGCGGGGGCGCCGGGGGCCGGATAGCCGTAACCGCCGCCCGGCCCCTGTGGCGGGGCCGGCTGTGCGTACGGGTTCTGCTGTGCGGGCACCTGGCCGTAGGGGTTGGGCTGTGGTTGGGCATAAGGATGGTGCGGATGAGGATCCCCCGGTATGGACATGGCCGCAGGGTAGCGGAGCCCTCCGACAACGGACCCCCGGGCATGCGGTCCCAGCGCGCGCGACCCGCGGGCGGCGACGGCCGGCGCGCCACACGAGACGCTCCCGACCACACGGGGCACACCGCTGACAACAGCTGACCACATCGGGTACGGCGAAAGGCCCCGCCCGCCCCTGGGGAAGGGGCGAGGCGGGGCCTTCGCATCACACGAGAGCGGCTCCGTCAGCGGAACGAGCCGCTGGTGAGCCGGGGTGCGCCGCACCCGCGTGGCGAACGCAGGCCGTGTGCGGCGCGGTGGTGCACCGACCGGGGAGCGGTGAGAGGGGCCGCTGGGTCCCCGTCGGCGGAGGGTCTTGCAGGTGTTGCAGAGGTGCTAACAGGAGGCCCTGTAGCTACCGCAGATGCTGCGACCGGAGGATGATCAGGGCCCGGAACGGGCCGACGACCTCCTGCCGGAGAAGGTTCAGCCCTTGAGGGCGTCGACCTTCTTCGCCAGCGCCGACTTCTTGTTGGCGGCGGCGTTCTTGTGGATGACACCCTTGCTGACGGCCTTGTCGAGCTTCTTGGCCGCCTCGGCCTGAGCAACGGTGGCCTTCTGGAGGTCGCCGGCCTCGATGGCCTCACGGGTACGACGGATCGAGGTCTTCAGAGCCGACTTGACAGCCTTGTTGCGCTGACGAGCCTTCTCGTTGGTCTTGATCCGCTTCATCTGGGACTTGATGTTCGCCACGAAAGAGCCTTTTCAGGTTCGTTGGAGTTTCTCGGTGCGCCGCGCACGAGAGAGGGCACGCAGCGCAGTGGACCAGGCTACCAGCAGGGTCCATGGCGTCCCAAACCGGCCGGCGGCCCGGCCGGCGACCGCTGTCCGGCACCCGCCGAGCGGCCCTTCCGCGGTGCTGTTCGGCCGCATCCCGGGACGGCGCCGGGCCGCCCAATCCGGACCGACCCCGTCGCTCATGGGACCATAGGGGAAGACGTCACATACCCGAGTCCCGCCTACCCGCGTTCACTGAATGGACCCTGCGTGCCCGCGACCCCTACGAACGTGCCGGAGCCGAGCCGTACCGATCCGGCCCTCCTCCGTAACTTCTGCATCATCGCGCACATCGACCACGGCAAGTCGACGCTCGCCGACCGGATGCTCCAGCTGACCGGTGTCGTCGACCAGCGGCAGATGCGCGCGCAGTACCTCGACCGCATGGACATCGAGCGCGAGCGCGGCATCACGATCAAGTCCCAGGCGGTCCGGCTGCCCTGGAACCCCTCCGAGGGCGAAGAGGGCAGTGGGACGACCCACATCCTCAACATGATCGACACGCCGGGCCACGTCGACTTCACCTACGAGGTCTCCCGCTCGCTCGCCGCGTGCGAGGGTTGCATCCTCCTCGTCGACGCCGCCCAGGGCATCGAGGCCCAGACCCTCGCCAACCTCTACCTGGCGATGGAGAACGACCTCACGATCATCCCCGTCCTCAACAAGATCGACCTGCCGGCCGCGCAGCCCGAGAAGTTCGCCGCCGAGCTGGCCAACCTGGTCGGTTGCGACCCAGCGGACGTGCTGAAGGTCTCCGCCAAGACCGGCGTCGGCGTGCCCGAGCTGCTGGACAAGGTCGTCCGTGAGGTGCCGGCCCCGGTCGGCGTCAAGGACGCCCCCGCCCGCGCGATGATCTTCGACTCGGTCTACGACGCCTACCGCGGTGTCGTGACGTATGTGAAGGTCGTCGACGGCACGCTCGGCAAGCGCGAGCGCATCAAGATGATGTCCACCGGCGCCGCGCACGAACTGCTGGAGATCGGCACCAACTCTCCCGAGATGAAGCCCGCCGACGGCCTCTCCGTCGGCGAGGTCGGCTACCTCATCACCGGTGTGAAGGACGTCCGCCAGTCCAAGGTGGGTGACACGATCACCCAGCTCGCCAAGGGGGCGGAGGAGCCGCTCGGCGGCTACAAGGACCCCAAGCCGATGGTGTTCTCGGGGCTGTATCCGCTGGACGGCTCCGACTACCCCGAGCTGCGCGATGCGCTCGACAAGCTCCAGCTCAACGACGCCGCGCTGGTCTACGAGCCGGAGACCTCCGCGGCGCTCGGCTTCGGCTTCCGCGTCGGCTTCCTGGGTCTGCTGCACCTGGAGGTCGTCCGCGAGCGCCTGGAGCGCGAGTTCGGCCTCGATCTGATCGCCACCGCGCCCAACGTGGTCTACCGGGTGGACATGGAGGACGGCACCGAGCACGTCGTCACCAACCCGAGCGAGTTCCCGACCGGCAAGATCGACATGGTGCACGAGCCGGTGGTGCGGGCCACGATCCTGGCGCCCAGCGAGTTCATCGGCGCGATCATGGAGCTGTGCCAGACCCGCCGCGGCACGCTGCTCGGCATGGACTACCTCTCCGAGGACCGCGTCGAGATCCGCTACACCCTGCCGCTCGCCGAGGTCGTCTTCGACTTCTTCGACCAGCTCAAGTCCAAGACCCGCGGCTATGCGTCGCTGGACTACGAGCCCACCGGCGAGCAGACCGCCGACCTGGTCAAGGTCGACATCCTGCTGCACGGCGACAAGGTCGACGCGTTCTCCGCGATCACCCACAAGGACAAGGCCTACGCCTACGGCGTGCGGCTGGTCGCCAAGCTGCGCGAGCTGATCCCGCGGCAGAACTTCGAGGTGCCGATCCAGGCCGCCATCGGCAGCCGGGTGATCGCCCGGGAGACCGTCCGCGCCATCCGCAAGGACGTCCTCGCCAAGTGCTACGGCGGTGACATCTCCCGTAAGCGGAAGCTGCTGGAGAAGCAGAAGGAAGGCAAGAAGCGGATGAAGATGGTCGGCAGCGTGGAGGTCCCGCAGGACGCCTTCATCGCGGTGCTGTCCTCGGACTCCGACGGCGACAAGAAGAAGTAGCCGGGAGCGGGAGCGGCGGTCGGAGCAGGTGCGTCCGGGAGCCGCCCCGAGCAGCGGCAGCGACAGGGCGTCGGTCCCCGCCCGGGGCCGGCGCCCCGTCGTCGTCCTCCGCCCGGTTCCGCCCCGTTCCACCCTTTTGTGCGGCCCTGCCCTGCCTTTTACGCGGCCCTGCCCTGCTTGCCGTGGCCTGCACTGCCCGGGCCGCTGCCCGCTGCCCGTTGAAGCGACCCGTCGGGGTCACCTGCGGCTCGTGTGGACCGCACCGGGCGGCTCGGGCGGTGGCTCGACGGGATGAATGCGGAGCGCGCCGTTCCGCCAGAGCGTGCTCCCCGCCGCCCACTGTGGTCTGGTGAGGGTGATCGACCCGCCCGCGCATATCGGGCGATGCGAGTGCTACGTACACCTATCGCACTGGTCACATCGTGAACCAGTCGGCCGTAGCCCCTTACGCGTCGGCGCAACGCGCTCTACTCTGATCACTGCTCAAAGGTTACTCGCGAGTCACCACGCAACGAAGCGGGCCCCGGAGGACGCCGTGACGGACACCTACACGCTGATCGAAAACCGGCCGCCCTCGGTGGCACACCTCTTCCTGGAGCGCGTCGCGGCCACGCCCGACGTCGAGGCCTATCGCCATCCGGTCCCGCCCGCTTCGGGTCAGGGTCCCGACGGCTGGAAGGCGATCAGCTGGGCCGAGGCCGCGGACCGGGTCTACGCGGTGGCCGCCGGGCTCATCGCGCTGGGTGTACGCCCCGAGGAGCGGGTGGCGCTGGCCGCCAACACCCGCGTCGAGTGGATCTTCGCCGACCTCGGAGTGCTCTGCTCCGGCGCCGCCACCACCACGGTCTACCCCAGCACCAACGCCGAGGAGACCGCGTACATCCTGGCCGACTCCGACAGCCGGGTGCTGATCGCCGAAGACGCCGGACAGCTTGCCAAGGCCCGCGAGCAGCGGGCCGAGCTGCCCGACCTGGCGCATGTCGTCGTCATCGACGAGGTGGGCGTCGAGCCCGCGGCGGACGACCCCGAAGGATGGGTGGTCACCCTCGCCGAGCTGGAGAAGCGCGGCGCGGCCCATCTGGAGAAGCACCCGGAGTGTGTCAAGGAGCGGGTCGCCGCGCTGCGCGCCGACCAGCTGGCGACGCTGATCTACACCTCCGGGACCACCGGCCGCCCCAAGGGCGTGCGCCTGCCGCACGACTGCTGGGCGTACATGGCCCGCGCGATCCAGTCGACCGGGCTGATCACCCAGGAGGACGTGCAGTACCTCTGGCTGCCGCTGGCGCATGTCTTCGGCAAGGTGCTCACCGCGGGGCAGATCGCGACCGGCCAGGTGATCGCCGTCGACGGCCGGGTCGACAAGATCATCGAGAATCTGCCGGTCGTCCGGCCCACGTACATGGCGGCCGTCCCGCGGATCTTCGAGAAGGTCTACAACGGTGTCGCGGCCAAGGCCCGGGAGGGCGGCGGCGCCAAGTACAAGATCTTCCAG
The DNA here is from genome assembly GCF_040651315.1 of Streptomyces sp. NPDC048506. Lineage (NCBI taxonomy): Bacteria > Bacillati > Actinomycetota > Actinomycetes > Kitasatosporales > Streptomycetaceae > Streptomyces > Streptomyces sp. NPDC048506. The sequence goes on from NZ_JBEZIX010000006.1 coordinate 187,134, forward strand.
TGGGCCGCCGAGGTGGCCCGCGAGTACGCCAAGGTCTCCCAGGACAACTTCCGGCGCACCGGCAACGCCTCGGTGCCGTTCGCGCTCGGCGCCAAACACAAGATCGCCGACGCCCTCGTCTACGCCAAGCTGCGGGAAGCTTTCGGCGGCCGGCTGCGCGCCGCGGTCTCCGGCTCGGCCGCGCTCGCCCCGGAGATCGGCTACTTCTTCTCCGGCGCCGGCATCCACATCCTGGAGGGCTACGGCCTGACCGAGTCCAGCGCCGCCAGCTTCGTCAACCCCGGCGAGGCCTATCGCACCGGCACGGTCGGCAAGCCGCTGCCCGGCACCGAGGTCCGGATCGCCGAGGACGGCGAGATCCTGCTGCGCGGCCCGGGCATCATGCAGGGCTACCACGGCCTGCCGGACAAGACCGCCGAGGTGCTGGAGGAGGACGGCTGGTTCCACACCGGCGACATCGGCGAGCTGTCCCCCGACGGCTACCTGCGGATCACCGACCGCAAGAAGGACCTGATCAAGACCTCCGGCGGCAAGTACATCGCGCCGGCCGAGGTCGAGGGCCAGTTCAAGGCGGTCTGCCCGTTCGTCTCCAACGTCCTGGTGCACGGCGCCAACCGGAACTTCTGCACCGCGCTGATCGCCCTCGACGAGCCGACGATCATGGGCTGGGCCAAGGAGCACGGCCTGGAGGGCAGGACGTACGCCGAGGTCGTCGCCACCGACCAGGTCCGCGAGCTGATCGACGGCTATGTCGAGCGGGTCAACGAAGGCCTTCAGCGCTGGCAGCAGATCCGCAAGTTCCGGCTGCTGCCGCGCGACCTGGACATCGAGCACGGCGAGGTGACCCCCAGCCTCAAGATCAAGCGGCCGGTGGTGGAGCGGGCGTTCAAGGACCTGCTGGAGGAGATGTACGCGGGGACGCGGGAGGCGTAGCGGCGGCATTCCTGTGGGGTGGCCTCTGCGGGGTGGCGCCTGTGAGGTGACGCCTGTGAGGTGAGGTGAATCCTGCTGGGTGGCCTCTGCGGGGTGATCCCTTTCGTTGTGGGGGCGGGCCGGTGCGGTCCGTCCCGTAACGGTGTCCGGCGCGCCGGGTCGTCCTGTCGAAGATGCTCACACCACCCGAAGTCGCTCATTCCGCACGCAAGTTGCCCATAGCGGTGCATCGGCCCCACCCTTCGCGCATCGGCCAACTCCCACGGTGCGTCAGCCGAATTGACCGCTGCGACCTCCCACTTCCGTGACTCCGCGCTTATGGATGCGCTCGTTCTGTCACTCTGTCGGTGGCGCATCCGGCGCTGTAGCGGAGCTGCTCGGGAGTTGCTCAATGAGGACGACAACTTCGTCTCCACGGGACGACGACGTCACGGCGACGCGCACGCCGATGCCGTGCGGAACCGACGGCGGACCCGCGACGATCGGATCCGCGGCGACCGGATCCGGGACGGCCGGGCCCGTGACGATCGGACCTGGGACGGCCGGGCCCGCGATGGCTGGACCCGGTACCGAACCCGTCGCCGAACCCGCCGCCGGTCCCTGCGCAGGCCCCGGCACCCGTACCCGGCGGGCCGGGCTTCCCGGGAACCCGGAGGCCGCGGCCGCCGCCCGGCGGTTCGTCCGGGACTCCTTCGCCGACTGGACCGCCCAGCGGCTGCCCGGCGCGGAGGGACTCACCGACCGCCTCGCGGACGAAGCGGTGCTGCTGGTCAGCGAGTTGGTCACCAATGCGGTGGTGCACGCCGGCACCACCGTCGAACTCCGCTGCCGGCTCGACCCCGCGCCCGAGCCGGACGACGAGGCCGCCCCCGGCCCGGCGCCCCTGCCCGGCGTGGTCGTCGAGGTCTCCGACCGTCACCCGACGCGGCCGATCCGCGCCCGCAGGGAGAGCGCCGCCTCCGACGGCTCCGGCTCCGAAAGCGGCGGCCACGGGCTCCAGTTGATCAGTGCCGTCGCCGAATCCTGGGGCATCACCTACCAGCGCGCCCTGAAGACCGTGTGGTTCCGGCTCCCCGTGGACGCCCCGGGCGCCGGCACCCGGCCGGAGCCGGAGATCGCCTACGACGACCAGGCGCTCCACCGCGAACTGCGGGCCGCCGAACTCCTCGCCCCCGCCCCGCGCCGCCCCGCCCGCCGGGAGCCGGCTGCCGACCGGGTCGACAACGGCGCGCTCTCCTTCCTCGCCGAGGCCTCCGATCTGCTCTCCGGCCAGCTCGACGCCGACCAGGTCGCCGCGCTGGCCGCCCAGTTGATCGTCCCCCGGCTCGCCGACTGGTGCGCGGTCTGGCTCCATGACGGCGACGGCGGCGCACCCGGTCGGGGCCTCACCGCCGGCGGCCAGGAGCAGCGGCTGGCCCGCGTCTGGCACACCTGCGAGAGTCGGATCGACTCCCTCCGCACGGCGCTGGAGAAACAGCCGCCGGAGGTGCCGGGCGGCACCTCGCCCGGCGGCGTGCCGGCCGCCGCGGTCACCTGGCCCTGGCCGCACGAACCCGGCGGCCATGAACCGGGCGGCGCGGCACTGGCCTGCCCCCTGTCCGCCGGCGGCCGTCGGCTCGGCACGCTGCTGCTCGGCCGGGGCGGGTTGCTGCGCTTCCCCGACGAGGTGGTCGGACTGATCGAGGACCTGGGCCGCCGGGTGGCCCGCGCCGTGGCCACCGCCCGCGCCTACAGCCGCCAGGAGCGGATCAGCCAGGTCCTCCAGCGCAGGCTGCTGCCCAGGGGACGGGCGCGGGTGCCCGGGGTGGAGTCGGCGGTGGTCTACGAGCCCCGCGAGGGCGCCTGGGCGGGCGGCGACTTCTGGGACCTCTTCGACGCCGGGAACGGTCGCTGGTGCTTCGCGCTCGGCGACGTCTGTGGCAGCGGGCCGGAGGCGGCCGCGGTGACCGGGCTGGCCCGGCCGGTGCTGCGGCTGCTGGCCCGCGACGGCTTCGGCGTCGCCGAGGTCCTCGACCGGCTCAACAAGACCATGGCCCGGGAGGCCGCGGACTCGGTCGCGGCGGTCGCGGCGGCGGTGGCGGCGGCCGGCGCGGGCGCGGAGGCCCCGGTGGAGATCCGCGAGGAGGGCGAGCAAGCCCGCTTCCTCTCCCTCCTCTACGGGGAGATCGCCCCCTACCCCGGTGGTTCCGACGGCGCCCGCTGCACCCTCGCCTGCGCCGGCCACCCGCTGCCGCTCGTCCTGGGCGCGGACGGCGCGGTGCGGGTCGTCGCGGCGCCGCAGGTGCTGCTCGGGGTGGTCGAGGACGCCAGGTACGTCAGCGAATCGTTCGACCTCCGCCCCGGTGAGACTTTGCTGTGCGTCACCGACGGGGTCACCGAGCGCCGCTCCGGCCAGCGGCTCTTCGACGACGAGGACGGCCTGGCCAAGGCCCTCGCTGCGGGGGCCGGCCTCGACGCCACCGCCCTCGCCGACCACATCCGCAACACCGTCCACGCCTTCGACCCCACCCCGCCCGACGACGACCTGGCGCTCCTGGTCCTCCAGGCGGCGGGCGGGTGCCCATAGGACGCCCTTAGGGGGCCGTGGAGGGGATTCCGTAGGGCGGCGGGGGCGGGGGAGGGGGAGGGGATCGGTCCCGTAGGGCGTGTGGGAACAGATCCCGTAGGGGTTGGCTGGGCCCCCTGCGGGGCCACAACCGGGCGGGGCGGGGCGGTATTCCCGATTCCCGTGGGTTGGCGCGCCGACCACCGGAGGAACCGCAGGGCGTGCTGCCAAGGAGCGCTGCGAGGGCGTGCCGCGAAGGTGTGCCGCCGAGGCGCGCCACCAAGGCGCGCCGCGGGCGTACGCCGCGCGGGCATTGCCAGGGGCGTCGCCGGGGTGCGCCACGGGCGCGTTACGGAGGCGCTCCGCCCGGGCGCTCCGCCGTCGGGACCTCCGGGGAATCCGCGCTCCCCGCCGTCGGGAGCGCCAGGGAATCCGCGCTCCCTGCCGTCGGGACCTCCGGGGAACCCGGGCTCCCCGCCGCATGACGGACAATGGGTCCCATGCCTTCCGCACTGCCTGATGGTGAGCCGATGCCCGAGGACGGGGCGCTGCCCCGTCATGCGCTGGCGGGGGCGGCCGGGCGGCCCCTCGGCTTCTATCTGCACGTGCCGTACTGCGCGACCCGCTGCGGCTACTGCGACTTCAACACCTACACCGCGAGCGAGCTGCGCGGCTCCGGCGGCGCCCTGGCCTCCCGCGACAACTACGCCGACACGGTCGTCGAGGAGATCCGGCTGGCCCGCAAGGTGCTGGGCGACGACCCCCGCCCTGTCGAGACGGTCTTCGTCGGCGGCGGCACCCCGACCCTCCTCCCGGCCGCCGACCTGGCCCGGATGCTGGCCGCGATCCGTGACGAGTTCGGCCTCGCCGCGGACGCCGAGATCACCACCGAGGCCAACCCGGAGTCCGTCGACCCGCGCTACCTGGCCGAGCTGCGCGAAGGCGGCTTCAACCGCGTCTCCTTCGGCATGCAGAGCGCGCGGCAGCACGTCCTGAAGATCCTCGACCGCACGCACACCCCGGGCCGCCCCGAGGCCTGCGTCGCCGAGGCCCGCGCCGCCGGCTTCGACCACGTCAACCTCGACCTGATCTACGGCACCCCCGGCGAGACCGACGACGACTGGCGGGCGTCCCTCGACGCTGCCCTCGGCGCCGGCCCCGACCACGTCTCCGCGTACGCCCTGATCGTCGAGGAGGGCACCCAGCTGGCCCGCCGGATCCGTCGCGGCGAGGTCCCGATGACCGACGACGACGTCCACGCCGACCGCTACCTCATCGCCGAGGAGGCCCTGACGGCAGCCGGTTTCCACTGGTACGAGGTCTCCAACTGGGCCACCACCGAGGCCGCCCGCTGCCGCCACAACGAGCTGTACTGGACCGGCGCCGACTGGTGGGGCGCCGGCCCCGGCGCCCACAGCCACATCGGCGGCGTCCGCTGGTGGAACGTGAAGCACCCCGCCGCCTACGCCCAGGCCCTGAGCGAGGGCCGCTCCCCGGGCGCGGGCCGCGAGGTCCTGGCGGCCGAGGACCGGCGGGTGGAGCGCATCCTGCTGGAGCTGCGACTGTCCGACGGCTGTCCGCTGGACATCCTCGCGCCGGAGGGGGCCCGGGCGGCGGAACGGGCGCTGGCGGACGGGCTGTTGGAAGCGGGGCCCTACGGGGACGGCCGCGCCGTGCTGACGCTCCGTGGACGGCTGTTGGCGGACGCGGTGGTGCGGGATCTGGTGGACTAGTACTCGAACGAGTGATCCGATGCCAAGAGTATGAGGCCGCGCCTAGTCTGCTCCTAACCTGTGCCGTACACACGGCGACAGGAAACGGAGGCCACGGAGATGACCGCTGTGGATGAACGCCGGATGATGAAGCTCTTCGAGGACCTCGATGTTCCCGAGGGGGTCAAGGTCGAGCTCCTCCGGGGGAACATCGTGATGATGGCGGGGCCGGATGTGGTCCATAACGACATCGTGGAAGCTGTCGTGGACCAATTTCCGAGGAAGAAGTGGCGGCGTCTGCAAACCCAGGATGTCGCACTCCCTCAAGAATCGAGTGAGCCCCAGCCAGACCTCGTTCTGGTGGAGCGCGGAACAGGAGCCGAATCGGGGCGACTGATGCCGCCCGAGGTGATCAGAATGGTCGTCGAGGTTGTCTCCAAGACCAGCGTTGACCATGACTACGTCATCAAGCGCTCGATCTACGCGGCTGGCAAGCTTCCCATCTACCTGATCATCGACCCCATCGTGGCCCACTGCGTCCTCCTCGCCGAGCCCACAGGCGTGGGGGAGAGTGCCGACTACAGGTCGCAGTCGATCTACAAGTTCGGCGACCCGGTGCCGTTGGACCAGCTCGATGCCGTACTCGACACCAGCGAGTTCCGGACCCTCGCCGACGTCAAACGGCACCGCCGACCGTGACGAAGTCGATCAGCTCCTCCACCCGCCCCAGCAACGCCGGCTCCAGGTCCCGGTAGGACCGCACGGACGACAGAATCCGCTGCCACGCCGCCCCCGTGTTCTCCGGCCAGCCCAAGGCCCGGCACACCCCCGTCTTCCAGTCCTGCCCGTGCGGCACCGCCGGCCAGGCCGGGATCCCCACCGACGACGCCTTCACCGCCTCCCACACGTCGATGTACGGGTGGCCCACGACGAGCACGTGCTCGCCCGTCACCTCGGCCGCGATCCGGGACTCCTTCGAGCCGGGCACGAGATGGTCCACCAGCACCCCCAGCCGGGCGTCCGGACCGGGGGAGAAGCCGCGGACGATCGCCGGGAGGTCGTCGATGCCCTCCAGGTACTCCACGACCACGCCCTCGATCCGCAGGTCGTCGCCCCAGACCCGCTCGACCAGTTCGGCGTCGTGGCGCCCCTCCACGTAGATGCGCCCGGCGCGTGCGACCCGGGCGCGGGCGCCGGGCACGGCGAGCGAACCCGATGCCGTACGGGCCGGGCCGCTCGGCGCCGGCCGGCCCTGCGGGCGGACGAGGGTGACCACCTTGCCCTCCAGCAGGAAGCCGCGCGGCACCATGGGGAAGACGCGGTGCTTGCCGAAGCGGTCCTCCAGGGTGACGGTCGGCCCCTCAGCGGTCTTCTCGCAGCGGATCACGGCACCGCAGAAGCCCGTGGTGACCTCCTCGACGACCAGATCGGGATCGGCCGGCACCTCGGGCGCGGGCTGCTGCTTCTTCCAGGGGGGAGTGAGGTCGGGGCTGTAGCGCTTGCTCTGCATGGGGCCTGTTCTGTTCGGGTCGGAGGGGTGGCTCGGGTCGAAGGCGTGGCGGGCCGGGGCGGCCGGTCGGGGTGGCGGTCAGTTCGGATCGATGGGGCCGGTCGTGGTGTCGGATCAACGGGGGCGGGTCGTAGCGTCGGAGCAATGGGGGCGGGGTGTAGTGGCGGTCAGGACGAACGGGGGACGCCGAAACGGGCGGCCAGGGCGTCCCGCTGGGCCCGGACGAAGGCGGCGTCCACCACCGCGCCATGGCCGGGTACGTACAGCGCCTCCTCGCCGCCGAGTGCCAGCAGCCGGTCCAGGGCCGCCGGCCACTGCTGGGGCAGCGCGTCCGGGCCGGCCTGCGGTTCACCGGACTCCTCCACCAGGTCGCCGCAGAAGACGATCTCCCGGGCGCCGTGCCGGCCGGGTACGAGAACGGCCAGGTCGTGGGCGGTGTGGCCGGGGCCCACATTGGCGAGCAGCACCGTGCGGTCGCCCAGGTCGACGGTGAGCTGACCGTGCACATGATGGTGCGGGACGACGAGCAGATCGGTGGCCTCCGCGGCGGCGTCCCGGTCCACGCCGTGGCGCACCGCGTCATGCCGCAGCTCGTCCTTGCCCCGGCGCAGCAGCAGCTCGCCCAGGCCGGCCGCGCCGAAGACCTCGACACCCGCGAAGGCCGCGGTGCCCAGTACATGATCGAAATGTGGATGGGTGAGCGCGACATGCGTCACGTCCCGGCCCAGTACGCCGCGGACCGAGCGGCGCAGCTCCGCGCCGTCGCGGATGCTCGCCCCGGTGTCGACGATCATGATCCCGGCCGTCCCGGTGATCACGCCGATCGTCTCGTCCCAGCCCGGCATCCGGCGCCGGACGACGCCTTCACCGAGCTGTTCCCACCCGGCCTCTTCCCAAGCAGTGCGCATACCGAGACGCTAGCTCCATCGCGATAGCGTTGCCCGGCAGATCGCCCGAACACGGTCATCGGCCACGCGCTGTGCGAGGCCACCCTTGCCGTGCCCGTGCTACCCGGCCGTACACTGGCTCCGGGTCTGGCACTCGGCCCGGGTGAGTGCCAGGAGAACGAGACGGCGGGACGGCCGGACTGGAGGTGCGCGGGATGCTCAGTGAACGCAGGCTCGAAGTGCTGCGCGCCATCGTCCAGGACTACGTCGGCACGGAGGAGCCGGTCGGCTCCAAGGCGCTCACCGAGCGCCACAAGCTGGGGGTGTCCCCGGCCACCATCCGTAACGACATGGCGGCGCTGGAGGACGAGGGCTTCATCGCCCAGCCGCACACCAGCGCCGGGCGGATCCCGACCGACAAGGGCTACCGTCTCTTCGTCGACAAGCTGGCCGGCGTCAAGCCGCTGTCCAGCCCCGAGCGGCGGGCGATCCAGAACTTCCTGGACGGTGCCGTGGACCTGGACGACGTCGTGGGCCGCACGGTCCGGCTGCTGGCGCAGCTGACCCGGCAGGTCGCGGTCGTGCAGTACCCGTCCCTGACCCGCTCCACGGTCCGGCACGTCGAGCTGCTGGCGCTGGCCCCGGCCCGCCTGATGCTCGTCCTGATCACGGACACCGGGCGGGTGGAGCAGCGGCTGATCGACTGCCAGGCGCCGTTCGCCGAGACGTCCCTCGCGGACCTGCGGGCGCGGCTGAACAGTCGGGTCGTGGGGCGCCGGTTCACGGACGTGCCCCAACTGGTGCAGGATCTCCCGGAGTCCTTCGAGCAGGACGACCGCGGTACGGTCTCGACAGTGCTGTCGGTGTTGCTGGAGACTTTGGTGGAGGAGACCGAAGAGCGGCTGATGATCGGCGGTACCGCCAATCTCACGCGCTTCGGACACGACTTCCCCCTGACCATCCGTCCGGTACTTGAGGCCCTTGAGGAGCATGTGGTGCTGCTCAAGCTCCTCGGGGAGGCCAAGGACTCGGGCATGACCGTACGCATCGGGCATGAGAATGCCCACGAAGGCCTGACGTCCACCTCGGTCGTCACGGTCGGCTACGGTTCGGGCGACGAGGCAGTCGCCAAACTCGGCGTGGTCGGACCGACCCGCATGGACTACCCCGGAACGATGGGAGCGGTACGCGCAGTGGCACGTTACGTCGGACAGATCTTGGCGGAGTCGTAAGTGGCCACGGATTACTACGCGGTCCTGGGCGTTCGGCGCGATGCCTCGCAGGACGAGATCAAGAAGGCCTTCCGGCGGCTGGCGCGGGAGCTGCACCCGGACGTGAACCCGGATCCCAAGACCCAGGAGCGGTTCAAGGAGATCAACGCCGCTTACGAGGTCCTGTCGGATCCGCAGAAGAAGCAGGTCTACGACCTCGGCGGCGACCCCCTCTCGCAGGCCGGCGGTGCCGGCGGGGCGGGCGGCTTCGGCGCGGGCTTCGGCAACTTCTCCGACATCATGGACGCCTTCTTCGGCACCGCGTCGCAGCGCGGCCCGCGGTCGCGCACCCGCCGCGGCCAGGACGCCATGATCCGGCTCGACATCGAGCTGAACGAAGCGGCCTTCGGCACGACCAAGGACATCCAGGTCGACACCGCCGTGGTGTGCACGACCTGCACCGGCGAGGGCGCCGCCCCCGGCACCTCCGCCCAGACCTGCGACATGTGCCGCGGCCGCGGTGAGGTCTCCCAGGTCACCCGGTCCTTCCTCGGTCAGGTCATGACGTCCCGGCCGTGCCCGCAGTGCCAGGGCTTCGGCACGGTCGTGCCGACGCCGTGCCCCGAGTGCGCCGGCGACGGCCGGATCCGCTCCCGCCGCACGCTGACGGTGAAGATCCCGGCCGGTGTCGACAACGGCACCCGCATCCAGCTCGCCGGCGAGGGCGAGGTCGGCCCCGGCGGCGGCCCTGCCGGTGATCTCTACGTCGAGATCCACGAGCTGCCGCACCCGGTCTTCCAGCGGCGCGGTGACGATCTGCACTGCACGGTCACCATCCCGATGACGGCGGCGGCGCTGGGCACCAAATGCCCGCTGGAGACGCTCGACGGGGTGGAGGAGATCGACGTTCGGCCCGGCACCCAGTCCGGCCAGTCGATCCCGCTGCACCAGCGCGGCGTGACCCATCTGCGCGGCAACGGCCGAGGCGACCTGATCGTCCACGTCGAGGTGCAGACGCCCACCAAGCTCGACCCCGAGCAGGAGGAGCTGCTGCGCCGGCTCGCCAAGCTGCGCGGTGAGGAGCGGCCCACGGGCCAGTTCCAGCCGGGGCAGCAGGGGCTGTTCTCGCGTCTGAAGGACGCGTTCAACGGCAGGTAGGCGGTACCGCCGGGGGGGTCGTCCCTGGTTCGGAGCGGTGTGTTGGGCGTGACACGATGTGCGCATGCCCACCGCACTGACCGATCTCTGCCGGCACCCGATCGTGCAGGCCCCGATGGCCGGAGGCGGCTCCGGACCCGAGCTGGCCGCTGCCGTCTGCGGCGCCGGCGGCCTCGGTTTCCTCGCCGCCGGCTACAAGACCGCCGACGGCATGTACCAGGAGATCAAACAGCTGCGGTCGCTGACCGACCGGCCCTTCGGCGTCAACCTCTTCATGCCGCAGCCCTCCCTGGCCGACACCTCCGCGGTCGACGTCTACCGCGAGCAACTCGCCGGCGAGGCCGCCTGGTACGAGACCGAGCTCGGCGACACCGACGGTCCCAGCGACGACGGCTACGAGGCCAAGCTCGCGATCCTGCGGGAGGACCCGGTGCCGGTGGTGTCCTTCACCTTCGGCTGCCCCTCGCGCGCCGTCCTCGACTCCTTCGCCAAGGTCGGTACGTACACCGTCGTCACCGCCACCACCGCGGCCGAGGCACAGGCCGCCCAGTGGTCGGGGGCGGACGCGGTCTGTGTGCAGGGCGTGGAGGCGGGCGGCCACCAGGCCACGCACCGGGACGATCCGCACCTGGACGGGACCGGTGCGGGCCTGGGGCTGCTGGCGCTGCTCGGCCAGGTCCGTGAGGCGGTGCAGATCCCGGTGATCGCCGCGGGCGGGCTGATGCGCGGCGCGCAGATCGCCGCCGTGCTGGCCGCCGGGGCGACCATGGCGCAGCTGGGCACCGCCTTCCTCGCCACCCCCGAGTCGGGTGCCAACCCGCTGCACAAGCAGGCGCTGACCAACCCCCTGTTCACGCATACGGAGTTGACCCGGGCGTTCTCCGGGCGCCCGGCCCGAGGCCTGGTGAACCGTTTCCTGCGCGAGCACGGCCCGTACGCCCCGGCCGCCTACCCCGCCGTCCACTACCTCACCTCCACCGTGCGCAAGGCCGCGGCCAAGGCGGGCGACGCGCAGGGCCTGAACCTCTGGGCGGGGCAGGGGCACCGGCTGGCCCGGGAGCTGCCCGCCGCGCAGCTCATCGAGGTCCTGATGGCCGAACTGGACGCGGCGCGCGCCTCGATGAACCTGCCCGCCGACGGCGGTGTCGCCTCATGACCGCGCCGGTCTTCCTCGTCGATTCGCTCGCGGACGTACGGGCCGGCGGCACATTGACCCTGGACGGCCCCGAGGGGCGGCATGCGGTGTCGGTGCGCCGGCTGCGGGTCGGCGAGGAGGTCGTGCTGACGGACGGTCAGGGCGCCGGTGCCTACGGCACGGTGGCCGCCGTCGAGGGCAAGGACCGGCTCACCGTGGCCGTTGCGGAACTGCGCACCGAGGAACCGCCGAGCCCCACCCTCACCGTCGTCCAGGCGCTGCCCAAGGGTGACCGCGGTGAGCTGGCGGTCGAGACGATGACCGAGACCGGCGTGGACGCCATCGTGCCCTGGCCGGCGGCGCGTTGCGTCACCCAGTGGAAGGGCGAGCGGGCCGCCAAGTCGCTGGCCAAGTGGCGCGCCACGGCCCGGGAGGCCGGCAAGCAGTCGCGCCGGCTGACCTTCCCCGAGGTCGCGGACCCGCTGACGACCAAACAGGTGGCGGCTCTGCTCGCCGACGCGGACTTCGCCGCCGTCCTCCACGAGGAGGGCAGCTCCCCGCTCGCCACCGCCGAACTCCCCACCACCGGCCGCATCGTGCTCGTGGTCGGCCCGGAGGGCGGCGTCTCCCCGGAGGAGCTCGCCACCTTCGCCGAGGCCGGTGCCAAGCCGTACCGCCTGGGCACGACCGTGCTGCGCACCTCCACGGCCGGCACCGCGGCGACGGCACTCCTACTGGGACGCACGGGGCGCTGGAGCTAGCTGGAGCTGGCTGGGGCTGGCCGGGGCTGGCTGGGCAGCGGGAATACCGGCCGGGCGGCGCCGCGTTGAGGGCCCCACAGGGGGCGCTCGCGTCCCCTACGGGAAGTGTTCGCCCCGCCCCTAGGGAGACGGAGACACCCCCCAGGGCCCGCCCACCTCACCCCCCGCCGTCGCGGCAAACCTCAGACCGCCGCCGGCTGCATGATCGCCCCGGCCGTCGCCACCAGCTCCGCCAGGCTGCCGGTGAACGTCGGCAGCAGGTGGAGGCAGACCGCCCAGGCCTCGATGTCGGTGCCCAGATGCTCGCCGGTCAGTGCGGCGGCCCGAGCCCGCAGTCGTTGGCGATCCGTCTGCCGGCCGGGGGAGTCGACGACCTTCAGGAGATGCGCGAGGGCCGTCCGGGCGGGGCCGGAGCGGGTCAGCAGGTCCTCCGGTGTGAGCGCGCCGCGCTCCAGCGCCCGCCGGACCCATGAGGCGTCGTGGCGCCCGCCCTCGGGAGTGCGGGCCAGCAGCTCCAGCAGCAGCTCGCGCGGGCAGTCCGTGCACTCCGCGAGGTACTCGGCGAGGTTGTCGGTCAGTCCGCCGGAGCGGTACGCCTCGACCAGCGCGGGCCAGGGGAGCGCGATGCCGTCACCGGTCAGCTTGCGCGCCTGCTGACCGGCGTCGTAGGCCGGCGTCTTGGTGAGGAACGCCACCAGCTTCGCCGGCTCCTCCTCGGCGGCCAGCCGGGCGCGCAGCTGCCGCAACCCGTCGGGGGCGTCCAGGGCCTTCTCGGTCTGCCGGCGCAGGGTGACCGGGAGGCGGTCCAGCGCCAGGACCTCGCGCACCGCGTCCGGGCCGCTGCGCTCCCACACGGATATCAGCAGCCGCAGCCGCGCCGCCGGTATCTGAAGCCGCAACCGTCCGACGATCGTGCGGGCGACGCCCGGATCACCGGATTCCAGGCCCGCGACGAGCCAGTGGCGGTAGTGGCCGAGGTTGGTCTCGTCCAGGACGTGCAACAGCTCCTGGGGGACGGTGCGGGTGCCGCCGCCGCGCAGCCGGCCGGCGAGCATCCGCTCCCGCTCCCGCTGGTCGATGCGGCAGTGGAAGAAGAGGTTGGCGTCCACCCGCGGTTCGTCGAGGTCCAGCAGCGCGGTGAGCTGCTCCTCGGAGAGGGAGTGGGTGGAGGCCTGCGCGGCCGCCGCCGACACGCCGTGGGCGGCCAGCACCGCGTCCCGGACGGCGGGCGTCGGATCGCCGTACACCAGGAGGTGTTGTACGGCCCGGGCGTCGAAGTGCGGTACGACGGCGATCTGGGCCTCCTCGGAGGCGCACTCGAACAGGCCCAGGAACGCGGCCCGGGACGCCTCGGGGGCGGTCGCGGGGAACACCGCCTCCAGCGGACGCGGCCAGGTCGTGCTGCGCTTCCTGCGGGAGGTGTCATCGGCGGCATCACCGATCAGCTCGGCCACGCTGCCCTGGGCCCGCCCCATCCGGGCGTAACAGGTCAGCCAGTTGACCGGGTCCGTGCCGAGCGGTTCGAGCAGATCGGCGAGGGCCTCGCGGGTCGGCTCGTGGTCGTACGGCAGGGCCTTGAGCACCTCGGTCGCCGGGCCGACCTCGGCCAGTACCCGGTCCACGGGCAGCCAGCCCGCGCGGATGCCGCGCCCGAGGACCTCGTCGAAGTCCAGCTTGCCCGCCCGGGCCTCGGGCCCGAGCAGGGCCTCGAAGGGCAGCTCCGCGGCGAGCCGCGCGGCGACCCCGGGAGTCTCGCGGAAGCTCTCCATGACCAGTTCGCGGGGGCAGCCCTCCCACTTGATCAGCCGCAGCAGCCGGTTGCCGCCCCAGTAGCCCCGGCCGCGGCGGTGCTCCGAGCCGAAGGGCTGGCGGAGGTGCTCCCGGCGGACGAGCTCCCAGTCCAGGCCGTCGGGCTTCGCCGGCGGCTCGTAGCCGTCCCGGATCATCAGCACGGCGCGCAGCGCGGCCGGGTCGGTCCACTCCCCGGCCGGCCGGCGTTCGCTCAGGAAGGCCTCCGGATCGGCGGCGGTCGCGGCGGACCGCAGCAGGTCCAGCAGCCCGGGGTGCCCGAGGTCGATGTCCTCCGCCCCCTCGACGGCACGGACGAACGCGGCGATCCCCTCGCCGCCCGCGAGCCGGGCCAGGGCGACCGCGGCGTCCAGCACGGCCGGCAGCGGGAGGTTCGGCGCCAGCCGGACCAGGGCGTAGGCGATCAGTTCGGGGAACGGGCCGGTCAGCGCCGGTGCGAGCTCGACTCCGGTCGCCTCCTCCTGGAGCAGCGGGACGAGACCGTCCTCGTCGTACCAGCGCGGGTCCGAGGCGTCGGCGGCGCCCAGGACCGCCGCCAGCAGGCCCGGGACGTCCTTCACGCGCCGCGGGTACTGGGAGGCGGGGTGGTACCGCGCGCCCCACAGCTCCCGGGCGATCACCGGATCGCCGGTCCCGGCCGCCCGGATCAGGAACGCCTCCTCGTCGGACTCCCACGCGGCCCGCAGCGCCGCACCGCCCGGCCCGACCAGCTCCGCCACCCTCTGCGCCGGCAGCCCGAACCGCTGGGACAGCGCGGCCAGCAGTTCCGGGCGCAGCCGCTCGGCCAGCGCATCGGCGGTGTCCGGATCGGCGAGGCGCAGCGCCAGGCGGAGTGCGGTGGGCGAGCTGTCGGTCACGTGGTGGGTCCCTTCGCGTGCGGGCGTGCGACGTCCTGCGGAGCGGCGCGGGGCCGTCCGTCGAAGAGATCGTGGCACAGCCCACTGACAACGCCGCCGACCACGCAGCGGTGCGCCGACCGGACCCAAGGGCCGGCCGGCGCACCGTCGTTCACCAGGGGCGACGACCGTGCCGGCCGTCGCCGGATCAGCTCAGCAACTCGGCGGCGAGCGTGATGTTCTTGACGCCCGCCAGGGCCTGGCTCACCGGGCAGTTCTTCTTGGCGTCCTCGGCGGCCGCCTGGAAGTCCTCCTCGGACAGACCGGGAACCCGGGCCTTGACGGTCAGGACGATGCCGGTGATGCCCTCGCCCGGCTGGAAGGTGACATCGGCCTGGGTGTCCAGGGCCTCGACGGTGTAGCCCTTGCCCGCCAGACCGTGCGAGAAGGCCATGGAGTAGCAGGAGGAGTGGGCCGCCGCGATCAGCTCCTCGGGGCTGGTGCGGCCGTTGGGCTGCTCCGCGCGGGAGGGCCAGTTCACGTCGAACGAGCCGATGTTGGAGGACGTCAGGGCGACGGTGCCCTTGCCCTCCAGGAGGTTGCCTTCCCAGTGGGTCGAGGCGGTGCGCGTGGTTGCCATGGTGCATAACTCCCGGTTGTGGTGCGAAAGCGATCGGCCGTCAGCTTAGTGATCGGGAAGCGGCCCGCGCCCGCTCCCCGCCATGGCGTGTGCGGGGCGCCCGCGCCGCGTACGGGTGCGATGGACGCCCCCGCAGGCCCCGCCCGGTAGCATCCGAGGCCGTGCGCACCGTGCGCATGACGGATGACCTGGGAGGAGCCACCCGTGGCGGGTGAACCGCAGGCCGACTGCCTGTTCTGCAAGATCGTGGCGGGGGAGGTGCCGGCGACCATCGTCCGGGAGACCGAGACCACCGTCGCGTTCCGCGACATCAACCCCCAGGCACCGACGCACGTCCTGGTCATCCCCAGGGTGCACTACCCCGACGCCGCGGCCCTCGCCGCCGCCGAGCCGCAGGTCGTCGCCGACATACTGCGCGAGTCCCGCGAGGTCGCCGCCGAGGACAAGGTCGAGGACCGCGGCTACCGGGTGGTCTTCAACACCGGCGCCGGTGCGGGGCAGACCGTCTTCCACGCCCACCTGCACGTGCTCGGTGGCCGTGGCCTCCAGTGGCCCCCCGGGTAATCAGCCGTGTCCGTACGCGAACTGGTCGTCCTCGGCACCGCCAGCCAGGTCCCCACTCGGCACCGCAACCACAACGGCTACCTGCTGCGGTGGGACGGCCAGGGGCTGCTCTTCGACCCCGGCGAGGGGACCCAGCGCCAGATGCTGCGCGCCGGCGTCGCCGCCCACGACCTCAACCGGATCTGCATCACGCACTTCCACGGTGACCACTCGCTCGGCCTGGCCGGGGTGATCCAGCGGATCAACCTGGACCGGGTGCCCCACCCGGTCACCGCCCACTACCCGGCCAGCGGGGAGCGCTTCTTCGACCGGCTGCGCTATGCCACCGCGTACCGGGAGACGGTCCGGCTGGTCCAGCGGCCGGTCGCCGTCGACGGTGTGCTGGAGCGGTCGGCGTCGTACGTCCTGGAGGCGCACAAGCTCTCGCACCCGGTCGAGTCGTACGGCTACCGCCTCGTCGAGCCGGACTCCCGGCGGATCCTGCCGGAGCGGCTGGCGGAGCACGGGATCAGCGGGCCGGACATCGGGCGGCTCCAGCGGCTCGGCGAGCTGAACGGCGTCACCCTCGACGAGGTGAGCGAGCCGCGCCCCGGACAGCGCTTCGCCTTCGTCATGGACACCCGGCTGTGCCCCGGGGTCCACGCCCTCGCGGAGGGCGTGGACATGCTCGTCATCGAGTCGACGTTCCTCGACGAGGACGTCCAACTGGCCGTGGACCACGGCCATCTGACCGCGGGGCAGGCCGCGGAGGTGGCCGCCCGGGCGGGGGTGCGGCACCTGGTGCTGACGCACTTCTCGCAGCGCTACGACGACCCCACGGAGTTCGAGCGGCAGGCACGCGCAGCGGGTTTCACCGGCGAACTGGCCGTCGCCAAGGACCTGTTGCGCGTGCCGATGCCGAAGCGGCGCTGAGCGCCCGGAGGTGCGCGGTTACGGCAGGTAGTACATCGGGTTCGGCATCTTGAAGGCACGGTCGGCGGCGCCGCCGCTCAGGTCGCTGTACTGGTCACCGAAGTTGGCGACGATGTGGTAGCCGAGCGACTCGATGTGCTTGCGGGTACCCGACTTGTACTCGATGGTGGTGCAGGTGGCGCCGCAGGGCAGGTAGGCCGGCGGGTGCTCCTTGTCCTTCAGGTAGACGTGGGTGCGGTCGAGGGCCACGTCGTAGCCGATGTTCTTGAGGTTGCGCACGCTCCAGTCGCGCTGCGCCTCCTTGCGGCCGGTGATGAAGAAGACCTCGGCGCCCTTGTCGTGTGCCCAGTTGACGAGCCGGTTCATACCGAACACCGGGTCCATGTCGGTGCTTTCGAGGTACTTGTCCTGGCTCTCGGGGGTGAAGTGGAAGCCCACCTGGAGCTCGTAGTTGTAGGTGAGCAGGGTGGTGTCGTCCATGTCGAGGACGATGGCGGGGCGGGTCGTCGCGTCGGTCCCGGAGTGCTTGGCGAGGGCCTTGGTCAGGTAGGTGCGGGCCTTGGACTCGATGCCGCGGACCTGGCGGGCGTAGTTGCTGCGCGGGGAGGCGTAGTGCTCGCCGTCGGCCGTCACCGTGTCGCCGTAGTACGCCTTGATCTTGTCCTGCACCTGCGTGAGGTTGGGGATCTCCTTGTCGGTGCGCGGCACGGAGTGTTCCGCGGTGGCCTGGCCGATGCCGAAGGCGGCGGTGCCGGCGACGAGGGCGGCGACCGTGGCGGCGCCGAGGCGGGCGCGACGGGACAGGCCGAGGCGGAAGCGAACGGGGCGCGGCATGCGCGGCTCCTTCGGTGAAGCAGGTTGTGGGGTCACCGGTAGATGTAACAGAGCCTCATATGCCTATCTACGCGCGAAGATTCAAGGATTGGCAAAGGCTACGCGTGGAGGGTTTGTGCAACCGGGCGACTGCCGGGGGTGCGGGTATTGACGGTCGGATGGCGGCTCCCTAGTCTCCACGCGCATGCGTGGACGTCGTCTATATATAGGAACGAGCCGAACGAGTCGCAGGAACAAGCCGAACGAGTCGTAGGAACGAGCCGAACGAGTCGTAGGAACGAACTGAAGGTGCCCGGATCTCGCCCCGACCCCGCAGGAGCCTTTGGATGACCCCCTCCCCGCACCGCCTCGACATCGCCGAGGTCCGGCTCACCCCGATCCTGGTGGCCGATCCACCCCTGCTGAACACCCAGGGCGTACACCAGCCGTACACGCCCCGACTGATCGTCGAGGTGGTCACCGAGTCGGGCGCCACCGGCGTCGGCGAGACCTACGGGGACACCAAGTACCTCGACATCGCCCAGTCGTTGGCGGGTGCGCTGATCGGTCGGCCGGTCACGGACCTGAACGGTCTGCCCGCCCTCGCCGCCGAGGTCTGCGGTGACTCGTCGGCCGCGACCGCCGCCGCCGCCGTCGACACCGGCGGACTGCGGGGCGCACAGACCGCCGACAAACTGCGGCTCTCCGTCCTCTCCGGCTTCGAGGTCGCCTGCCTGGACGCCTGGGGCAAGGACACCGGGCTGCCCGTGCACGCCCTGCTCGGCGGCAGGGTGCGCGACCGCGTGGAGTACAGCGCCTACCTCTTCTACCGGTGGGCCGAACATCCCGGCGGCCGTGGCGAGCGGGACGACTGGGGCGCGGCGCTCGACCCGGCCGGCGTGGTCGCACAGGCCCGCCGGCTGGCCGACACCCACGGCTTCAGGTCCTTCAAGCTCAAGGGCGGGGTGTTCGCACCGGACCAGGAGGTCGCGGCGATCCGGGCGCTGGCCGACGCGTTCCCCGGCCGGCCGCTGCGGCTCGACCCCAACGGCGCCTGGAGCGTGGCGACATCGCTTGAGGTCGCCGACGCGCTGCGGGACGTGCTGGAGTACCTGGAGGACCCGGCGAGCGGCACGGCCCGCATGGCGGAGGTCGCGTCCGCCACGGATCTTCCCCTGGCGACCAACATGTGCGTGACGACCTTCGACGAGATCGCCGAGGCCGTCACCCGGGGCGCCGTCCAGATCGTGCTCTCCGACCACCACTACTGGGGCGGGCTGCGCAACACCCGCGAACTCGCCGCCGTCTGCCGCACCTTCGGCATCGGCCTGTCCATGCACTCCAACACCCATCTGGGCATCAGCCTCGCCGCGATGACGCACGTCGCGGCGACCGTGCCGGACCTCCACCACGCCTGCGACAGCCACTACCCCTGGCAGACCGAGGACGTCCTCACCGAGCGGCTCGCCTTCCGCGACGGCCGGATGGACGTCAGCGACGCCCCCGGCCTCGGTGTGGAACTCGACCGCGACCGGCTCGCCGCGCTGCACCGCCGCTGGCTGGCCGACGACGGCGCGCTGCGCGACCGGGACGACGCCGCGGCGATGCGGCTGGCCGACCCCGACTGGGTCACCCCCGCCGTCCCGCGCTGGTGACCGGCACCGGCGCGGCCCGCGCGGCGGAGCCGGAGATCACGGACCTGGCCGGGGTCCTGCGCCGCGCGGTCCGGCACGCGTACGGTGAGGCACGGCTCAGTGGCGGTACGCCACAGTGGTCCCGTACGTGATCTTTGAAAGGGGCTGTTCCGATGGCACAGGAAGTGCGCGGCGTGGTGGCGCCGGGGAAGAACGAACCGGTCCGGCTGGAGACGATCCTGGTACCGGATCCGGGGCCGGGCGAGGCCGTGGTGAAGATCCAGGCGTGCGGGGTGTGCCACACCGATCTGCACTACAAGCAGGGCGGCATCAACGACGAGTTCCCGTTCCTGCTCGGGCACGAGGCGTCCGGCGTGGTCGAGTCCGTCGGCGACGGCGTCACCGACGTCGCCCCGGGCGACTTCGTCATCCTCAACTGGCGTGCGGTGTGCGGCCAGTGCCGGGCCTGTCTGCGCGGCCGTCCCCAGTACTGCTTCGACACCCACAACGCCGAACAGAAGATGACGCTGAAGGACGGCACGGAGCTGACCCCCGCGCTGGGCATCGGTGCCTTCGCCGACAAGACGCTGGTGGCCGCCGGGCAGTGCACCAAGGTCGACCCGGAGGTGTCGCCCGCGGTGGCCGGACTGCTGGGCTGCGGGGTGATGGCGGGCATCGGCGCTGCCCTCAACACCGGCGGCGTCGGTCGCGGCGACGCGGTCGCGGTGATCGGCTGCGGCGGAGTCGGGGACGCGGCCGTGGTCGGCGCGCGGCTGGCCGGCGCGTCCAAGATCATCGCGGTCGACATCGACGACCGCAAGCTGACCACCGCGCGCACCATGGGCGCCACCCACACCGTCAACTCCCGCACCATCGACCCCGTCGAGGCGGTCCGGGAACTCACTGGCGGCTTCGGCGCGGACGTCGTCATTGACGCGGTCGGCCGGCCCGAGACCTTCCAGCAGGCCTTCTACGCCCGCGACCTGGCCGGAACCGTCGTCCTGGTGGGCGTCCCCACCCCGGACATGACCCTGGAACTCCCCCTGCTGGACGTCTTCGGCCGCGGAGGGGCTCTCAAGTCCTCCTGGTACGGCGACTGTCTGCCCTCCCGGGACTTCCCGATGCTGATCGACCTGCACCTTCAGGGCCGGATCGACCTGGCCGCCTTCGTCACCGAGACCATCGGCATCGAGGACGTCGAGCGGGCCTTCGCGCGGATGCACGCCGGCGACGTCCTGCGCTCGGTGGTGGTGCTCTGATGGCGGCCCGCATCGACCACCTGGTCACCTCCGGCACCTTCTCCCTCGACGGCGGCACCTGGGAGGTCGACAACAACGTCTGGATCGTCGGCAACGACGACGAGGCGGTCGTCATCGACGCCGCCCACGACGCCGACGCCATCCTGGAGGCCCTCGGCGGCCGGACGCTGCGCGCGATCATCTGCACCCATGCGCACAACGACCACATCGACGCCGCCCCCGCGCTGGCCTCCCGCACCGGTGCCCGGATCCATCTGCACCCCGCCGACCTGCCGCTGTGGAAGATGACCCACCCCGACACCGCACCGGACGCGGAGCTGGCCGACGGGCAGGTGCTGACCATCGCCGGCACCGACCTGACCGTGCTGCACACCCCGGGGCACGCCCCGGGCGCGGTCTGCCTCTACGCGCCCGACCTGCACACCGTCTTCACCGGGGACACCCTCTTCCAGGGCGGCCCCGGCGCCACCGGCCGGTCCTACTCGGACTTCCCGACGATCGTCGCGTCGATCCGGGACCGGCTGCTGACCCTGCCCCCGCAGACCCAGGTCCGTACCGGGCACGGCGACTCGACGACGATCGGGGAGGAGGCCCCGCACCTGGACGAGTGGCAGCGGCCCTAGCGGCTGCGCCGCGGGAGCGCGGCCCGTAGGGCGTGGGCGAACAGATCCCGTAGGGGACGGGAGCGCCCCCTGCGGGGCCACAACGCGGCGGGGGCGGACGGTATTCCGTACGGGTGCCGGACGTGCTCCCGTCTCCTCACGCCTCCTTGGCCGCCCGCTCCAGGATGCGGGCGGCCACCGCGGGGGAGTCCACCAGGGGGTGCAGCGCCAGCGCCCGCAGGGCGGCGCCGCGGTCCTTGAACACCGCGGCCTCGACCGCCGCCCGTTCCACCGCCTTGACCTGCAACATCAGCCCCAACTGGTCCTCCCGCAGCGGCGCGCAGGGCAGCGGCCGGGCGCCGCGGTCGGTCACCTCGCACACCGTCTCCACGATCGCCTCCGGCGCCAGCTGCGGCACCGTCGTCCCGTTGCGGACGTTGAGGATCAGCCGGGTCCCGCTGTTCCGGATGATGGCGTGCATCAGGGCCAGCGCCACCCGGTCGTACCCGCCGCCCTCCAGGTCGTGGCTGTCGCGCTGCCAGCCGCCGCTGGCCTCCCGGCTGTGCGCCATGTACGTCTCCTCGCGCTCCAGCCGGGTCCGCTCCCACAGCGCGTACGACGCGTCGGGGTCGCCGGCCGCCGCGGCCCGCGCGAAGAAGCCGCCCTGCTGCCGGTCGAGGAACTCGCCGCGGGTCTCGGGGGTGTCCCGTACGGAATCGAGGGTCTCGCGGCGGAAGTAGTAGTAGTGCAGGTACTCGTTGGGGAGCGCCCCCAGGGTGCGCAGCCACTCCGCGCCGAACAGCCGGCCCTCCTCGAAGGACCCCAGCGCGGTGTCGTCGGCGAGCAGCCGCGGCAGCAGCTCGGTGCCCTCCAGCGTCAACGACCGCAGCCAGCCGAGGTGGTTGAGCCCCACGTAGTCGTAGCCGACGTCGCCGTGTTCGAAGGCCGCCGGGTCCGCGCCGGCCGCCCGCGCCGCCCGGCGCACCAGCCCCACGGGTGAATCGCAGATCCCGATGACGCGGTCGCCCAGCACCTGGGACATCGCCTCGGTGACCATGCCGGCGGGGTTGGTGAAGTTGATGACCCAGGCGTTCGGGGCGAGCGCGGCGACCCGCTCGGCGATGTGCAGCGCCACCGGGATCGTCCGCAGACCGTAGAGGACCCCGCCCGCACCGACCGTCTCCTGGCCGAGCACGCCCTCGGCGAGCGGGATCCGTTCGTCGCGGATCCGGCCGGCCGTACCGCCCACCCGTATCGCCGAGAAGACGAAGTCGGCGCCGGCCAGCGCCTCGTCCAGCCCCTTCGCGACCCGTACGGGCACCGGCGCCGGATGCCCCCGGGCCAGCCGTGTCAACACCGCGGCGATCACCGCCACCCGGCGGGGATCGGTGTCGTGCAGGACCACCTCGGAGACGGATCCGGCCGGGTCGGCCAGCAGCGCGCGGTAGACCAGCGGCACCCGGAAGCCGCCTCCACCGAGAATCGTCAGCCTCATGGGGCGGAACGTACCCCAGCATCAGGCACACTGGCGGCACGTGCCGATACGAGAGGGGCGTGCACGGTGAGCAGCCGACGCGATGTCCATCCGCCCGCGGGGCCGGCCGCGGTGTCACCGGGGCTCGATCCGCTGGCCGAGGTGCGCGCCGAAGGCGATCCCCGTACCGACGTGTACCTCACCGGCACGGTCTTCTTGGACATCATCTTCACCGGCCTGGACTCCGCGCCGGTCCGCGGCACCGAATCCTGGGCCCGCGGCATGGGTTCCAGCCCCGGCGGCGTCGCCAACATGGCCACCGCGCTGGCCCGGCTCGGGCTGCGCACCTCCCTCGCCGCGGCCTTCGGCGACGACAAGTACGGCGAGTACTGCTGGGAGGTGCTCGAACAGGGCGAGGGCATCGACCTGTCGCTGTCGCGCACGGTCCCCGGCTGGCACTCCCCGGTGACGGTCTCCATGGCGTACGAGGGCGAGCGCACGATGGTCTCGCACGGCCACGAGGCGCCGCCGCCGGACTTCGCCTTCGACGGCAAGCACGCGCCGGGCTGCCCGCCGCCGTCCCGGGCCTGCATCGCCTCGCTCGTGCCCGGCCGACGGGAGGGCTGGCTGGGCTGTGCGGCCGGCCGCGGCAGCCGGATCTTCGCGGACGTGGGCTGGGACGAAAGCGGCCGATGGGACCCGGCCGACCTCGCCGACCTCGAACACTGCGAGGCGTTCCTGCCGAACGCCGAGGAGGCGATGCGCTACACCCGCACGGACTGCCCGCGCGCGGCCGCCCGCAAGCTCGCCGACCTGGTCCCGCTCGCCGTGGTCACGCTCGGTTCCAAGGGCGCGTACGCGGTGGACGGGCGGACCGGCGAGACCGCCGAGGTGCCCGCGATCGCCGTGCAGGCGCTGGACCCGACCGGCGCCGGCGACGTGTTCGTGGCCGGGTTCGTCACCGGCACGCTGGCCGACTGGCCGCTCGCCGACCGGCTGTCCTTCGCAGGGCTGAGCGCCGCCCTGTCCGTGCAGGAGTTCGGCGGTTCGCTCGCCGCGCCCGGCTGGGCGGAGATCGCGGCGTGGTGGCAGCAGGTGCGCGGGCGCGGGGCGGGCGCGGCGGCGGGAAGCAGCGCGGCTGGGTCGGGCGGAAGCAGCGCGGCGGAGGGCCTGTGCCGCCAGTACGCCTTCCTGGACGAGGTGCTGCCCGCCCCCGGCGCGAGCACCGGCTCCACCGGAGCGGCCGACGCCGCACGCCCTGGCGGGCCCGCCCCGATGGCCCGCGCCGTGCCCACCATCGGCTTCCGCCGGCCGGCCTGAGCGGCGCCCGCACGGACGGCTGCCCGCCCGCTCGGGCCGGCGGCACGGAAAAGCCCTCGGGCTTGTCAGTGCCCCGTCGTACTCTTGTATCGCAAGGAGCCGGTGCAGGCAGGCACCTCTGATGAGCAAAGGATGGGGGTTGAGCAGGCCACCGAGCCGCCCTATGACTCAGACACCCACGCAACCGCAGGCGCACGCCCAGTTCACCGTCCCGGCCAAGCACCCGATGGTCACGGTGCTGGGTTCCGGAGACTCGCTACTGCGCGTGATCGAAAAAGCCTTCCCGGCGACCGACATCCATGTCCGGGGGAACGAAGTCAGCGCTGTCGGCGACCCCGGGGAAGTCGCCCTCGTCCAGCGCCTCTTCGACGAGATGATGCTGGTGCTCCGCACCGGACAACCGATGACGGAGGACGCAGTGGAACGCTCGATCGCCATGCTGCGCGCGGCGGAGGACGGCGACGGAGCGGTGAGCGAGACGCCCGCCGAGGTGCTCACCCAGAACATCCTGTCCAACCGCGGGCGCACGATCCGGCCCAAGACCCTCAACCAGAAGCGCTACGTCGACGCCATCGACAAGCACACCGTCGTGTTCGGCATCGGCCCGGCCGGCACCGGCAAGACGTATCTGGCCATGGCCAAGGCCGTCCAGGCGCTCCAGGCCAAGCAGGTCAACCGCATCATCCTGACCCGCCCCGCGGTCGAGGCCGGCGAGCGGCTGGGCTTCCTGCCCGGCACCCTCTACGAGAAGATCGACCCGTACCTGCGCCCGCTCTACGACGCGCTGCACGACATGCTCGACCCCGACTCCATCCCGCGCCTGATGGCGGCGGGCACGATCGAGGTCGCGCCGCTGGCGTACATGCGTGGCCGGACGCTCAACGACGCGTTCATCATCCTCGACGAGGCGCAGAACACGAACCCCGAGCAGATGAAGATGTTCCTCACCCGCCTCGGATTCGACTCCAAGATCGTCGTCACCGGTGACGTCACCCAGATCGACCTCCCGGGCGGCACGAAGAGCGGTCTGCGGCAGGTCCGGGAGATCCTGGACGGCGTCGCCGACGTGCACTTCTCCCTGCTCACCAGCCAGGACGTGGTCCGGCACAAGCTCGTCGGCCGTATCGTCGACGCCTACGAGAAGTACGACAGCCGCAACGGCCAGTGAGCCGGGGCACCGCGCGATCAAGAAGCGAGAAGCAACTCCCCTCATGTCCATCGACGTCAACAACGAGTCCGGCACGCAGGTAGACGAGCAGGCGATCCTGGACGTCGCCCGCTACGCCGTCGCCAGGATGCGAATCCACCCGCTCTCCGAGCTGTCCGTCATCGTCGTCGACGCCGAGGCCATGGAGCAGCTCCACCTCCAGTGGATGGACCTGCCGGGACCGACCGATGTGATGTCCTTCCCGATGGACGAGCTGCGTCCGCCGACCAAGGACGACGAGGAGCCCCCGCAGGGGCTCCTCGGTGACATCGTGCTGTGCCCGGAGGTCGCCGAGAAGCAGGGCGCGGAGGCACCGACCGGGCACAGCATGGACGAGGAGCTCCAGCTGCTGACCGTCCACGGCGTGCTCCACCTCCTCGGCTACGACCACGAGGAGCCCGACGAGAAGGCCGAGATGTTCGGGCTTCAGGCGGCGATCATCGATGGTTGGCGCGCCGAGCGGGGCCTGACCGGCCCCTCCCCGGCCCCCACCGTCACCTGACGGGCGCCCGCGATGACCACCCAGCTGATCGCGGTCGCGGTCCTGCTCGTCGTGATCGCCTGGCTCGCCGCCTGCGCGGAGGCCGGGCTGGCCCGGACGACCAGCTTCCGGGCCGAGGAGGCGGTCCGCTCCGGCCGCCGCGGCAGCGCCAAGCTCGCCCAGGTCGCCGCCGACCCCACCCGCTACCTCAACGTCGCGCTGCTGGTGCGGGTGGGCTGCGAGATGGCCGCCGGCGTCCTGGTCACCTACGCCTGCCTGCGGTCCTTCGACGAGACCTGGCAGGCGCTGACCGTCGCCATCGCCGTGATGGTGCTGGTCTCCTATGTCGCCGTCGGCGTCTCGCCGCGGACGATCGGCCGCCAGCACCCGCTCAACACCGCCACCGCGGCGGCGTACGTGCTGCTGCCGCTGGCCCGCATCATGGGCCCCATCCCGCAGCTGCTGATCCTCATCGGCAACGCCCTCACCCCCGGCAAGGGCTTCCGCAAGGGCCCGTTCGCCTCCGAGGCCGAGCTGCGCTCGCTGGTCGACCTGGCGGAGAAGGAGTCGCTGATCGAGGACGAGGAGCGCCGGATGGTGCACTCCGTCTTCCAGCTCGGCGACACCCTCGTCCGCGAGGTGATGGTGCCGCGCACGGACCTGATCTCGGTCGAGCGCTTCAAGACCATCCGCCAGGCGCTGACCCTCGCCCTGCGCTCCGGCTTCTCCCGGATCCCGGTGACCGGCGAGAACGAGGACGACATCGTCGGCGTGGTCTACCTCAAGGACCTCGCCCGCAAGGTCCACATCAGCCGCGACGCCGAGAACGAGCTGGTCTCCACGGCCATGCGGCCGGCCGTCTTCGTTCCCGACACCAAGAACGCCGGTGATCTGCTGCGCGAAATGCAGCAGGACCGCAATCATGTCGCGGTGGTCATCGACGAATACGGCGGCACGGCCGGAATCATCACCATCGAGGACATCCTCGAGGAGATCGTCGGCGAGATCACCGACGAGTACGACCGTGAACTGCCGCCCGTGGAAGAGCTCGGCGACGGCCGTTATCGCGTCACCGCCCGGCTCGACATCGGCGATCTCGGTGAGCTCTACGGCCTGGCCGAGCTGGACGACGAGGACGTCGAGACGGTCGGCGGACTGCTGGCCAAGCTGCTCGGCCGGGTCCCGATCGCCGGTGCCACCGCCGAGGTCGACGTCGCGGACTACGCGGCCGACTCCGGTCTGAAGGCGCTGCGGCTGACCGCCGAGTCCCCGGCCGGCCGGCGCAACAAAATCGTGACGGTGCTGTGCGAGCCGGTCCGTTCGGAGGACCTGAAGGAATCCGAGGAACTCTCCGCATAATCCGCGACACATTCGGGAATATTCTGCGCTGCGCGCGGCAGCAGAAAAGCAGTTGTGTCGTTCGCCCGGCTACTTATCTCCAGTGCACCGGAAATGTTCTGCAAGCCATTTCCGGTGGGGCTGGATTCTTCCGCGCGGGCCGTGGAAGGATCTTCGGGCGGTCGCCGTAATGCGACCGACCTGCGTGTGGGACGGCGTCGGAGAGATCCCGCAGCGCACGGTTGCCCCGGCGGCGGGGGACCGGGGCAACCCGGGTCGCCGGGTGATCCCCGTACGGCCGCCGCGATCCCGGCGCATATGCTCGCCCGTATGACCGAAGCCGCACCGCTGGACCCCGAAGACCGCAAGATCGTCACGCTCGCGCGTTCGGCGCGGGCCCGTAACGGCGTACCCGAGGGCGCGGCCGTGCGCGACGAGACCGGCCGCACCTATGTCGCCGGCACCGTCGCCCTGGAGTCGTTGCAGCTCAGCGCGTTGCAGACGGCCGTGGCGATGGCCGTCGCCAGCGGCGCGACGTCCCTGGAGGCCGCCGCCGTGGTCACCGAGGCCGAGCAGGCCGCCGACGCGGACCGCGCCGCCGTGCGCGACCTCGGCGGCCCCCGGACGCCCGTCCTGGTCGCCGGCCCCGACGGCACCGTCCGCGTCACCGTCCCGGCGGGCGACGCATAGGACGGAGCGCGGAGCGGAGCGTGGGGCGGGGCGCGGGGCAGGCTCCCGGTGGCGCCCGCCCCGGCGGGTCGCGGTCGTGACCGACCGGGGGCCGGTGCGCCGGGTGGTCGGAGCGGCGTCCGGGATCGGGGAGAATGGGCGCCATGAGCGTTCGTACTGACTCCTCCGCCCCGCACCGCGCCGGCTTCGCCTGCTTCGTCGGCCGCCCCAACGCGGGCAAGTCCACCCTCACGAACGCTCTCGTCGGCACGAAGGTGGCCATCACCTCCAACCGCCCGCAGACCACCCGGCACACGGTGCGCGGCATCGTGCACCGCCCCGAGGCCCAGTTGGTCCTCGTCGACACCCCCGGTCTGCACAAGCCGCGCACCCTGCTCGGCGAGCGGCTGAACGACGTCGTGCGGACCACCTGGTCCGAGGTGGACGTGATCGGCTTCTGTCTGCCCGCCGACCAGAAGATCGGCCCCGGTGACCGCTACATCGCCGGTGAGCTGGCCGACATCAAGAAGACCCCCAAGGTCGCCATCGTCACCAAGACCGACCTGGTCGACTCCAAGACGCTGGCCGCCCAGCTGATCGCCATCGACCAGCTCGGCAAGGAGCTGGGCATCGAATGGGCGGAGATCATCCCGGTCTCCGCCGTGGACGCGGAAGGGGCGGGGCGAAGCGCCTCGACCAAGGGCGGTGGCGGGCGAGGGGCCGGCCAGGTCTCGCTGCTGGCCGACCTCCTGGTCCCGCTCCTCCCGGAGGGCCCGGCTCTCTACCCGGAGGGCGACCTCACCGACGAGCCCGAGCAGGTCATGGTCGCCGAGCTGATCCGCGAGGCCGCGCTGGAGGGCGTCCGCGACGAGCTGCCGCACTCGATCGCGGTGGTCGTCGAGGAGATGCTGCCGCGTGCGGACCGTCCCGCGGACAAGCCGCTCCTCGACATCCACGCCAACGTCTACATCGAGCGCCCCAGCCAGAAGGGCATCATCATCGGCCCCAAGGGCAAGCGCCTGAAGGAGGTCGGCACCAAGTCCCGCAAGCACATCGAGGCGCTGCTGGGGACGCCGGTCTTCCTCGACCTGCACGTCAAGGTCGCCAAGGACTGGCAGCGCGACCCCAAGCAGCTCCGCAAGCTGGGCTTCTGACCCGATCACCCCTGACGGCGGCCGGGCCGGCGTCCCCGGCCCTACGCCACGCCCCGGATCCTGCGCACCAACAACGCCCCCACCAGCCCGATCGCGGCCGCGACCCCGTACAGCACCCGATAGCCACCCAGGTGGTGCACGATCGGCGCGGCCAGCGCCGGGGCGGCCACCTGCGGCAGCGAGTTGGCGATGTTGATGACGCCCAGGTCCTTGCCGCGGTGCGCGGCGGCCGGCAGCACGTCCGTCATCAGCGCGAGGTCGACGGAGGTGAAGACCCCGAAGCCGACGCCGAGCAGCGCCGCCGCGCAGAGCGCGCCCACCCATGTCTGCCACACGGCCAGCAGCCCGGTCGCCACCGTCATGATCACCCCGGCCACCAGCACGAACGGCTTCCGCCGACCGGCGCGGTCCGACCAGATGCCGCCCACCACGACCGTGCCCAACAGGGTCACGCCGTTCACCGCCGTCAGCACCAGCACCCCGCCGTCCGGATCCGGCCGCCGCAGCACGTCCCGCAGGTAGTACAGGAGGTACAGCAGCGCGATCGCGTTGCCGAGGTTGATCAGGAACCGGGTCAGCCAGGCCCAGCCCAGGTCGGGATGGCGCCGCGGGCTGATCCAGAACCCGCCCAGCACGGCCCGCCAGGACAGCTCCGGTCGCCGCTCGGCCGGCAGCACCAGGTCCCGGTGCAGCAGCACGTAGGGGAGCGTGCCCAGCACCGTGAACGCCGCGCAGGCGGCGTACCCGGCGGCCACCCCGCCCGCGACGGTCGCCAGCCCGGTCCCCGCCACCACGCCCAGGATCTGCGCCGCCCCCAGCCAGCCCCCCACCGCGCCCCGCTGCCGGTGCGGCACCCGGTCGGGCAGCGCCGCGGTCAGGGCCGCGAACGCCGCATTGAGGGTGAGCTGCACCAGACACCACCCCGCCGCCATCACCGGCACCGTCCGGGCCCCCGCCAGCAGCACCAGCGCCCCGGCCCCGCCCGCGACTCCCGTGACGATCCACGGAGTTCGCCGCCCGAACCGCGACGTCGTACGGTCCGACAGGGCCCCGAACAGCGGATTGGCGAGCATCGAGACGGTGGCTCCCAGCCCCGTCACCCACGCCAGCACCGACTCCTTGGACACCCCCGCCGGCGCCAGCTCCGCGGCCTGAAGCGCCAGCAGGATCTGGATCGGCCCGTACCACCCCACCCAGACGGCGCCGTTCGCCAGCGACAGCGAGGCGGTCCAGGCCCGCCCGACCGGCGCGGACGGCTCGGCGAGCGCCGCCGCGGCCGCCGAGCGGCTCACCCGCCCGCCTGCTCCCGCAGGACGTCCCGGAACCAGCGGTACGAGGCCTTCGGCGTGCGCGCCAGCGTCGCGTAGTCCACGTGCACCAGCCCGAACCGTCGGGCGTACCCCTCGGCCCACTCGAAGTTGTCCAGCAACGACCAGACGAAGTAGCCCCGGACGTCCACCCCGGCGTCCACGGCCGCGTGCAGCGCCCGCAGGTGCCCGTCCAGGAAGGCGATCCGCTCCCGGTCGTCCAGCCCCTCGTAGCTACAGCCGTTCTCCGTGATGACGACGGGCGGGAGCCGGTCGCCGTAGCGGTCCCGGAACCCGGTGAGCAGCTCCGTCAGCGCCGCGGGGACCACCGGCCAGCCGAAGTCCGTCACCGGGTAGCCCTCGATCTCCCTTACCGAGAAGGGGAGTTCGGCTGGCAGCGTCAGTCCCGAGAACTCGATCTCGGTGCCCTCGGGCGCGCCCACCTTCGTCGGCTGGTAGTAGTTGATGCCGTACCAGTCGACGGGTTCGGCGATCACCTTCAGGTCGCCGTCGACGTCGCCCGGCAGCATCTCGGCGATGCCCTCGGGGTACCGGCCCAGCAGCAGCGGGTCGGCGAAGAGGCGGTTGAGGAGGACGTCGTAGAAGTCGGCGGCCGCGATGTCCTCGGGTCGGTCCGAGGCCGGCCAGGTGGGGCCGTGCGAGTTGGCGATCCCGATGTTCCCGGCCCCGGCCGCGCGCAGGGCCCGGACCGCCAGGCCGTGTGCCAGGAGCTGGTGGTGGGCCACCGGCAGTGCGTCGAACAGGAGCTGTTTGCCGGGTGCGTGCGCGCCCAGGGCGTGGCCCAACAGGGTGTGCTCCGCGGGCTCGTTGAGGGTGATCCAGGTGTCCACCCGGTCGCCGAGACGGTCGACGACCGCCGCCGCGTGGTCGGCGAACCGGGCCGCGGTGTCCCGCTCCAGCCAGTCGAGGCCCAGCGGCAGGTCCCAGTGGAAGAGGGTCGGTACGGGGCGGACGCCCGCCGCGCACAGCTCGTCCACCAGCCGGTCGTAGAAGTCGAGGCCGCCCTCGTGGGTCACCCGGGGCCAGGCGACCGAGAAGCGGTAGGCGCCCACGCCCAGGTCGCGCAGGAGCGCCACGTCCTCGCGGTAGCGGTGGTAGTGGTCGCAGGCCACGTTCGCCGTCGAGCCGTCCTTGATCCGCCCGGGCTCGGCGGTGAAGGCGTCCCATACCGACGGGTCCCGCTCGTCCACGGCCCCCTCGATCTGGTGGGCCGAGGTGGACACGCCCCACAGGAAGCCGGGCGGGAACGGGGGGAGGGGGGTCGTCGCCATGAGCCGGATCTTTGTAACCGGCGGTAACCCTGTCAAGGGGTGCGGCGCACGGCGCTCGGTCCGGGGCCCGTAGGGGGCGGCCGAACAGATCCCGTAGGGGGTGCGAGCGCCCCCTACGGGGCCACAACGGGGCGGCGCGGGAGGGTATTCCGGGCTCGGGCGCAGAGTGCTCGGGTACAGGGGCAGACGACATCCGCCCAACGCCCCAACGCCCCCTGCGCCTCCTGTGCCCCCTACACCCCCAACGCCCCCTACGCCCCTTCCTTCATCACCCTGGTGATCAACGTCCGTTGCTCGGCTGTGAGGCGCGGGTCCGAGCAGTACACGGTGTGGCCGTCGACGGTGATCTGGTAGCTGAAGCCGTCGGGGACTCCCACGGGGGGTTCGGTGTGGCCGGTGGCGATGGCCCGCTCGGCGAGGGTGTGCCAGTCGGCGGCGTCCGGGCGGTCCGCGGTGTCGATCTCGGCGCGGCGGTCGATGGCAGCGAAGCCGCCGGTGCGGTGGATGTGAATGCGCATGACGGGCTCCTCCGACGTCGTCGGATGTCCGGTGACGTCCTCCGTTGTCCTGCGACGGTCTCCTACCCCGTGTGACCACGGTAATCGCGGGCGGGGTGGGCGCGCCTGCCGACCGCCCCCACCCCGCAGCGGACCGCGGGCCCTACTCTCCGCCGATGCCGACCTGGTTCCAGGCCTTCACCACGGCCTGGTGCGCGTCGCCGGAGCCGAAGCGGGCCTGGGCGGCGGCGATGGTGAGCGAGGCGAAGTCGGCGAACCGGGCGTTCTTGTGGAGCTCGCCGCCGGTCAGCACGTCGTACCAGACCTGGCCCGCGCGCTCCCAGGCCTTGCCGCCGAGGGCGCTGGCGACCAGGTAGAAGGCGTGGTTGGGGATGCCGGAGTTGATGTGCACGCCGCCGTTGTCGTCGGTGGTGCGGACGTAGCCCTTCATCGCGGCGGGCTGCGGGTCCTTGCCGAGGACGTCGTCGTCGTACGCCGTTCCGGGGGCCTTCATGGAGCGCAGGGCGGTGCCGGTGACGTTCGGGCCGAGCAGGTCGGCGCCGATCAGCCAGTCGGCCTGGTCGGCGGTCTGGCCGAGGGCGTACTGCTTGATCAGGGAGCCGAAGACATCGGAGATCGACTCGTTGAGGGCGCCCGCCTGGTCCTGGTAGTCGAGGTTGGCGGTGTACTGGGTGACGCCGTGGGTGAGCTCGTGGCCGATGACGTCGACGGGGATGGTGAAGTCCCGGAAGAGGTCGTTGTCGCCGTCGCCGAACACCATCCGCTCGCCGTCCCAGAACGCGTTGTCGTAGTTCCGGCCGTAGTGGACGGTGGCGTTCAGTGGCAGGCCGGCGCCGTCGATGGACTTGCGGCCGTAGACCTTGAGGTAGAGCTCGAAGGTGGCGCCGAGACCGGCGTGCGCGCGGTTGACGGACGCGTCCTTGGACGGGCCGTCGGACTCGGCGTGCACCTTCGTGCCGGGCAGGTTCTCCTGGTGGCCGGCGTCGTAGACGGTGCGGTTCGGCTTGTCGGCGGCCGCGTCGGGCTCGCCGGGCGTCCGGTCCTCCGCGGCGATCTCGCGGCGCCGGGTGCGCCGGGCGTGGTCGTGCTCCAGGGTGCGGCGGGCGGGCTCGTGCCGCGCCGGGTCATCCGACTGGGCGAGGTTGTCGAGGATGTGCGGCGGGATGATCGTGCAGAAGACGGGGGTCGTGGGGACGGTGGCCTTCGCGGTCGCGTCGTTGAGGTCCATGGACAAACGGTGGCACCGTGTAGTGCGGCTGTCACCGCCCGCGGTGGAGATTCCCGAATATGTGTGGTCCGTCGCATTTGGGCCGTAACGCCGGCCCCGGTCCCGCATACTGATACGCACCCGCCGCTCAGGGCGGACCTCGGCTAGGGTGCTGTGCATCATGCGTTTCGGGCTGCTCCTCCTTAGCTGCCGCGGCGAGGGCCTGTAGTCGTAGGCCGACCCCCTCCCCGCGGAGTTCGGTGTTGCGATCTTTCGCCCCGTCGGCCGTGCCCCCCGCGGACATACGAGGAGCCCCACGCATCATGACGAACCCGTCGAGCCCCGCAGGCAACGCCGTCGGTCGCCGCACCCCGATCACCAACGCGACGCAGACGCAGCGGCCCTCCGGCATGCCGATCCACAAGTACGGCCGCTACGAGGCCGTCGACATCCCCGATCGCACCTGGCCGGACAACCGGATCACGGTCGCGCCCCGCTGGCTGTCCACCGACCTGCGCGACGGCAACCAGGCGCTGATCGACCCGATGTCGCCGGCCCGCAAGCGCGAGATGTTCGACCTGCTGGTGCGCATGGGCTACAAGGAGATCGAGGTCGGCTTCCCGTCGTCCGGGGAGACCGACTTCGCCTTCGTCCGCTCCATCATCGAAGAGGGCGCGATCCCGGAGGACGTCACGATCTCCGTGCTGACGCAGGCCCGCGAGGAGCTCATCGAGCGCACCGTCGAATCGCTGCGCGGCGCCCACCGCGCCACCGTCCACCTGTACAACGCCACCGCCCCGGTCTTCCGCCGCGTGGTCTTCCGCGGCTCGAAGGAGCAGGTCAAGCAGATCGCGGTGGACGGCACCCGGCTGGTCATGGAGTACGCCGACAAGATCCTGGGCGACGACACGGTCTTCGGCTACCAGTACAGCCCCGAGATCTTCACCGACACCGAGCTGGACTTCGCGCTGGAGGTCTGCGAGGGCGTGATGGACGTCTGGCAGCCCGAGGAGGGCCGCGAGATCATCCTCAACCTGCCCGCCACGGTGGAGCGTTCGACGCCGTCCACGCACGCCGACCGCTTCGAGTGGATGTCGCGCAACCTGTCCCGCCGCGAGCACATCTGCCTGTCCGTGCACCCGCACAACGACCGCGGCACCGCCGTCGCCGCCGCCGAGCTGGCCGTCATGGCCGGCGCGGACCGCATCGAGGGCTGCCTGTTCGGACAGGGCGAGCGCACCGGCAACGTCGACCTGGTGACGCTGGGCATGAACCTGTTCTCCCAGGGCGTCGACCCGCAGATCGACTTCTCGCAGATCGACGAGATCCGTCGCACCAGCGAGTACTGCAACCAGATGGAGATCCACCCGCGCCACCCCTACGCGGGCGACCTGGTCTACACCGCCTTCTCCGGCTCCCACCAGGACGCCATCAAGAAGGGCTTCGACGCCATGGAGGCCGACGCGGCCGCCCAGGGCAGGACCGTCGACGAGATCGAGTGGGCGGTGCCGTACCTGCCCATCGACCCCAAGGACGTCGGCCGCTCCTACGAGGCGGTCATCCGCGTCAACTCGCAGTCCGGCAAGGGCGGTATCGCCTACGTCCTGAAGAACGACCACAAGCTGGACCTGCCGCGCCGGATGCAGATCGAGTTCTCCCGGATCATCCAGGAGAAGACCGACGCCGAGGGCGGCGAGGTCACCCCGGCCGCCATCTGGTCGGTGTTCCAGGACGAGTACCTGCCCAACCCCGAGAACCCGTGGGGCCGCATCCAGCTCAAGACCGGCCAGACCACGACGGACCGCGACGGCGTCGACGCGCTCACCGTCGAGGCGGTCGTCGACGGCCGGGACACCGTCCTGACGGGCTCCGGCAACGGTCCGATCTCCGCGTTCTTCGACGCCCTCCAGGGCATCGGCATCGACGTACGGCTGCTGGACTACCAGGAGCACACCATGAGCGAGGGCGCCTCCGCGCAGGCCGCCTCGTATATCGAGTGCGCGATCGACGGCAGGGTGCTGTGGGGCATCGGCATCGACGCCAACACCACCCGCGCCTCCCTCAAGGCGGTCGTCTCCGCGGTCAACCGCGCCGGCCGCTGACCCGTTAGCCGTCCGTTCACCACGCCCCCGCGGCTCGCACCGAGCCGCGGGGGCGCCGGTCGTGCACCTCCGCCACCTGAACGGGGGGTTTGAAGATCCCTGCTCGTTACGCTGAGTAATTCACTTGGTACGTCTAGTGACAGCGTCCGTCGGACAGGCCGCGGCGCGGACACAAGGACGTGCAGATGAGCAGATGTCGTATGCCCGCCCTGGCCCGGCTGGCCCTGGCCGGGCTCGCCTCCCTCGCCGCGGTGGGCGCCTCCCTCGCCCCGCCGTCGTCGCCGGCCGCTGCCGCGGACCGCCCGGAGTACGTCGCGCTCGGCGACTCCTACAGCGCCGGGGTGTTCGTCCGACTCTGGGAAGAGAAGGACGGCTGCGGCCGCTCCGGGCGCAACTACCCCCACCAGGTCGCCGCGCGGCTCGGGTACGCGCTGAAGGACCGCACCTGCGGCGCCGCCGAGGTCGTCGACGGCGTCCTTGCGCCCCAGCCGGCGTCGAAGGTCTACGGGCCGCCCACCACCCCGCCCCCGGGCGGCTGGCGAAGCCTCCCCGCGCAGGTCGACGCGCTGTCCGACCACACGCGCGTGGTGACCGTCAGCATCGGCGGCAACTCCCTCGGCTTCGGCCCGATCATGACCAAGTGCCTCACGCTGGGGGCCACGACCCCGTGGTCCGCGCCCTGCCGCCGCTACTTCGGCCAGGGCGAAGGGAAGGCGTGGCTCGACGGCCGCTTCGCCGCCCTCGGCCGCGACTTCGGCCGCATGATGGGCGAGATCCACGACCGTGCGCGGCACGCCAGGGTCGCCGTCGTCGGCTATCCGGCCATCGCCGCGGACGGCTCCGGCTGCGGTTATCTGCACTGGGACCAGCTCGGCAGCGTCAAGAAGGGCGACATCCCCTGGCTCGACGAGCTGGAACAGAGGCTGAACCGCCTGCTCGAAGAGCAGGCGGTCAGGCACCGCGCGACCTACGTCGACACCTACGGCCCCAGCGTGCGGCACGGGGTGTGCGAGAGCGGCGAGGCGAAGTGGATGTACGGAATCCGCGACGACCTGACCGGTGACGGCGACCAGACCGACCAGCCGCCGTCGCAGGAGTGCCTAAAGATCCCCGGCAGCGGTCAGTCCTGCACCTTCGTCCACCCCAACGCCCGAGGTCTGGACAATCAGGCGCACCAGGTGATCCGGGCGCTGACCTCGGGACGCTGAGCAGCACGGCCCTCCGCGCACCGTCAAGGGAATCCGCCCTTCTCCCCCCGGAAGGGCGGAGCCCTTCGCCTTCCGGCCAGTTGTCCGATACGAGATGCTGACGCCGCATCAATGATGTGGCTAACATCACGTCCCAAACGGCGATGGAGCCGCAGCGTTACGGAGGGCTGACGCAATGCACAAGATGTGTGTGATGGGCGTGCGCACGTCCTGGCGTACCGTCGCCGACGGCGAGTTCTTCTGCCCGGACTGCGGCGGCGACCGCAACTACCTCCGCCGCAGCGGCCAGCGACGACTCACCGTCCTCGGCGTCCCGCTCCTCTCCCGCGGTGTCACCGGCCCCGTCGTGCAGTGCTCCGCCTGCCACGGCCACTTCGGCCTGGACACCCTCGACCACCCCACCACCGTCCGCTTCTCGGCGATGCTCCGGGACGCCGTCCACACCATCACCCTCGCGCTGCTGGCCGCGGGCGGCACCTCCTCCCGGGCCGTCCGCGACACCGCCGTCCACACGGTCCGCGCGGCCGGCTTCGCGGACTGCTCCGAGGACCAGCTGCTCACCCTCCTCGCCGCCCTCGCCGCCGACACCGGCCTCTCCCCGGGACCCTCGACGGGCTCCGGCCCCGGGGGGCCCGCCATCCCCGGCGCCTACGACGCGGTCGCCGGCGACTACGACCTCGTCACCGGCGGCCACCCCGGCCTCGACCCCTGCGGCACCGCGCTGGCCATAGAGCTCCACGAATGCCTGGATCCGCTCGCCCCGCACCTCGCCCCCGCGGGCCGGGAGTCCCTGCTCCTCCAGGGCGCCCGCATCGCCCTCGCCGACGGCTCCTACACCCCCGCCGAACGCGAGGTGCTCACCACGGTCGGCAGCGCCCTGATGCTTCGCCCGGCCGACACCGCCCGCCTGCTGGCGGCGGCCCGTACGCCGTCCTGAGCGCGGCCGGCCACGAGCCCGGACAACGCGGCGGGACCCCGGCGCCGCGGCGGCGTCGGGGTCCCGGTCGGGCGTGTCCGTTCGGATCAGGCGTTCGTCAGCCGGATCGGGAGGCTGCGCAGCCCGCCCGTGATGAAACCGAGTGAGGGCTCCAACTCATCGGCAGGGACCGCCAGTTGGAGATCGGGGAACCGCTTGAAGAGGGCCGGAAGGGCGATCCGCGTCTCCATCCGGGCCAGCGGGGCGCCCAGGCAGTGGTGGACACCGTGGCCGAAGCTGAGGTGCTCCACGTCGGGACGCCGGATGTTGAACTCGTCGGCGGTGGGGCCGTGCTGTTCGGGGTCGCGGCCGGACGCCGCGAACGACGGCAGGATCGCGTCACCCTTGCGGATGGTGGGCCCGTCCGGGACCTCGATGTCCTCGACGGCGAAGCGGAGCGGAAGGTTGGCGACGCTGGGGGACCAGCGGAGGGTCTCCTCGATGACGTCGTTCCACGAGGCCTGGCCGGAGAGCACCTGCTTCTTCTGTTCCGGGTGCGTGAGCAGGTTGTGCACCGCGTTGCCGATGAGGTTGACGGTGGTCTCGTGCCCGGCGACCAGGACGAGCAGCAGCGTGTCGATCAGCTCCTGCTCGCTCATCTTGTGACCCTCTTCGTCCCGCGAGGAGACCAGCAGGCTGGTCAGGTCGTCCCCGGGCTGCCGGCGCTTGAGCGCGACCAGACCGCGCAGCAGCTCCTGCACGGCCACGAACGTCGCCCCGGCCTCGACCGGGTCGACGCTGGTCATGATGCTCTCGGCGAGCCGGGCCAGCTCGGTGCGGGTGTCGTCGCTCGGGATGCCGAACAGCTCGCAGATGACCTGCATCGGCAGCGGGTGCGCCAGACCGGAGCGCAGGTCGGTGACCGCGCCGGCCGGGGCCGCCGCGAGCTCGTCGAGCAGGGCCGTGGTGATGCGCTCGACGGACGGCTGCATGGCCTCGGTGCGGCGGGCGGTGAAGGCCGGCGCGATGAGCTTGCGCAGCCGCCGGTGGTCCTCGCCGTACGCGGTGAACATGTTGGTGACGCCGACCCAGGTCGCCAGCCAGCTGTTGTGGTACTCACCGCGCTGCCAGGCGGGCCAGTGCTTCCGCGGGTCCTTGGAGACCCGCGGGTCGGTCAGCAGCTTCTTGATGAGGGAGTGGCTGGTGATCGACCAGGCCTCGGGGCCCTCGGGGATCTGGACGCGGGTGGCAGGCCCTAGCGCACGGAGGCGTTCTGCCTCGCCGTGGACGTCGGATCCGGACGGGTCGAGGGCGATGAGCTGTTGTCCCATGGGGTGGCTCCTGCCTGATCGGGGGTGATGGGGGTGAAGCGGGCCGGAAGCGCGGTGAGAGCCCGTTGGAACGCGCCGGGCCGCCACTTCAACTGATCGGTGGGGATGGCGAGTTCGATGTCGGAGAGCCAGGCGGTGAGACGTTCGATCGCGGTGGTGGCGATCACCAGCGCATGCCGCGGCACCGGGCAGGCGTGCGGGCCGGACGCCCAGGTCAGATGGGCGCCGCTGCCCGAGCCGCTGTCCAGCGTGACCTCACCGAACTGGGTGTTGGCCGCCGCGTAGGAGACCAGCACCAGCTGCCCCTTGCGTACCCAGGTGCCGTGGAAGAACACATCGCGGCGGGCGTAGTGCGCGGAGTACTGGCCCATCGGCGGGTCGTTCCACAGCACTTCGTTGATGGCGTCCTGGACGGTCAGCGCACCGCCGGACAGGGTGCTGTAGTAGCGGTCGTCGGAGAGCATCCGGGACAGCGCGTTGGCGGTGAGGTTGGCCAGCGGCTCGTTGCCCGCGGCCATCGTCACCACGATCTGCGCCACGACCTCCTCGTCGGACAGGCCGTTGGGGTGGTCCAGGAACCAGGACGTCAGGTCCGCCCCGCGCTCCGCCTTCTTCCGGCCGACCAGCTCCATGATGTACGCCGAGAACGCCGCGTCGGCGCTCGCCGCCTCCTCCGGCGTGGCACAGTCCATCAGCCCGCTGATGGCCGCGACCAGTTGGTCACCGTACTCGTCGGGCATGCCGAAGAGGTTGTTGAACATCAGCAGGGGCAGCTGCTGGGCGTAGGCGGGGACGAGGTCGACCTCGCCGGACGCGCCGAACCTCTGGATGAGGGTGTCCGCGGCGCGCCGCACCCGGGTCCGCAGCTCGTGCGGGTCGACCAGCCGGAAGCTGTCGGTGATCACCTGGCGGTAGCGCCGGTGCACCTCGCCGTCGTTGAACAGGCAGTTGGGCCGCCAGCCCAGCATCGGCATGACCGCCGTGTCCGCCGGTACCGTCTGCATCCAGGCCCGGGAGTCCTTGGACCAGGTGGCCTCGTCGTTCAGCAGCTCCAGCGCCGCCCGGTAGTCGGTTACCAGCATCGCGGTCACGCCGGCGGCGATCTCCACCGGCGCCAGCGCGCCGTACTGCCGCAGGTAGGCGTAGTAGCGGTGCGGGTCGGCGGCGAACTCCGGTTCGTACAGCTTGACCAACGAGTGGCGGTCGACCCGGTCCAACGGGTGGCTGCCGGGCGCCGGGGCGTCCTGCGCGGGAGCCTGGGCCGGACCGGCGGCCGTACCGCCCTGGGCATGGGCGGGGCAGCCGGGTGGCGGGGTGGCGCCCGGCTCGTACGGGGAAGTCACGAGGTCTGGTTCTCCTGGGGCGTATGGGCGAGCACGTGCCCGACGAGCGCGATCAGTGCATCGACGGACTGGTCGCGGTCGCGCGCGTCGCACATCACCAGCGGCGTCTCGGGGTGTAGGTCGAGGGCTTCGCGGAGCTTCTCCGCGTCGTAGTGCGGCGCGTCGGGGAAGGTGTTGACCGCGACCGCGTAGCGCAGCCCGGCCTCCTCGATGATGTCCATCACCTCGAAGGAGTCCGCGAGGCGGCGGGTGTCGGCGAGTACCAGCGCGCCCAGCGCGCCGCGTGCGATGTCCTGCCACAGCGGACGGAATCGTTTCTGTCCGGGCGTGCCGAACAGGTACAGCACCAGGTCCCCGGGCAGCGTGAGCCGCCCGAAGTCGATGGCGACGGTGGTCGTGGTCTTGTCCCGCACACCTGCGAGATCGTCCACGAACGCACCGGACTGCGTCATCACCTCCTCGGTGTGCAGCGGCGGGGTCTCCGACAGCGCGCGGATGAGCGTGGTCTTCCCGACCCCGAACGGCCCCGCGACCAGGAGCTTGACCAGCGTCTGGTCGGCTCCGGAGAGGTACATGCCGTCGGTGCCCAGGCCGTTGTCAGGACTTGAGAGAGCGGAGTCCATCGAGAACCCTCTCCAGGATCTGCCGGTCGAATTGCTCGGCTTCGGGGATGGGGACACGGGCGTGCAGGCGGCCGGCGTCGACAAGGTCGGCCACCAGCACCTTCACCACGCTGACGGGCAGGTGGAGATGGGCTGCGACCTCGGCCAGAGACAAGGCTCCGGGCTGGAGCAGCTCCAGGATCCGGTGCTCTTCCGGTCGAACCTCACTGGTGATCGGCATACCCGCGCTGTGCAGCAGCGTGAGCCGGTCCAACGTGTTGCGGCTGGGTTGAGCGCGTCCGCCGGTCGCCAGATAGGCCGGTACGAGGCGCCTGGTGCTCTGGCGCGGGGTCATGCCGGGCTGCCGAGGTCCCGCGCCGGGCTGCTCATGACCTTGCTGCCCAGCGTCGTCACCTGGATCTGCATCTGGTGTGCGACGACTCCCATGTTGACCTCCGGTCCGGCGAAGACGGCCAGGCAGGTGTTCTCGCCCGCGGGGATGGCGAAGACCCAGCCCTGTTCGGATTCGATGACGGTCTGCCGCAGCCTGGCGTCGTCCCGCTCGGCGAACGCCGCGGTCACCGCGCGTCCGGCGCCCTGGAGCGCGGACATCATGGCGGCGACACCCTCGGCGGCGTCACGGTTCAGGCCGGGGGACGATCCCTCGATGAAACCGTCGCCGGATATCACGGCTGCGTGGATAACATGCGGCAGCTCCAAGAGGGGGGCCAGCACCCAGGACTTGTCCTCGGTGACGCGGCGGCGAGTGGGGCTGTTCATGGCTGGGCGTTCCCTTCGGGGCTGCGAGGGGGCTCTGACTGGGCTGCGGCACGGCCGGACTCGGTGCCCTGCTGGAGTGCGGCCCAACGAGAGGCGGCCTCCTCCGGGGAACGTTCGCGGACGGGCTCGGTGCGCGGCAGGCTCTGCTCCTGCTCGGCCATCGGTGCCCGGCGGCGCCTGCGCGGCAGTTCGCCCTCGGCGGGGGCCGCCGCGGCGTCGGGCTGCGCGGTCACGCCGCCCTGCGCCGGAGCGGCCGGTGCGGGGGCGTGGTGTGCGGGGGCGTGGGGGGTGGGAGCAGCGGCTCCGGTCGGGAGCACGGCGGGCCCGGAAGCGCCGGAACGATTCGGCAGCGGAGCCATCACGGACATGGGTTGGGTGCTCTCGTCGAGGAGGGTGAGGAGGGGGTCACCCGGGATGTAGACCACGGCCCGCACACCGCCGTACGGCGACGACTCGACGTGCACACCGAAGCCGTACTGGCGCACCAACTGGCCGGCCGCCGCGAAGCCGGACCGCGGCGGGTCACCGAGCTGGGTCAGCAGCAGGTCGGTGTCGCTCGCCAGGAGCTCCATCGCGGCCTTGACCTCGTCGTCGTGCATACCGACGCCGTAGTCGTCGACGATGATCGAGGCGCCGCGGTTGCCCTGCTGGAGCGTCACGGTGACGGGCAGTTCACGGTGCGAGTGGTGCAGCGCGTTGGCGAGCAGCTCGGTGACGGTGATCGCGATCGGCTCGACCGCCCGCGCCACCACCGCGACCGGGTCGCGCAGCTGGTTGCTGACCTGTACGCGCTCGTAGCCGCGCAGCCGCGAGGCGGCGCCGACCACCAGCTCGGCGAGGTAGGAGTCCTCCCGGGTCAGCCCCGGCCATGCCCCGCACACCACACCGGTGGCCTGGATGCGCCGCAGCGCCTGCTCGTTGAGGAAGTCGGCGTTCAGCAGGTCCTGGGCGACGTTCGGGTCGTCGTAGCGGTGCTGCATGTCCTGCAACGCCGTCTGGAGGCGGTAGAGCAGCGCCTGGATGGTGGTGGTCGCGCCGCGCAGCGTGGACTGCGCCGCCGCGTCGACCCGGGCCCGCTCCTTGGTGATGGCCTCGCCGACCTGCTCCAGTACGGCGTTGAGTGCCTGGTCGGTCTCCGACCCGGCGAACCGGCTGTCCAGCAGCCCCCGCACGGGAACGTGCGGATGGGCCAGTGCCGTCGTCAGGTCGGGCAGCC
Organism: Streptomyces sp. NPDC048506; assembly: GCF_040651315.1. Lineage (NCBI taxonomy): Bacteria > Bacillati > Actinomycetota > Actinomycetes > Kitasatosporales > Streptomycetaceae > Streptomyces > Streptomyces sp. NPDC048506. The sequence continues at coordinate 229,520 of NZ_JBEZIX010000006.1, forward strand.
GGGTCCCGGCCAGATGCCGGATCTCGGCCTCGGTGGCGCGCAGCCGGGCCGAGAGCTCCGTATTGCTGTGGAGCGTGGCGCTGTTCTGTTCCTCAGCGGCGGTGAGACGCGCTCTCAGGGCTTTGCGCTGTCCACTCGCCCGGATCGAGAGCGCCGCCAGGACCACGGCGGCGGCCGTACCTGCGCTGAGGCACCACAACAGCGCCTCCGGTATGGATGTCATCGAGATCCTCAATTGGGGGTACTGACGGGGGGCGGCCGGCCATCACGGCTCCGTGTGCCGATCGTCACCGGATGCTACCGGGGAGTTGACGTGCCGTGAGGGCCAGATCCCAAGGGGTGACTGAGAAGTACGGAAGGTCACCATCCGCCCACGATAACGGGACATTAACGTGATGCGGCCCCGTCATCCAGGGCAGATGGCGGGGCCTGTGCGCTCTTCCTGTGAGCACGTGGTGAAGGCCGGTCAGGCGGTCTCGAACCGCGCGTTCTTGACGGCATTGATGAAAGCGGACCAGGCGGGCGCCCGGAACGTGACCGCCGGACCGTGCGGATTCTTGCTGTCACGGACGGGGACGAGTCCGATGACGCCGTCGGCGACCTCGATGCAGTTGCCGTTGTTGTCGTCGCTGTAGCTGCTCTTGCGCCACTGGGCAGTGCTCAGGTCGAACTCGCGCATCGCCTGTAGTCCTCCGCCGCCGATTCGATCAGGGCTAGGGACGCTTCCGACGACAGCGCGGCGGCCCTGAACAGATCGTAGGCTTCCTGTGCGCGCTTCACTACGGCCGGATCGTCCAGCAAATTCCCCGAATACACGCCTTCTGTATAGGCGGTCGGCGGGGCGTCCTCAAACTCCATGAGTCGCAGCGACTTGCCCATGACTGGATACGCTCCCACAGCGAATGGAAGGACTTGTAGCAGGATCTTCCGTTCACGCGTGAGTCGCACGGTGTGCTCCAGCTGCTCGGCCATGACGGTCGGCCCGCCTACTGGCACCCGCAGTACGGCCTCGTGCAGCACTGCCCAATACATGGGCCGAGTAGCGTCCTTGAGGATGACGGCTCGATCCAGTCGGGACTGGACTCCTGCTTCGATCAGCTCCTTTCTGGCGAACGGATCGCCTGCGTACTTGAGCGCTCGCGTGTATGCCGCCGTCTGCAACAGCCCAGGCACGATCATTGGCTCGAATTCGCAGATCTTCGTTGCCAGCCGCTCCAGTTCCGCCGCAGCCGCGAAGTAATCCGCATACCGCTTGTCGTCGATCAGCTTGCGCCAGGCCCGCTCGAAAAGCCGTCGGTTTGTAGCACCTCGTCGATCCGGATCGCCACATCCAGCTGTGGCTTGCGGATCGCCTGCTCGAACTGGCCGATGTAGCCGCCGGAGACGAACACCCGCCGCCCCAGTTCGCCCTGCGTCAGGCCGGCGAGCTCCCGGCGGTACTTGAGCTCCGCGCCCCAGTGTTCCCATGCGGGAGGCCCTCGCGCGGGCCGGGGTCGTCCTGCCGGAGCGCTCACGGGGGGAGCGGCCTTAGGTGCTGTCCGATGGGTCGCATGACCTGCCGGGCAGTCCTCGACTGTCGTGGAACTAGGACGGTAGATGTCCGCCATCGCGCCTAACCTCGGGCCGAACACGGCGGGACAAGCAGGAGAAAAGAGGCGGCCATGGCAGCAATCGTTCTGGTTCCCGGGTTCTGGCTCGGCGCATGGGCCTGGCAAGACGTGACGCCACGGCTGCGGGCGGCGGGACACCATGTCCACCCGCTCACTCTGACCGGGCTTGCCGACCGGGCATCCGAAGCCACGCCGGATGTGGACGTGTACACGCATATCGATGACATCGTCCGCGTCATCGAGGAGCACGACCTACGGGATGTGGTGCTGGTCGGGCACAGCGGGGGGAGCGTTCCGGTCACCGGTGCGGCTGACCGGATCCCGGAACGGATCGCGCGGGTCGTCTACGTGGACGCGGGACCGTTGCCCGACGGCATGGCGGTGATCGACTTCAACAAGCCGCAGACGCAGGCGGAGTGGCGCATGCAGGTCGCGGAGGAGGGGGAGGGCTGGCGGCTCCCGGTGCCGCCGTTCGATCCGGAAGCGGAGCCGGCCAGCCTGGCCGGTCTGACCGGCGAACATCTCGCACGGATACGCACGTTGGCTACGCCGCAGCCCTTTGCGACCGCCACCCGACCCCTGGCCCGCCCCACGGCGCCGTCGGACTCGCCCTGCTCGGTGATCGCTTCAACCTTCACGCCGGAACAGGTGCATGCCCTGGCCGACAGCGGCAATCCGATCTTCGGGCCGATGGCCCGGATGGACCTGCGTCACCTTCCCACCGGGCACTGGCCGATGTTCTCGCGGGCGACGGAGCTGGCAGCGCTGCTGGACGAGATCGCACGCTGACCAGGGATCCACTTGCCGGAGACCCGCACGTCCGACCCACCCGCCCTTCAGGCAGTGGGGGAGCAACGGCGACAAACCCCCATGGCGCCGCAGCCGGCAACGTGGGAGCCCCCGCCATACGGAACAATGGCGCCATGAGTCTGTTCCGCGACGACGGCATCGTGCTGCGCACCCAGAAGCTGGGTGAGGCGGACCGGATCATCACGCTGCTCACCCGGGGGCACGGCCGGGTGCGGGCGGTGGCCCGGGGGGTGCGCCGGACGAAGTCCAAGTTCGGGGCGCGGCTGGAGCCGTTCTCGCACGTCGACGTGCAGTTCTACGCGCGGGGGAGCGAACTGGTCGGGCGCGGGCTGCCGCTGTGCACGCAGAGCGAGACGATCGCCGCTTACGGTAGCGGGATCGTCACCGACTACGCCCGCTACACGGCCGGCACGGCCATGCTGGAGACCGCCGAGCGGTTCACCGACCACGAGGGCGAGCCCGCGGTGCAGCAGTACCTGCTGCTGGTGGGCGGACTGCGGACGCTCGCCCGCGGCGAGCACGCACCCCACCTCGTACTGGACGCCTTCCTGCTGCGCTCGCTGGCCGTCAACGGCTATGCGCCCAGCTTCGACAGCTGTGCGCGGTGCGGGCTGCCCGGCCCCAACCGGTTCTTCTCGGTCGCGTCGGGCGGGGTGATATGCGGCGACTGCCGGGTGCCCGGAAGCGTCGTACCCTCCTCAGAGGCCATCGGGCTCCTCAGCGCGCTGCTGACCGGCGACTGGGAGACCGCGGACGCCTGCGAGGCCCGTCACGCCCGGGAGGGCAGCGGGCTGGTCACGGCGTACCTGCACTGGCACCTGGAGCGGGGCCTGCGTTCCCTCCGGTACGTAGAGCAATAGCAAGCTGACACACATAGGAGAAGTGGGCCGCATGGCACGTCGCGGGATTCTGGGCCGCAACCGACGCGAGTACGTCACGCCCGAGCCGCACCCTTCCGGTGCGCGGCCGCCGAAGATCCCCGGGGAACTCGTCCCGAACCATGTGGCCGTGGTGATGGACGGGAACGGCCGGTGGGCCAAGGAACGCGGGCTGCCCCGCACCGAGGGCCACAAGGTCGGTGAGGGTGTCGTCCTGGACGTCCTCAAGGGCTGCATCGAGATGGGCGTGAAGAACCTTTCGCTCTACGCCTTCTCGACGGAGAACTGGAAGCGGTCGCCCGAGGAGGTCCGCTTCCTGATGAACTTCAACCGCGATGTGATCCGGCGGCGCCGTGACGAAATGGATGCCCTCGGCATTCGTATCCGCTGGGTCGGGCGGATGCCGAAGCTGTGGAAGTCCGTGGTCCAGGAGCTCCAGATCGCCCAGGAGCAGACCAAGAACAATGACGCGATGACGCTGTATTTCTGCGTGAATTACGGCGGTCGCGCGGAGATCGCGGACGCCGCGGCGGCCATTGCGGCGGACGTACGGGCCGGCAAGCTGGACCCGTCGAAGGTGAACGAGAAGACCATCGCGAAGTACATGTACTACCCGGACATGCCGGACGTGGACCTCTTCGTCCGGCCCTCCGGTGAGCAGCGGACCTCGAACTACCTGATCTGGCAGAGCGCCTACGCCGAGATGGTGTTCCAGGACATCCTCTGGCCGGACTTCGACCGCCGGAACCTGTGGGACGCCTGCCTGGAGTACGCGAAGCGGGACCGCCGGTTCGGCGCCGCGCCGGAGCCGGACGGCCAGTCGGGCGTCTGAGGGCGGTATCTGAGGGCGGCAGGGGCACGACGCGGCCTGAGCACGACAGAGCGGGGCGCCCCCGCGATAGAAGGGCGGCGGGGCCCACAGACGGGGGCGG